>NZ_NKCO01000027.1:0-67771 GCF_002245615.1 Mycobacterium neumannii | reverse complement strand
AGATGTGTATAAGGGGCAGGTGCCCGGTTCGGTCCGCGGAGACTCCGGCGCAGGCGGCGGTTTCGGTGTCGGAGGCGGCGGTGTCACCGTGCGGGGGGTCTCGGGTGCCGGAGTGCCCTCCTCACCACGAAAGGGTGGATTATTCGGCAGCCCAGGTGAATTCGGCGGCCCCGGACTGTGCGGCGCAGTGGTGCGCGGCGCCGGTGGTGGCGGCGGTGTGCAGATCGGCAGCAGAGAATCGCGCGCCAGCTGGTTGATTTGGGTGATCGCCTGATCCTCCGACCCGGTCGGCAGACCGGAGATGACCTGTCGCTGTTCGGACGGTTTGAGGTCGCTCACCCGAAATGGCTGACAGTCGCGCGGTTCCTGGCCGGGACTGATCAGCGTCAGCCCGTTGCGTTCGGTCAGGCAGCCCTTTCGGTACGGCTCCTGCAGCGGGTAGCCGAGGATCGATCCGGGCACACCTCGCATGATCGAGACGACGTCGTCATGGGCGGTGACGTAGAAGTTGCTGCGGATGATCTCGCGACCGACGGCCAGTCCGGCAAGGACGACCAGTACCACGAGGGCGGCGGCGATGAACATTCGCCGCCGCGACTTGGGCGGTCGCGGCGGTTCCTCCGGTTCCGGTAGCGCGCGCTTGGCTTCGTTGCGTCGCGGGTTGAACGCCGACGCGCGACCGGCCGCGGTGTTGGGTGGTGGTTGGTCGTCATCGCCCGATACCGCACCGGCGATGATCGGTTGGGTCTGCCCGTAGTCGTGGGCGTTGTTGTCGATGACGTCGGCGACCACGACGGTGACGTTGTCGGGACCGCCGCCGCGCAGCGCCAATTCGATGAGCCGGTCGGCACTTTCGGCGACATCGGAGATCTGCAACGCCTCGAGGATGGTCTCGTGGCTGACCGGGTCGGACAGGCCGTCGGAGCACAGCAGATAGCGGTCGCCTGCGCGCGCCTCCCGCATGATGAGCGTGGGCTCGACCTCGTGGCCGGTCAGCGCGCGCATGATCAACGACCGCTGCGGATGACTGTGCGCCTCCTCGGCGGTGATGCGGCCCTCGTCGACGAGCGTCTGGACGAACGTGTCGTCTTTGGTGATCTGGGTCAGCTCCCCGTCGCGCAGCATGTAGCCGCGCGAGTCTCCGATGTGCACCAAGCCAAGTCGGTTGCCCGCGAACAGGATTGCGGTCAACGTGGTGCCCATGCCCTCGAGCTCGGGGTCGGCCTCCACATGCGCGGCGATCGCTGAGTTGCCCTCGCGCACCGCGGCGTCGAGCTTGCTCAGCAGGTCGCCCCCGGGTTCGTCGTCGTCGAGGTGGGCCAGGGCGGCGATCACCAGCTGAGAGGCCACCTCGCCCGCGGCGTGCCCACCCATACCGTCGGCCAGCGCGAGCAGGCGGGCGCCGGCGTACACCGAATCCTCGTTGTTCGCCCGAACCAGGCCGCGGTCGCTGCGCGCGGCATATCGAAGCACCAGGGTCACGGGCGCAGCTCGATTACCGTTTTGCCGATCCGAACCGGCGTGCCTATCGGAACGCGTACCGCCGTCGTCACCTTCGCCCTGTCGAGGTATGTGCCGTTGGTCGATCCTAGGTCCTCGACGTACCATTCCGAACCTCGAGGCGACAGCCTCGCGTGGCGCGTCGAGGCGTAGTCGTCGGTCAGGACCAACGTCGAGTCGTCGGCCCGCCCGATCAGCACCGGCTGACTGCCGAGCGTGATGCGGGTGCCGGCCAGCGCACCCTCGATGACCACCAGATGACGGGCCACGTTACGGCGGGCTCGGTTGGGTAGCAGCGAGGCGCGCAGCGGCAGCCCGCGCCGCACCATGACGGCGCCGGTGGGGGCGTAGAGATCCGTCCGCAGGATTCGCAGCACCGACCAGATGAACAGCCATAGCAGCAGCAGGAATCCGACGCGCGTCAGTTGCAGTACCAACCCCTGCATCTGACGTCCTCTCCGTCTCCATCCCGTTCAGCCGCCTCGGCACCGCAGCCAGCCTCGGCACCGTCACGATACTTGGACGGTTACCGACATGAGGGGGAAGCGACAGCTTCTCCGCCCCGGGCGGGCGCTCAGTGCACGCGGACGATGATCTCGGAGTGGCCCAGCCGGATCACGTCGCCGTCCGCGAGCTGCCACTCCTGAACGGGCGCGTTGTTGACGGTGGTCCCGTTGGTGGAGTTCAGGTCGGACAACAACGCGACCTGACCGTCCCAACGGATCTCCAGATGCCGCCGGGACACCCCGGTGTCGGGCAGCCGGAACTGTGCGTCCTGGCCGCGGCCGATCACGTTGGTGCCCTCGCGCAGCTGATAGGTGCGACCACTGCCGTCGTCGAGCTGCAGCGTGACGGTCGCGGCGCCCGTGCCGTAGTCGGCCTGGCCGTAGCCGCCGCCGTAGCCGGCCGGCTGACCGTAGTCGTAGCCGCCGCCTGCGGGCTCGGAGTAGCCGGGTTCGGCGTAGCCGCCTGCGGGGGCGTCACCGTAGCGGCCGTAGTCCGGCGGAGCGCCGTAGCCCTGGTCCTGCCGCCCGTACGGCTGTCCGCTGTAACCGCCCTGGTCGGGATAGCCGCCCTGGTCCGGGTAGCCGCCCTGATCCGGATAGGCCGGACGGCCGTAGCCGCCCTCCTCGTGGCGGCCGGGGGCCGGGGGACGCCCGTAGTCGTAGTCGGGCCCGGGTGCGCCGCCGTATCCGGGCTGGCCGCCCTGCGGGGGACCGTAGCCACCCGGGGCCTGGCGGTAACCCTGGTCCGGGTAGCCGCCCTGCGGCGGCGGGCCGTAACCGGCGGGCGGGCGCTGCTCGTATGACGGCGGCGGGTAGCCCTGGTCGGGGTAGCCGCCCTGGTCGGGGTAGCCACCTTGGTCCGGGTAGCCGCCCTGATCCGGATAGCCACCCTGGTCGGGGTAGCCGCCCTGGCGCGGGGCGTACGGATCGCCCTGCGGCGGGTAGGCGCCCTGCTCGGGCGGCGGATAGGGGCCACGGTCGTCGGGGCGGCCGTAGCGATCGTCCTGCGAACGGTCCTGCGGACGGTCTTGCGGACGGTCGTAGTACTCGTCGGCGGGCCTCCCCGGCCCCTGGCCGCCGCGGTAGGTCGGGTTGTCGCTCATCGGTGGTACTCCTGATTCTGCGCTGGACGCACGTACATGGTGTGGTGGTGCGGGTTCGCCAGTGGTCGTGTCGGGATTGACCGCTCCACGCGCGCGAAACTGTCCGGTGTGCAGGGTGGGTGATTGTTCGAACCTGACGACCACATCACCATACGTTTGCCACCCCTGCTCACGGATGTATCCCTCCAAGTGCTTGGCAAAAGTCGCTGACGTGAGGTCTGGGTCGGCGCTCACCTTCTGATAGTCAGGCACACTGAGGGTAATGACGTAGTCGTTTGGTGCCAAAACCTGACCGCCGAGCACTTCGCGTCCGCCGGTGTCTGCCTCCCGCCGAAGCATCGCCTCGACCTCCTGCGGGACGATCGAACCGCCGAACACCCGGGCGAAGGCATCGCCGACCGTCGACTCGAGCTTGCGCTCGAAGCGGTCGACTAGACCCATGTCACCGCCCGCCTCACTCGGTCGTCGTCCGTCGGCACTGCTCACCGCGACGGGAGCCAGCGTGTCGCCTGGCCACATTGTTCATGTGCATGGTATCGGCCGAGCGCCGGACAGCGGGACCAACAGAACTCTGAGAATCGAATCACCGCAGTTCAGCGCCCTCGATCACGATCGGCCAAAAGTACCGGGGGCCAGCCGGTACGGTTGGGGAGCCGGGTGTTGTGCGTGATAGGCTCCCCCGGTTGTTGGGGCGAGTGGCGGAATGGCAGACGCGCTGGCTTCAGGTGCCAGTGTCCTTCGGGACGTGGGGGTTCAAGTCCCCCTTCGCCCACAAGCAATGAGACGAGCCACCGGATTTCGGTGGCTCGTCTCATTTGTATGACGTCGGCGGCCGGCGTCGGCACGCCTGAATCTGCGGCCGGCTGCCCGCGGGTAATTTGCGAGACATGCGGAACGCGATCTTTGCGCTCGTATCTGTCGTCGCGCTGCTTGCCACGGCGTGCACATCGACCGTCGAGGGGTCCGCGGTGCGGGCCGCGGGTGGGCCCGTGCTGGATTTCGACCGGTTGGACCCGGGCCGGTACCCAACGGCACCGCGGGATCCGCTCGGCGTCGCGGGCGACCCGATGCTCGGCGGGGTGCTCGAGGGCCAGCGACTTGCCAACCACGTCATCGGGCCGTGGGAGGTCGACGAGGCGCTGACGGAATGGTTCGGCCTGGGCGCAATGGTGCTGCCCCGCGCCGAAGCGCTGGCCATGATCGGCCCGATGAACGTCGCCGCAGCGGCGGCCCGGCACGACTTCATCACCGGCTTCGCCACGACGCGGACCGAGAAGAACAAGCAGATACTGCTCAACGCCGTGCTGCGCTTCGGCGACGATCGCGCTGCCCAGGCCGCGGCCGACGACATGGGCGACGCGGTATCGCAGCCGCAGGGCGCCGACGGACCGTCGCCGAAGCTGGAGATTCCCGGCCACCCCGAAGCGCGCGCCAGCAGTCACACCGGGACCGATCGCAACATCGGGAAATTCGGTGCGGTGCGGTCGTTCACCGCGCACGGGTCCTACGTGCTGATGCAGCTGGCGCAGGCGACCGCCGGTATCGACGCCGCCACCCGGCTGGTGACCGAGAGCCTGGACCTGCAGGCGCCGGAGATGGACAAGTTCCGAGCCACCGACCCGAGCGAGCTGGCCGACATCTCGATCGATCCGACCGGCCTGTTGGCCCGCGCGCTCCCGCTCGACGGCCGCGACCCGACGTTCACCAAGGGCGGGACCTACGAACGGCGGGGTGCGCTGCACTTCCAGTCCGATCCCGTGCGGTCGGCCAAGCTCTTCTCCAACACCGGCGTCGAGCTGGTCGCGATGGCGGGCACGACCGTCTACGAGGCCGAGGACGTCGCGGGCGCCGAAGGCGTGGTCGAGGAGTTCGCCGAGGAGGTGTCGGCGACGGCTAAGCCGGCAAACCCGGTGCCGGACATGCCCGGCAGCCGCTGCCTGCGCACGAACGAGGGCAGTTTCTACTGTCTGGCCACCGCCGACGAGTACACCATCGAGACCAGTGCCCCGACTCTGCTTGCGGCACAACAGATGACGGCCGCGCAGTACATCATGCTGATGAGCTAGCCAGTGCGCAGCGAAGTCGGCGGCCGCCGCGGCAGGTCGGGTCCGCATCATTGTCGCCGCGCTGTAGCCCATCCCGGTGACGGTCATCGCCGCCGCGACCTGACAAGATCGGGCCGTGGGCAAGAACGAACGCGCGAAGATCGTCATGTCTGACGACGAGATCGCCGAATTCATCGAACGCAGCCGCACCGCGACGATGGCGACCGTGCTTCCTGACGGGCGGCCGCACCTGGTCGCGATGTGGTATGCCGTGCTCGACGGTGAGATCTGGTTCGAGACGAAGGCCAAGTCGCAGAAGGCCGTCAACCTGCGACGCAACCCGACGGTCACCGTGATGGTCGAGGACGGCCACACTTACGACACGCTGCGCGGCGTGTCCATCGACGGCAGGGCCGAGATCGTCGACGACCCGGAAACCATTCTGCGCGTAGGTATCAGCGTGTGGGAGCGCTACACGGGACCCTATTCCGAGGACATGCGCCCGTTCGTCGACCAGATGATGAAGAACCGCATCTGCGTGCGGGTGGTACCGCTGCGCACCCGCAGCTGGGACCACCGCAAGCTCGGTATGCCCGAGATGCCGTTGGGTGGCAGCACCGCGCAGTACCTAGGTTGATCCCATGGACCCGAACAACAAGCCCAAGCAGCTGAACTCGCCTGTCGTCACGAAGATCATGAAGTACGCGGGCAAAGTGCACGTGTGGGTGTATCGCCGCTCGGGCGGCAAGATCGGCGCGACGTGGCGGGTGGGCGCGGGTTTCAAGAAGCCGGTACCGACGCTGCTGCTCGAGCACATCGGGCGTAAATCCGGCAGACGGCTGGTGTCGCCGCTGGTCTACATCAACGACGGCGACGACGTGATCGTCGTGGCGTCCCAGGGCGGCCGCGACACCGATCCGCAGTGGTACCGCAACCTGGTGGCCAATCCCGAGGCCCATATCGAGATCGGTTCGGACCGCCGAGCGGTGCGCGCCGTCACGGCCACGCCCGAACAAAAGGCGCGGTTGTGGCCGAAGCTGGTCGAGGCGTACGCGGACTTCGACACCTATCAATCGTGGGCCGACCGCGAGATTCCGGTGGTCATCCTGCAGCCGCGCTGACGACACGCCGAGTGCGATCCATCTCACACCCCTGAGGCGTTCGACTCCCCCCACACGCCGGGTAGCCAACAGGACAGGTGCACCCCAGCGCCGACCGAAACCGTCAACGCTTAAGGGGCGAAAATCTATGACTACCAAGAACACACTGATCGCGCAGTTGCGCACGATTCTTGACCTCACGCACACCGAGATCCAGGTCGCTGAGACCCGGATCGCGCAGGCCCGTACCGAGGCTGTCCGTCGTGAGCTGACTCAGAACGCCGAGAACGGCCGTATCCGTGCCGAGGCGATCGAGAAGGCGATCCGCGACCTGGGCGGCTTCCCGGACACGATCGGCCCGTTCCTGGGCCGTGCCGCCGCCGCGGTAAAGGCGCTCACCGAGCAGGCACAGCCGTTCGATGAGGCGCTGCTCGGCGACCTGGCGCTCGAGGACCAGCTGCTCGACCGTGCCCGCTACGTCAAGGCACTCGCGGTCGCAGCCAAGGAGCCGGCCGTGCAGGATCTCGCCGATCGCCTGATCACCGCGCACTCGGCGACGGTGAACTGGCTGACGACAGTGCTGGCCGAGGATGCCCTCGGCGGCCCGGCCGCGCTGCAGCGCACCCCGCTGCAGGCTGCTGCGGGTACCGCGGTGAAGCTGGTGAACCTGCCGGGGCAGTGGTCGGCACAGTCGGTCGAGCGGCTCGCGGAGCTGCTGCGTTCGGCCGGACCGGCCGTCGATGATCTGCGCGAGCGTGCCCAGCGCGCCAGCGAGATCACCTTCAAGGCGCTAGGGGCGTCGCGCGACGGTGCCCTGCGCAGCGCGGAGAAGGTTGTCCGCCGCGAGGGTGCCGGCGACGCGGCCGATGCGCTGCACAAGGCGCGTGCCGAGAGTGGCGTCGTCGACGCCGACGAGCTGCCGATCGCCGGGTACGAGGATCTCAACCTCAGCGACGCGGTGGCCGCGGTGAAGGATCTCGACGATCCCTCCGACATCCGCACGATCATCGCCTACGAGGAGATGCACAAGAACCGCCAGCGGCTGGTGTCGGCAGCGCAGACGCGCCTGGCCGATATCGCGCAGGAGGTCGTGGGCATCAGCTGACCTTTTGGATGGCACCGGAAGCACCCCGCGGGAAACCGCGGGGTGCTTCTTGTGTTGCGGCGGTTTCGGTGGCGTTGCCGAGTTCTGCGGCAGGGCTGTGAATTGTCGACGATCGCGACCCTGCCGCAGAAGTCGACGCGGAAATAGTGCGCGGGATCGCAACGCTACATACGGGGCGGCGTGAAGCCGGGGTTCGCCAGGGCATTGGCCACACCGCTACCGATGGGTCCGTACTCGTCGACGAGGGTCGCGGTGCCGGTGGCCACTCCGGCGTCGCTGAAGTGCGTCAGTGCGGCGAGCCCGAGATAGGGCCCCTTCGGCAGCCGCGACAGCGTCAGTGTGTAGTCGGCGTTGATCCACTGCAGGCCGCTCGGCCCGAAGTGTGTCAACGAGCTGACCATGTCGCCGGCCATGGCGGCGCGGGTGAACGGCGTCAGGTCCACGCCAGCGACCAGCGGCCGAAAGTCGCGGACCCACAGGTGTTTCGGACCCGAGTGCTGCCAGTTCGCCAAGCCCTCGCCGGGTCCGGGTTCGCGCTCGTCCCTGCCGTAGGTCCACACCAACGTCGACAGTTCGCGGGGGATGGGATCGGGTGTCGGAGGTGGCGCAGGCATGGTGACCGGCGACGTCCAGATCTCGTCGGCGGGTTGTACTCCGCGGCGGAGGAACAGCGCTGTCGCGCGCGCGACGATCGTGTCGCCCTGCGTCATCAGCGCGTCGACCAGTTTCAGGCGACGGCCCTGGCGGACGACGGAGGTCTCGACCCGAACCGCCGCCAGCGCGGCTGGGCGGAACAGGTCGACGGTCAGCCGGGCCGGCTGGAAGTCCGGGTCGCCGGCGTCGCGTTCGAGCACGTGACCGAGCAGACCGCCGGCGTAGTTGCCGCTGATTGTCTGTCCCCACGGCCCCTGCGCCATCGGCGCGGGCACGAAGGCGTCACCGTCGGGGGTGAAGAACGCGGCCACCATCGCGAAGACGATAGCGGTCTAGTCGAACTAACGATTCTCCAGCCAGTGCTCGATGTCGTCGGACACCGGATCGACGACGTCGGCGAACTCGTCGTGCTTCTCGACGTAGGACGCCACCATCTTGCAGACGGGCACGATGCGCAGCCCCTCATCGCGCGTCTTCTGCAGCGCCTCGCCGATCAGGATGGTCGCCAGGCCGCGGCCCTCGAAATCGCTGTCCACCTCGGTGTGGGTGAAGACTCGCTGACCGTCGCGGTCGGCGAACTCGGCGATTCCGACGCCCTTCCCGTCGACGGCGATGGTGTAGCGGTCGGCTTCGGCGGTGACCTCGGTGGGCGCGCCGGTTTTGTCGGTCGTCATGGTTTCTCTATACCCCCGGGTTCGATCGCGGACGCAAGGTCGCGTTGGGCAGCGGGGGAGCGGGCAACCGGGATACCGCGCCGCGGTACCCCTGCACAGCGCCGAACCGGTCATCGCGGTCCTCCCACTGTCTGCGATAGGCCGCGATGTCGTCATGGCTGCGGCCGACGAAGTTCCACCACATGACCAGTTCCTCGGGGAACGGTGGTCCGCCGAGCAGCACCAGCCGGGCGGGCGCGCTGCCGCGGTTGGCCAGGTGCAACCTCTCTGCGCCGGCGGCCTGGAACGCCAGGTCGGCGGTGTCGAGCGCAGTGCCGTTGACGGCGACGTCGCCCTGATCGAGGAGCACCCCGTGCTCGAAGTCCGAATCGACCTCCAGCATCACCTCCGCCCCGGGGTCGAGGTCGACCTGGGCCCCGAGCAGAGGTGTGAACGTGTCGACGGGGGAGCGCAGGCCTTCGAGTTCGCCGATGAACACCTGCAGCGTCGCGTCCCCGACGGCGCGCGGCGCGGGGACGAAGTGTTCGAAGCCGCGCCCGGTGTCCCGCGCCTCATCGGGCAGAGCCACCCACAGCTGCACGCCGTGCAGGATCGTGGTGGCGCCCGTCGACACCTCCGAGTGGCAGATGCCCGCGCCTGCCGTCATCAGGTTGAGCTCGCCCGGGCGCACCAGCGCGTGCACGCCACCGCTGTCGCGATGCTCGACCTCGCCGCTGAACAACCAGCTGACGGTCTGCAGCCCGGTGTGCGGGTGAGGCGGCACGTCCATACCCGTGCCACCGCGCACGTCGTGCGGGCCGTAGTGGTCGGCGAAGCACCACGCTCCGATCAGCGACCGCTCCCGCTGCGGCAGCGTGCGCCGCACGCGGATCGCCCTCGGACCGCCCAGCGGCACCTCCCGCGGATGCAGGACGCCCGCGAACGGGACTGCCGCGCAGGCGACTTCGGCCGGCGCCGGGTCGGTGTTGCTCACCAACCCACAGTAGGTCTATCCCGGGCTTGTCATCGCCGAACGGATCACTTCCAGATCATCGTCGCCGATCTTGAACACCCCGAAGCGGAACTTGTAGCCCCAGCGGGTCTTGTCCTCGATGAAGTTGAGCTTCTCGAGGAGCGGACGAATCGGCGTCTCATGCGCGTCGAGGAAGTCGACATTGCGCCGCCACCGTTCGACGTCCGGGGACGCCGAATCGAGATAGGGCTCGTCGTCGGCGATCTGCCCGATCGCGGTAAACGCCTGCAGCGGCGGACCATCGGGATAGACGGTGCGAGGGGAGTAGAAGGCGATCCAATCGCCGCGCGCCATCCTGCGCAGCATGTTCGGCTTGCCGTGATTGGCCTGAGTGAAGCGGCCGCGCACGCCGAGTTCGACGTGGTCGCGGCTGACTGTGTTGATCCAGTTCGTCATATCCGCACGCTAAGCGCGACGGCCGACAGTTCCAGACCTCGAGAGAAGTGCCTGTGGATAACTCGGGCCGACGCCGCCTGATTAGCATCGGACGCCGTGAGTGACGAGTCGCTGCGCGACGACCACGCCGAGCTTCTACGACGCCGCGAACTCACCGAGGACGCGGCCCGACCGGATGCCGTGACCAGGCGACACGAGGCGAACGCCAGGACCGCTCGGGAGAACATCGCCGACCTCATCGACGAGGGCTCGTTCGTGGAGTACGGCCGGTTCGCGATCGCGGCGCAGCGCCACCGCCGCGACCTCGACGACCTGATCGCACGCACCCCCGCCGACGGTCTGGTCGCCGGGACCGCACGGATCAACGGCGACCTGTTCGGCGCCGAGCGCAGCGCGTGTGCGGTGCTGTCCTACGACTACACGGTGCTGGCCGGTACGCAGGGCGCGCTGGGCCACCGCAAGAAGGACCGGTTGTTCGAGCTGATCGAGCGGCTGCGGCTGCCGACGGTGTTCTTCGCCGAGGGCGGCGGCGGGCGGCCGGGCGACACCGACTATCCGGCGGTGTCGTCGCTCGATGCGCGCGCGTTCAAACTGTGGGCGGCGCTGTCGGGCGTAGTGCCGCGCATCGCCGTCGTCCACGGTCGCTGCTTCGCGGGCAACGCCGTCATCGCCGGCTGCGCGGACCTGATCGTGGCAACCGAGAACACGTCGATCGGCATGGGCGGACCCGCGATGATCGCCGGCGGCGGGCTCGGTGACGTGCCACCCGACGAGGTGGGCCCGATCAGCATGCAGGCGCCCAACGGTGTGGTCGACGTCGTGGTAGCCGACGAAGCCGAGGCGGTCGCGGTGACGAAGCGGCTGCTCGGCTACTTTCAAGGGCCGACCGAGCCCGGACCGGTCGCCGACCAAACACGTTTGCGCACAATCGTTCCCGAGGTTGCACGTCGGGCCTATCAGGTCGCGCCGATCATCGAGACGTTGGCCGACGAGGGCACGGTGACGTTCCTGCGGACGAAGTTCGCGCCGGAGATGGTGACGGCGCTGGCCCGCGTCGACGGCCGCCCGGTCGGGATCATCGCGAACAACACGATGGTGATGGCCGGCGCGATCACGGCCGCCGCCGCCAAGGCGGCCCGCTTCCTGCAGCTGTGTGACGCGTTCGGGCTGCCCGTCCTCTCACTGGTCGACTGCCCGGGTTACATGGTGGGCCCGGCGGCCGAGTCCGAGGCGCTGGTGCGCCGCGCGTCGCGGATGCTGGTGGCCGGTGCGGCGCTCAAGGTGCCGCTGATCGCGGTGATCCTACGGCGCGGGTACGGACTGGGCGCGCAGGCGATGACCGGCGGCAGCCTGCACGAGCCGGCGTTGACGGTGGCATGGCCGGGCGCGCACCTGGGACCGATGGGCCTGGAGGGCGCGGTCCGGCTGGGTATGCGCAAGGAACTGGAAGCGATCGCCGACGAGGACGAGCGCGAGGAACGGGTCAGGCAGGCGACGGCGGCCGCGCAGGAAAACGCCAAGGCGCTCAACGCCGCGGCGCTGTTCGAGATCGACGACGTGATCGACCCGGCCGAGACCCGTGATGTCGTGATCAACGCGTTGACTGCGGCCACGGCACACGCCCCGCGTCGTCAGGGCCGACGCTTCGTCGACACCTGGTAGAAGAAAAAGGGACGGTGCCGCCTGCGCCTCTCGGCGAGTGGTCGCTCGAAGCGACGATTGTGTTGGGGCCCGGGGCATGCCCGGCACCGTCGCATTCGTCAACCTGCTGGTCCCTAGAGATATTCCGGGCGATGGTCGAGGCCCGCCGCCGACCCCCCGATCCGGCGGCGAGCCGACCGGTGATCAGGCCGATTCCGCGTAGAGCCGACGGTCGCGCACGGGGTGGCCGTGCCGCTCCGCCAGTGACTTCAGCTGCCGCAGAGCAAACGTGCGGCCGCGCCCGGCCTCGGGCACGAAGATCCCCGCCCACAGACCCTCGGCGCGCGGTAACTCGCAGGCCTCCCGTGCGCAGAGCCAACGGCGAGGGCACGCGCGGCAGATGGCCTTCGCCTGCTCGTCGGCCGATGTGGTCCACCGCTCCGGGTCCCGGGTGCAAGCACCGACGGGCGTCTCATCCCATTCAGTCGTGTTCATTCGTGATGCTCCTCTGCACTGTGTGCGGCCCGTCGGTCGCGATGGCGAAAACGTAGCGCATTAACCGTAGCGATGCAACGGTTAATGCGAGTGCAAGTGCCAGCGGCTGCCGCAAGTATGCCCCTGAAGTGCGAATTCACATGCTACGGGTGCCGACAAAGCCGTAGCACAGGCTGACGCGGACACGACTGAACTGGAGCGTCGACACGATTTGGGGACCGCCACGCCGCACCAAGCCGTAGCGCGCAACATAACGGCGGATACGATTACGGCGCCTTCTCACCCCCGCCCTCGAGGACCCACCGCGCCATGACCAATCCGGAGTCGACCGACGGATCGACCGAGGCGCTCGATCAGGGCATGGTTCGAGCGGGTGCGGCCGCCGCGGCGCGACGTCGTGAGCTCAACATCAGCCAACGCAGCCTCGCGGCGGACGGCATCATCAACGCCGGCGCCCTGATCGCCTTCGAGAAGGGCAGAAGCTGGCCGCGGGAGCGAACCCGAGCAAAGCTCGAAGAGGTGCTGCAGTGGCCACCCGGCACGATCGCTGGGCTTCGGCGGGGAGAACCGGCCGGCGAGAATCACCGCCCCGCGGCGGCGCCGCGCAGCGACGAGGTGCCGTTGATCGCCGAGGCGGTGATCACCGCCGCGAGGACCTTCGACTCGGCCATCGCCGCGCTACCCGCAGCCGAGGACCCGGAGTTCGGCGCGAAGGCGGCCAAGATCCTGGCCGACCTCCGTCAACTGGAAGCCGTCGCGGCGCGGGCGGCGCGGATCAGCAGGGTGACCCCGCCGCTCATCAAGGCGTTGAGCGCCGTGCGGACGCGCTATGACGAGCTGATGTTGCGCGCGGCGCGATCCCCGGGCGCGACGTTGGGTCAGCGCCTCTATGCGGCGCGGCGCCGGGCGAACCTCACCATCGCCGAAACCGCCCAGGCGGCAGGGGTTTCCGATGACGACATTGCGCACGCCGAGGCAGAAGAGCAGGTGCCGGTGCAGGCTGCCGAGGCGATCGCCGCACTCGTCGACGAACTCGGTTGAGGCATCCGAATCAATAGCGCTCGCGGCTGCGGTCGTCGCTGGTGGGGAAGTGGTCGGCCAGCGCGGCGGCGATCTCGAGGAACCGCCGACGGGTTTCCGCGGACATCTCCGAAGTCCCGTTGATGACGCCGCCCGGACGCAGATGCCCGTCGAACGGCACCTCGATGACCCTCTGGCCCTGACCCGAAAACTGTTGGGCCAGAATCGAACGCGTGCGCTTGTCGGCGTGCCCGTCGGAGTCGTTGAGCACGATGACCGTGCGCTGCAGCAGCCTCGTCAGCCCGCGCGCAGCCAGCCAGTCCAGCGTCTGGCCGGCCACAGCGGCGCCGTCGACCCACGGTGAGGACACCACGACCATCGCGTCCAGGTCCCGAAGCACCTCCTGGGTGACCGGGGAGTCCATCGTCGAACTGCAGTCGATGATCGAGATCGTGAAGTAGCGGTCCAGCCGAGAGGTGGCTTCCCGGTAGATGGCCGGGTCGAGCACGCGGCGACGCGCGGGAGTGCCTTCACCGGCGAGCACAAACAATCCGGCGGCGTTGTTTCCGACTCGGCTGCGGACGTCGGCGAAGGTTTCCAGATGCTGGTCGGAGGCCAGTTCCCAGTACGAGCCCTGGGCCTTGGGGTCGACCCGGCTGCCCAGCTTGCCGAACGCGGTGTCCGCGTCGATCGCGACAACCCGGTCGTCCTGACGTATCTCGGCGAATACCGAGCCGATGCTGGCCGACACGGTCGTCTTACCGACCCCGCCCTTGCCCATCACGCCGATCTTGTAATGACCCCGCAGCGCGCCCCGGATCTTCGCTTCCAGCTCGGCCTGCCGGATCTCGTCAGGCCCCGGGCCGAGGTTCACGTATCCGAAGGTGGCTCGATACAAGGCGTATCGCCAACCGCGGGTGGGCGCGGCCTTGCGCGGAGGCACCAGTTCGTCGGGCCTGATCCGTTCTGCGTAGGAGCCCGGTTGCTGGGGTGCGGCTTGGCCCTGCGGTCCGGGACCGGGCCACGGTCCGGCCGGCGGGCCGGGCTGCTGCGGAGGACGGGGCGGTGGCTGTTGCCTGGTGGGGTGGCCCCACATCCGCGGATCGGGACGGGGGGCGGCCGGTACCGGTCCGGTGTCGTGAAGAGAGTCCGGAGGTGGGCCGAATCGGGTCGGCTGCTCGCGGAAACTGGCGCGCGGTGCGTCCGGATCCGGGAAACCCGGTGGCGGCGGCTGCGCCGGCTCCGATTCGGAGGGCGGTGGCGGCGCCTGTTCGGCTTCTTCGGGGCTCGTCCAGCCGAGTTCTTTGCGCAACGCGTCATCGCGGTCGCTCAATGCGATCTCCTCCGAATGTCGTATCGGTCCCCGGGGTCAAGTATCAACCACTGTCCCAGCTTCCCCTGGCCAGCATTCCCAGCTAACACCGAGCCGGGGGTCCCAGGGACGATGTAGCCGTCGTGAGTCGACGTCCAGCCGGCTGCAACCGTCGGCGGGCATGCTTGCCAGCGGAAGCAGCCGCCAGCGGCTTCAGCACCCTAGGGCAGTGGAAAAGTGCATCAACAGAGTTTGCTATATCGGGCATAGGCGCGGTTATGCCGCTGAGATGACATCTTGCGCATTAACTGCAAGTTGCCTGTGCGCGACGATCGGCGGGCGCCGAGGAGCCGAAAATTGGTGACATCGGGGGTGTTCAACCGCTGGTACGCTAGCTCGCGGCGACCAGACCTGCGTGATCGGTGCCGGCCGTGTGAAGGGGTCCGCGGCAAAGGACTCGAGGTCCGTGCGCAAACGCGCGGTGCCGACAGAAGGTGCCAACGCACGACGACGGGAAGGGGTGAACGGCGATGTCCGACGATGTGCGTGTCTCCACCGCTCACCTCGGCGATCTGGCCGCTCGGCACGACCGCACGGCCGCGGACACCCGCGCGATGAGCCGCTCCGGCGACGACATCCAGGCAGCGGTCGAGAACACCCACGGCACCATCGCGGCGCCGACCGCCGATGCGCTGGATGCCGTGCTCACGTCGCGAGACCACGCCGGCGTCGCGGCCGCGGAATCGTCGGTCGCCCTCTCCGACGAACTGACCGACGCCGCCGCGCTCTATGGCAGCACCGACGAGGCGGCGGCCTCGGCATTGACCGCCCAGATTCAGACGGATCAGCCGTGAGTACGGACGCCACGCACATCGACGACGTCGTGGGCGTCGAGGTCACCATCGACGGCATGCTGGTCATCGCCGACCGGCTCGGCCTGATGGAATTCCCCACCGCCTTGGGCATCCGGCTGAACATCCCCCAGCCGGAACTGCGCGACCGCGTGTGGGATCAGGTCGCTCGCGATCTGACCGCACAGGGCGTGCTCGACGTCTTCGGCCACCCGCACCCCGAGGTGGCGGCGATGGTCGACACGTTGAGCCGGGCGGACCGCACGTTGGAAGCACGCTGGTGGCGGCGCGACGTCGGCGGCAAGCTGATCCGCTTCGTGGTCTGCCGCAAAGGTGACCGCCATGTCGTCGCGGCCCGTGACGGCGACATGCTCGTGTTGCAGCGGGTGGCTCCCCAGGTCGGTTTGGCGGCCATGGTCATGACGGTGCTGGGCACCGCGACGCCGGCCGACTTCGAACCGCTGACGGGTGTGGCGAGCAAACTCGCCGCATGCCGCGACGCAAACCAGATCGCGGCCTACGGAATCGGCCCGTCGTCGGCGCGCGCCTACGCCGACATCATCGCCGACCCGGAGAGTTGGGCGGAGATCACCGCGATCGAGCGGCATCCGGGCGGAACGTTCACCCAAGCCGACGTCGCCGCGGGCGTGCTGGACTCGAAGTACGGACGGATCGTGTCGATTCCCCGGCGGGTGAGCGGTGAACTGTATGGCAGTTTCCTGCCCGGCAGCACCGAGAACCTGCAGCGCGCGCTGGACGGCTTGATCGAATTCCTGCCGTCCAGAACGTGGTTCGAGCACGCCACGCTCGACCCAGCAGAGGCCGCGCATGGTGGATGAGCGGTCTCAACACGATGCCGACGACGAGCGCGACGACATGGCCGCGCTCGATTTCAGCCCACCCGAGGTCTCCGACGACTCCGTGCTCGACGCCCTGGATGGCTACGGCCCGGGCGCAACCGGCGCCACCGAACCGCCGCTCCCCGTCGCCACTGTGA
This sequence comes from Mycobacterium neumannii, assembly GCF_002245615.1. NCBI lineage: Bacteria > Bacillati > Actinomycetota > Actinomycetes > Mycobacteriales > Mycobacteriaceae > Mycobacterium > Mycobacterium neumannii. Next base: position 51,360 of record NZ_NKCO01000027.1, on the reverse strand, counting down.
CCAATCCGCCCGGCACCGTCTCCGTCAGCGCCTTGTCCGACGGCCGGATCAGTCGAATCAAGCTATCTCCCAGAGCAAGTGGGCTCGCAGAGGCCAAGCTCGCCGAAGAGGTCCTCGTCGTCGCCGGGCTCGCCAGCCAAGACGCGAAGTCGACGCAATACGTCAGCATGCTCGAGGGCATGCGCCAACAGGGCCACGACGACGCGGCAACCCGCGACTTCCTCACCCGCGATCTCGGCCTCCCCAGCCCGGAACAAGCCCGCGCCGAGCGCACCCGCGTGTTCACGACAAGATATGCCGGTGGCCATGACTGAGCATCTCGCCAGCCTGTTCGGAAGCGCGGTCGGCATGTTGGCCAGCACACCCGCGCGCTCATTCGAGATCTTCACGGAGATCACCACTTTCGACGAATCGGCCTGCGACGCGTGGGTGGGCCGCATCCGTTGCGGTGACACCGACAGGGTCACGCTGTTCCGCGCCTGGTACTCCCGCGCCAACTTCGGTCAGCTCGCCGGTTCGGCCGAGATCTCGATGAACAGCCTCAACGCTCGGGTGCCGATCGGCGGGGGGTTCGGCGACATCACCTACCCGGTGAATTCGCCGCTGGCCATCACTATGGGTTTCGCCGCCAACGAGGCGTCGATCGGCAACTACGCCGACGCGATGGAGGCTCTCGACGACGCCCCGGCCGCCGGGGCCGAGCACCTGGTGGCCTGGATTAAGGCCGTGATCTACGCCGCCGCCGAGCGCTGGACCGATGTGATCGACCAGGTCCGCGGCGCCGCCGCGTGGCCAGACAAATTCCTCGCCGCGGCCGCAGGTGTGGCGCACGGCGTCGCGGCGGCCAACCTCGGGCTGTTCACCGAGGCCGAACGACGGCTCACCGAGTCCAACTCCTCACCCGCCGGGGAGGCGTGCGCCCCGGCCATCGCGTGGTTCCTGGCGATGACGCGCCGCAGCCAGGGCAACGAAGAGTCGGCGGTCGCACTGCTGGAATGGTTGCAGGCCACCCATCCCGCCCCGAAAGTCGTTGAAGCACTCCGCGACCCGTCATACCGACTCACGACCACGACCGCGGAGCAGATCGCGGCGCGCAAGGATCCGTGGGACCCGAGCAGTGTCGAGGCCGACACCTCCGGTCGCGAGCGGCTCCTCGCCGAGGCGCAGGCCGAACTCGACCGACAGATCGGGCTGACGCGGGTGAAGGAGCAGATCGAGGCCTACCGTGCCGCGACGCAGATGGCCAAGATCCGCGCGGCGCGCGGGATGAAGGTCGCACAGACGTCCAAGCACATGATCTTCGCCGGTCCGCCCGGCACGGGCAAGACGACGATCGCCCGTGTCGTCGCCAATATCCTGGCGGGCCTCGGCGTCATCACCGAGCCGAAGCTCGTCGAGTCCTCCCGCAAGGACTTCGTCGCCGAGTACGAGGGGCAGTCGGCGGTCAAGACCAGCCGCACGATCGACCGCGCCCTCGGCGGTGTGCTGTTCATCGACGAGGCCTACACACTGGTGCAGGAACGCGACGGCCGCGCCGACCCGTTCGGCACCGAGGCACTGGACACGCTGCTCGCCCGGATGGAGAACGACCGGGACAGGCTGGTGGTGATCATCGCCGGCTACAGCGCCGACATCGACCGCCTGCTGGAATCGAACGACGGCCTGCGGTCGCGGTTCGCCACCCGCATCGAGTTCGACTCCTACACCCCCGGTGAAATCGTCGAGATCGCCGAAGTGATTGCCCGTGCCAATGACTCGTCGCTGGACGAGCAGGCCGCCAAGCAGGTGCTCGAGGCCGCCACCCTGTTGAGCAGCCGCACGCTCAACGGCAAACCCGCGCTCGACATCGCAGGCAACGGCCGCTATGCCCGCCAACTGGTCGAGGCGGGCGAACAGAACCGTGACATGCGGCTGGCCCGTTCGCTCGACATCGACAGCCTTGGCGACGAACAGCTCAGCGAGATCAACGGTGAGGACATGGCCGCCGCGATCGGCGCGGTCCACGCACGTCTGAGCATCGGTGATTAGCCATGGGATTCCGGCTCACCACCAAGGTGCAGGTCAGCGGTTGGCGCTTCCTGCTTCGACGCGTCGAGCACGCGATCGTGCGCCGCGACACCCGGATGTTCGACGACCCGCTGCAGTTCTACAGCCGCGCCGTCTCCGCGGGCGTGATCATCGCGGTGGCGGTATGCCTGGGTGCCGCGCTGCTGGCGTACTTCAAGCCGCTCGGAAAGCGCGGCGATGACACGCTTCTCGTCGATCGCAACACCAATCAGCTCTATGTGGTACTGCCCGGCAGCGGTCAGTTGCGGCCGGTGTACAACCTGACCTCGGCGCGGCTCGTGCTCGGTAACCCCGGGACACCGGTGGCGGTCAAGTCCGACGAGTTGAACCGCATGCCGAAGGGTCAGTCGATCGGAATCCCCGGGGCGCCTTACGCGACGCCGGTCGGCGGCGCGAACTCGATGTGGACGCTGTGTGACACCGTCACCAAGCCCGAAAGCGTGGCGCCGAACCTGGAATCCTCGATCATCGTCCGGCCCCTGGTCACCGACGCCTCGGTCGCGCCGATGCGCCCCGATCAGGGCATGTTGGTCGCCTACGAGAACGACATCTGGCTGGTGACCGAAAGCGGCAGGCACGACATCGATCTCGCCGATCGCGCGGTCACCTCGGCGGTCGGAGTCCCGGTGACAGCGCGGGCGACGCCGATTTCGCAGGGGTTGTTCAACGCGCTTCCCAACGCGGGCCCCTGGCGTCTTCCCGACATCCCGGCCTTGGGGGCTCCCAATTCGGTTGGGCTGCCGCCCAATCTCGTAATCGGCTCGGTGTTCAAGGCGCTGACCGAGGACGGCGAACAGTATTTCGTGGTGCTGCCCGACGGTGTCGCGAGGATCAACGACACCACCGCCGCCGCGCTGCGCGCGACCAACTCGTTCGGTCTGGTCACGCCGCCGTCGGTGGAGGCAAGCGTCGTCGCCCGGATCCCCGAACATGTCTTCGCCTCACCGCTGCCCGACAAACCGTTGGAGATCCTGCCGCGCGAGGACACCCCAACATTGTGCTGGGCGTGGCAGCGCGAGCCGGGGGATCAGGCGCCGAAGACGACGGTGATCGCGGGGCGGCACCTGCCGATCGCACCGTCGGCGATGGGCACCGGCATCGAGCAGATCGGGGGTGAGGCAACGGTTTACATCGACGGCGGACAGTACATCCAGTTGCAGTCGCCCGATCCGCGGTACGGCGAGAGCCTCTACTACATCGATCCGCAGGGCGTCCGGTACGGGCTGCCCAACGCCGACACCGGCAAGACACTCGGGCTCACCGGTCCGACGACCGCGCCGTGGCAGGTGGTCGGACTTCTGATGGACGGCCCGGTGCTGTCGAAAGAGGCGGCGCTCATCGAACACGACACCCTGCCACCGGATCCCAACCCGCGCAGGGTCGGTGGGGACTCTGCCGCCGAGTCGGCCGCAGCGCAGTCCGGAGGCGGCCGATGACGACCAAGAAGTTCACCCCGATCATCAAGCGCGGGCCGAGGCTGACGCCCGGTGAGATCAACGTCGCACCGCCGGAAGACCTGGGAGTCGAGATCCCGCCGTCGGGCATCCAGAAGGCGCTGCCGTGGGTGATGGGCGGCGGCATGCTCGGGATGATCGCGATCATGATCTTCACCGGTATCCGGCAACTGTCGCCGTACATGCTGATGATGCCGTTGATGATGATCATGGCGACCGTCGGATTCATGGCGGGAGGCGGCCCCGGCGGCAAGCGTGTCCCCGAGATCAACGCCGACCGTAAGGAATATCTCCGCTACCTGGCCGGGCTCCGCACCCGCGTCACATCGTCGGCGGCCGCTCAGGTGACGTTCTTCAACTACCACGCGCCACACCCGCAGGACCTGCTGTCGATCATCGGCACCAACCGCCAGTGGTCCCGGCAGACCAACGCCGACTTCTACGCCGCGACCCGGATCGGGCTGGGTACCGAACCCGCGGTCGACCGGCTGTTGAAGCCGGCGGTCGGCGGTGAGCTGGCCGGTCCGCAGGGCGCACCGCAACCGCACCTGGAACCGGTGAGCCACATGTGGGTGACGAAGTTCCTGCGCACCCACGGGCTCATCCACGACTGCCCGAAACTACTGCAGCTGCGTACCTTTCCGACCATCGCGATCGGCGGTGACCCGGACGGCGCGGCGGGGCTGCTCACCGCCATGATCTGTCACCTCGCGGTGTTCCACCCGCCGGACCTGCTGCAGATGCGGGTGCTCATCGACAACCCCGAGGACCCGAACTGGGCCTGGCTCAAATGGTTACCGCATGTGCAGCATCAGACCGACACGGACGCGGCAGGGCCCACCCGGATGATCTTCACCCGCCCCGACGGCCTGAGCGACCTGACTGCGCGCGGCCCCCACACCGCGGACGCGGCGCCCAGCGGACCGTACGTCGTCGTCTTCGACCTGACCGGGGGTAAGGCCGGGTTCCCGGTAGACGGCCGGGCCGGCGTCACGGTCATCACGCTCGGCAACCACCGCGGCTCGGCCTACCGGATCCGGGTGGCGGACGACGGCACCGCCGACGATCGGCTGCCCAACCAGACCTTCCGGCTCATCACGTCGACGGTCGACCAGATGGCACCGGGGCAGGCCGCCCGCATCGCGCGCAAGCTGGCGGGTTGGTCGATCACCGGCACGATCATCGACAAGAGCGTGCGGGTGCACAAGAAGGTCGCCACCGAATGGCATCAACTGGTCGGGGCGCAGTCGATCGAGGAGGTGACCCCGGCGCGGTGGCGCATGTTCAGCGACGCCGACCGCGACCGGCTGCGTATCCCGTTCGGTCACGAACTCAAGACCGGCGACATCATGCACCTCGACATCAAGGAAGGCGCTGAGTTCGGTGCCGGTCCGCACGGAATGCTCATCGGGACAACGGGTTCGGGTAAGTCGGAGTTTCTCCGCACCCTGATCCTCTCGCTGGCGGCCACCCACCACCCCGACCAGGTCAACCTGCTGCTCACCGACTTCAAGGGTGGCTCGACATTCCTGGGCATGGAGAAGCTGCCCCACACCGCCGCCGTCGTCACCAACATGGAAGAGGAAGCCGAACTGGTCAGCCGCATGGGCGAGGTGCTCAGCGGTGAACTGGACCGCAGGCAGTCCATCCTGCGGCAGGCCGGTATACAGGTCGGCGCGGCGGGCGCGCTGTCCGGCGTCGCCGAATACGAAAAGCATCGCGAACGCGGGGCCGACCTGCCGCCGCTGCCAACACTTTTCGTCGTGGTCGACGAGTTCGCCGAACTCCTGCAGAACCACCCGGACTTCATCGCGTTGTTCGACCGGATCTGCCGGGTGGGCCGCTCGTTGCGGGTGCACCTGCTGCTGGCGACGCAGTCGCTGAACACCGGCGGGGTGCGCATCGACAAGCTCGAGCCGAACCTGACCTACCGGATCGCGTTGCGCACCACCAGTTCCGCGGAATCCAAGGCCGTGATCGGAACCCCTGAGGCGCAGTACATCACGAACAAGGAAAGCGGTGTCGGCTTCCTTCGCGTCGGTATGGAGGACCCGGTCAAGTTCCACAGCGTCTACACCGGTGTCAACTATGTGCCGACCGCCGCGCGGCAGGACAACGGGGAAGCACGACCCCAGGCCACCGGTCAGACCCGGCTGCGAATCCGGCCGTTCACCGCGGCGCCGATTCCGGAGACGGCGGTGACGTCATGAGCATCGAACCCGACCAGCGGGTGCTCCGCGAGGTGGTCCTCGACCAGCTGACCACCGGAGAGACCCGCGCCTATCGGATGTGGTTGCCGCCGCTGGCCGATCCGACACCGGTCAACGAACTGATCGCCAACGACCGGCAGCGTCAGCCGCTGCGCTTCGGCCTCGGCATCATGGACGAACCGCGCCGGCACCGCCAGGAGGTGTGGGGCATCGACACGTCGTCGGCAGGCGGCAACATCGCCGTCGGCGGCGCACCACAGACCGGCAAGTCCACCTTCCTGCAGACGTTGATCCTCTCAGCGGCCGCTTCCCACACGCCCCGGCAGGTCCAGTTCTACTGTGTCGACCTCGGCGGCGGCGGCCTGCTGTACCTCGAGGACCTACCGCACGTCGGCGGTGTCGCCACGCGCTCGGAGCCGGACCGGGTCAACCGTGTCGTCGCCGAGATGAAAGGCGTTCTGCGGCAACGTGAGGCGATGTTCAAGCAGTACCGCGTCGGATCGATGGCCGCCTATCGCGAGATGCGCGATGACGCGAACCATCCGCTGGCCGCCGATCCGTTCGGCGACGTGTTCCTGGTCATCGACGGATGGCCGGCATTCGTCGCGGAGTTCGCTGACCTCGAGCCCGTCGTGCAGGATCTCGCCGGCCAGGGTCTGCAGTTCGGTGTGCACACGGTGATCTCGACGCCGCGCTGGACCGAGCTCAAGGCGCGCGTGCGCGACTACCTCGGCACGAAGGTCGAGTTCCGTTTGGGCGACGTCAATGAGACGCAGATCGACCGCATCACCCGCGAGATCCCGGCCAACCGGCCCGGCCGCGCGGTGTCGATGGAGAAGCACCACTTGATGATCGGAGTGCCGCGGCTCGACGGCGTGCACAGCGCCGACAACCTCGTCACCGCGATGTCCGATGCGGTCCAGGTGATCGCGGCGCGGCACACCGACCAGGCACCCAAGGTGCGCGTCCTGCCCGAACGCATCTACCTGCACCACCTGGACCCCAACCCGCCCGGCCCGGACGCCGACTACCGCACGCGGTGGACGGTGCCGCTGGGTCTGCGCGAATCCGACATGGCGGTGGCCTACAACCACATGCACACCACACCGCACATGTTGATCTTCGGCGGGCCCAAGTCGGGCAAGACGCGAATCGCACACGCTGTTGCGCAAGCGATCTGCGCGCGCAACAGCCCCGACCAGGTGCGATTCATGCTGGCGGACTACCGGTCCGGCCTGCTGGACGCGGTTCCGGAGACACATCTTCTGGCAGCGGGTGCCATCAACCGCAACAACGCGAGCCTGGAAGAGGCGATCAAGGCGTTCGCCATCAACCTTCAGAGGCGGCTCCCGCCCGCGGACCTCACCACGGCCCAGCTGCGCGCCCGGTCCTGGTGGAGCGGGCCGGATGTGGTGCTGCTCGTCGACGACTGGCACATGATCGTGGCCGCCAGTGGTGTGGTGCCGCCGATGGCACCGCTGTTTCCGCTGCTGCCCGCGGCCGCCGACATCGGCCTGCACATCATCGTCACCTGTCAGATGAGCCAGGCACACCGCGCCACCATGGACAAGTTCGTGGGCGCCGCGTACGGCGCCGGATCTCCGACGCTGTTTCTCTCGGGAGAGAAACAGGAGTTTCCCTCGAGCGAAGTCAGGCTCAAGCGTCGTCCCCCCGGCCAGGGATTTCTGGTCTCACCGGATGGCAAGGAAGTCATCCAGGCGGCGTATGTGGACCCCCCGGAAGAAGTTGTGTAATGAGCACCCCTGGGCCGCGGTTAAGATTGGTCGACACACGCCAGCAAATTTTGTGGCAAGGCCTTAGCAAAGAGGTCGGGGAACGGTTCCTGGCTGGCGGACAGCGGCGTCCGAGCGTGCACAAGTTCATACGCATTGAATTCATGACCCACGAGGAGACGAACAGATGGAACCGTTGATGCACAATCCGGGTGCGGTCGGAGTCGGCGCCCAGGTCGTGGCTAACGGCACCCGTGGCCTCGCCGCGGGCACCACTGCCGGTGCGGCGGTCACCGCAGTGGTTCCGGCCGGTGCCGATGAGGTGTCGGCGCAGGCGGCGGTCGCTTTCGCGGCCGAGGGCGTGGAAACGCTCGCGATGAACACTTTTGCCCAGCAGGAACTGGCCCGGATGGGCGCGGCCGTCATCGAAGGCGCGGGGATCTACACCGCCGTGGACGGCGCGAACGCCACGACGTTCTGAGCGCGGACCACCGCACACCCTCACTCGACGAACCAGGGAAGACCTAGACGATGTTCTGGCACGCCATGCCGCCAGAATTCAATACCGCCCGGCTGATGGCCGGCGCGGGCGCGGCGCCGATGCTGCAGGCCGCCGCGGGCTGGGAGGCGTTGGCGATCTCGCTGGAAACACAGGCCGACGAATTGGCCGCGAGCCTGGCGTCGCTGACGGCGGTGTGGAGTGGTACGGCCAGCGAGCGGGTCGTGGCCGCGACGATGCCGATGGTGGCGTGGCTGCGGACCGTGTCCGCGCAGGCCCAAAAGCGGGCGCTGCAGGCCACCGCGCAGGCGAACTCCTACAGCCTCGCGATGGCCACCACGCCGCCTCTGCCGGAGATCGAGCAGAACCACATCACCCACGCGGTGCTCGAAGCCACCAACTTCCTGGGCGTCAACACGGTGCCGATCGGGGTCAACGAGTTCGACTACTTCGTCCGCATGTGGAACCAAGCGGCCGGGGCGATGGACGTCTACCAGGCCGAGACCGCCGTGAACCTCCTGTTCGAACCGATCATGCCCCCCAAGCCGATCGTGATGCCCGGTGTGGCCGCCGGCGCGACGGCGGTCGCGGCTGGGTACGCCGCGGCGTCGGCGCCGATGACGGCCATGCGCAACGCCGTGATCGCGCAGGTGAGCACTCAGGCCTCGATGGAGTCGGCGGTGCTGCAGGGTGGACGCGCGACCGCCCAGATCGGCATGTCGGCCCAGCAGGCCGAGGGTCAGGTGCAGAAGGCCGAGAACCTCGCCCAGCGGGCGGCGAGCCCGAACCAGATGACCCAGCAGGGCATGCAGATGGCGTCGCAGTTGGGGTCGTCATTGGCGCAGGTGCCGCAGCAGGGCATGCAGATGGTGATGCAGCCGGTGCAGCAGATGACCCAGCCGTTGCAACAGGTCACCTCGTTGTTCACCCAGCTCGGAAGCAGCTTGGGCAGCGAGAAGATGCAGGTGGGCCTGGTCGGGGCCAGCCCGCTGTCGAATCACCCGCTGGCAGGTGGCTCGGGGGCGACGTCCGGCGCGGGGCTCGTGCGAGCCGCGTCGTTGCCCGGTGCGGGCGGGACGATGGCCCGCACCCCGTTGATGGCCGACCTGATCGGTCAGCCCGCCGCGATGTCCGGCGGGCCGGGCGCGGCAGCCGGCGCAGGCGGTGCCGGGCTGGCACCGGTCGGCGCGGGAGGCGGTGCCGGACCGATGGGCCAGATGGGCCAGCGAGCGACCAGCGGGGGAAGCAAGCACGGATTGACGGCGCCGCGGGTCCTACCCCAGGACCTCGGCGAAGACGAGGACGACGACTGGTGATCGTCCACCACGACTTCCCGGTCACCCGACCGGAAAGACTCGCCAGCGATGGTGAGGACAGAGGAAGAGAGAAAGAGTATCCAGCATGGCAATGAATACCGATGTTGCTGTCCTCGCCAAGGAGGCAGCGAACTTCGAACGGATCGGTGGAGAGCTGCAGGCCGTCATCGGACAGGTGGAGTCCACGGCAGGCGCCCTGTCCGCGCAGCTGATCGGCGAGGCCGGCTCGGCCGCACAAGCCGCCCTGATGCGCTTCCACGAAGCCGCCGTTCGTCAGGTCCAGGCGCTCAACGACATCTCGGCCAACATCCACTCCGCCGGCGCGCAGTACGCCGCGACGGATAGCGACCAGTCCGCGGCGCTGTCGACCGCGATGCAGTTCTGAACCCAACCCGACGAACGGAGAACACACCATGAGCGAAAAGGTTTACAACTACGCGGCGATCGACGGGTCGTCGGCCGAGATCAACACCGCCGTCGGCCGGACCGAGGGTCTGCTCGAGGAGGGCAAGGCCTCTCTCACCGCTCTCGCCGGAGTCTGGGGCGGCACCAGCTCGGAGGCCTACCAGGCCGTGCAGATGCGCTGGGACACCGCTTCGGCCGAGCTCAACGCCGCCCTCCGGCAACTCGCCGCCACCATCCAGGAGGCGGGCGGAAGCGGGGGGACCATGTTCCAGGCCGACAAGATGATCGAAAGCTCGTTCGGCGGATAGGAACTGCGCGCGGGTGGGCAGGTTTCATCCTTCCGGGGGGTCTTGCCCACCGCGTGTGTCCTCGCTTAGCGACTACATAGAGAGGTTCTCATGTCGGCAGACTATGACCGGCTTTTCCACTCCGCGGGAGACGCTGTCCAAACAGCCGACGACGACGCAGTGGATCGCGACACCACCAGTGCGGCCACGCGCCCGCCCGCACCCGTGCCCAGTGGCCACGTCCCTGTCGAGATGACGGGGCCGACGGTGTCGGTCGGACAGACCAAACAGGCGCCGCCGCCGCAGCAGAACGAGATCACCACGCAGATGCCGGCCGCGCGGTCGACACCACCGCCGCCGCAACCGAATTCGATGATGCGCGTGCCGATGAGCGGCGGACCGGCCGGCGCACGGTTCGAGCAGCCACGCTCGGCGCCCGCACCGGCGCCGCGGCCTGCGCCCGCACCCGCGCCGAGCCAGCACTTCGCCGAATCGGAGAAGAACGGCGCCCTCGCCAGTGCCCCGCCCGCGCAGACGTCGGCGGCCACCATCGGCAATCACCGCGCGATCGACGCGCTGTCGCATGTCGGGGTGAAGTCGGCGGTGAAGATGCCCTCGCAGCGGGGCTGGCGCCACGTGCTCTACATGCTGACGCGGATCAACCTGGGCTTGTCACCCGACGAGCTCTACGAGATGGAACTGCACACCCGGATTCGCCGGAACGCCAGGGACTCCTACCAGATCGGTGTGTTCGGGCTCAAGGGCGGTGTCGGCAAGACCGCCGTGACCGTCGCGCTCGGTTCGGCGATGAGCAAGGTGCGCGGCGACCGAATCCTGGCCGTCGACGCGGATCCCGACGGCGGCAACCTCGCCGACCGGGCCGGCCGCCAGTCCGCGGCCACCATCGCCGATCTGCTCGCCGACAAAGAACTGCAGCGCTACAACGACATCCGCGCCTACACGAGCATGAACGGCGCGAACCTCGAGGTACTTTCGAGCGAGGAGTACAGCGGAGCCCGGCGCGAGTTCAACGACGAGGACTGGAAGGGCGTGACGAACATCGTGTCGCGCTACTACAACCTCGTGCTCGCCGACTGCGGAGCCGGACTGTTCCAGCCCGCCGCCCGCGGTGTGCTGTCGACCGTCTCGGGCCTGGTCATCGTGGCGAGCGCGTCGATCGACGGTGCCCGGCAGGCCGCGATGACCATGGACTGGTTGCGGCAGAACGGATATCAGGATCTGCTCAGCCGCTCGTGCGTGGTGATCAACCACATCGTGTCCGGCAAGCCGAACATCGACGTCGAAGATCTCGTCGCGCAGTTCGAGCGCCACGTACCGCCGGGGCGGGTCATCGTGCTGCCGTACGACAAGCACATCGCAGCGGGCACCGAGATCCAGCTGGATCTGCTGGGCAAGACGTTCCGGCGCCGGATCGTCGAGCTGGCCGCCGCCCTGTCCGACGACTTCGACAGGCTCGAACGCCGGTGACCTCAACCGCCGCAGCGACATCCGCCTCGAGCGTCACGCCCGGGCGGCCGTCGACCACCCGGGTCACCATCCTCACCGGACGGCGCATGACCGATCTGGTCTTGCCTGCGGCGGCGCCGATCGAAACCTACATCGACGAGACCGTCTCGGTGTTGGCCGAGCTTCTCGAGGACACACCCAAGGATGTATTGGCGGGGTTCGACTTCAAGGCACAGGGCGTGTGGGCGTTCGCCAGGCCGGGTGCGCCGCCGCTGAGGTTCAGCGAGTCGCTTGACGAGGCGGGGGTCGTCGACGGATCGCTGCTGACGTTGGTCTCGGTCAGCCGCACCGAGCGCTATCGACCGCTCGTCGAGGATGTCATCGACGCGATCGCCGTACTGGACGAGTCGCCGGAGTTCGACCGCTCGGCTCTGAACCGCTTTGTCGGAGTGGCCATTCCGCTGGTATCGGTGGTCGTCACGGCGATGGCGATGCTGGCGTGGTCGCGCGCCGGGCACGACTGGTGGTGGGCGGTCGCTCTCGGAGTGCTGGGGTTGGGTCTGCTCGGCGGTAGCGCGGTGGCCAACAACCGCTACCGGAACGTCGACCTGGCCGAGAGCCTGTTGACGGCGGCGCTGCCGACGCTCGCGGGTGCGGTGGCCCTGGCGGTCCCCCTTCCCCGGGGCGTCGACTCGCTGGGCGCACCGCAGATCGCGGGTGCCTCCGCGGTGGTGTTGTTGTTGACGTTGGCCACACGCGGCGGGCCCCGCCGCAGAGCGGAGCTGGCGTCGTTCCTGGCGATCGCGTCGATCGCGGCGACGGCTGCGGCGGTGGCCTTCGGCTACGGATGGCAGCACTGGGTGCCCACGGGAGCGATTGCGTTCGGTCTGATCGTGGTCACCAATGCCGCCAAACTGACCGTCGCGGTCGCCCGCATCGCGTTGCCGCCGATCCCGGCCCCGGGGGAGACGGTGTCGAACGACGAACTGCTCGATCCCGTCGCGACATCGCACAGCGAGGAGGAGTCGCCGACCTGGCAGGCGATCATCGCCTCTGTTCCGGAGTCGGCGACGCGCCTGCACGAGCGCAGTCAGTTGGCCAGGCGGCTGTTGATCGGATTCGTCACGGCGGGCGCCCTCGTGCTGTCGGTCGGCGCGATCGCGGTCCTGACGCAGGGCCACTTCTTCGTGCACAGCATGAGCGTCGCGGGCCTGACCGCGGTGATCTGTGGATTCCGGTCCCGGTTGTATGCCGAAAGATGGTGTGCCTGGGCGCTGTTGACGGCTACCGTTGCCATCCCGACGGGCGTGATGGTTCGGCTGTGCCTGTGGTATCCGGACAGGGCCGGGTTGGTCCTGGCGATCTACGCGCTCGCGGGCATCGTCGCATTGACCGCCGTCGGTGCCACGGCGAGCCTGCGCCGGATCTCACCGGTGACGAAGCGGATCCTCGAACTGCTCGACGGCGCCGCGATCGCCGCGGTGATCCCGATGCTGCTGTGGATCGCCGGGGTCTACGACCTGCTGCGCAACTTGCGGTTCTAGCTCCACTGCGTCGCGGGGCGGTCCCGACGCTCACCGTCGACGGTGACGTCGACGCGCTCGTCGAAGAAGCAAATGTGGTCGCGGACGCGTTCGCCGTCGGGCAGGGGATCGCGGTAAGTCCACGCGACGTCGCGCGGCCCGTCGGGCACCGAGAAGTACGACGCCCGCCCCTTGTACGCGCAGTAGGAGATGGTGTCGCTGTCGTCGAGGTCGGCGACGACGTCCTCGCGCGGCAGGTAGTACCGCACCGGTAGATGCGTCTCGAACAGCAGCATCGGGCGTTTCGACTCCGCGAGCAGGCGGCCGTCGGATTCGATGCGGACGTGGCGGCTGCTCGTGAGGATGTCGATGCGGTGATACGGATCGTGCGGGTGGCTGACGATCGGCTCGTCTTCTTCGTGCCATTCGAACGCGCCGAAGTTCAGGACCGCGTAGGCGGCGAGGTCGGGGTCCTCGGGTTGGAAGGCCGCTGCGGGTGCCGTTTCCTCGCCGGCGATGACGTCGAACTCGGCACCGGGACACGAGTGGGTGCCGAACGGGACCGTGGGATCGAGCACCGCGCGGTCGACGCCGGGACGATCCGCGTCGTCGTCGCCGGATTCGGCGCCCGCGGGCACCAGCTGCCCGGCGAGGTCGGCGACCGGAACCGCGTACGTCGGCAGGATCCGGCGTGGTTCCCACACCAGCACGGCGTCGCAGGTGTCGACGAGCGGTTCACCGGCAAGGGCCACGCGAATCCGCTTCGGCGTCGGTTCGTACCGCAGGGCGTCGAGGCTTCCGCGCAGCAGGTCGGCCATCCGAACGGCCATCGGGCACCCCTTGTCCGCTTATCCGCGAGTCATTTGCGAGGCGGGCGCAACACGTTCATCGCCAACCGCATTATCGGGGCGGGCACCCGGTCCTTGGCCGAAAGCGCGGCATCGGCGGCCCGACCGCGTAGCGGAGTACCGCGCCCGAACATGCGGTTGAACGGCCCACCGCTCGGTTCGAGGTCGAAGTGCAGCGGGGGCTTCCCGTCGGCGGCGCCGAGCGCATTGGCGATGACGACCCGCTGAATCTCGCTGGTGCCCTCGAAGATGGTGTACAGCTTGGCATCCCGGTACCACTTTTCGACGGGATGGTCGGTGATGTAGCCCCAGCCGCCCATTGTCTGGATGGCGCGTTCGGTGGCGCGGACCGCGACCTCGCTGGCCGCGAGCTTGGACATCGAGCCCTCGCCGCGTTCGAACGGGACACCGCTGGCGGCCATCCACGACGCGCGCCAGGTGAGCAGGCGGGCGCCGTCGAGCGTGGTCGCCAGTTCGGCGAGTGGGAACGCGATCCCCTGGTTGTCGATGATGGGGGCGCCGAACGCCTCTCGGCGGTTGGCGTACTCCGTGGCGTATTCGAGTGCGGCCCGGGCGATCCCGAGGGCCTGGGCGGCGACCATCGGCCGCGTCTGTTCGAAGGTGCCCAGCGTGGCCGAGCCGGAGTGCTTGGCGCCTTCGACGGCTTCGCGGGCTTTGGCCAGCTTGTAGTCGAGTTTCTCCTGGCCGCCGAGCAGGTTGTCGGCGGGGACGCGCACGCCGTTGAACTTCAGCTCCGCGGTGTGCGAGGCGCGGCAGCCGAGCTTGTCGAGCTTGCGGACCATCTCCAGACCCGGGGTGCTGCCGGGGACGATGAAGAGCGCTTGGCCCTTGTGTCCGAGTTCCTGGTCGACGACGGCGTTGACCACGTGCACGTTGGCGATGCCGCCGTTGCCGATCCACATCTTGTGGCCGTCGATGATCCAGTCGTCGCCGTCGCGCCGGGCGTGTGTCCGGAGGTTGCGGACGTCGCTGCCGCCCTCGGGCTCGGAGATCGCCAGTGCCGCCAGCTTCAGATCGCCTGGGGTGCCGAAGCATTCGGGTGCCCACTGGAGCATCTGTTCGGGCGAGGCAGCCTGTCCGATGGCCGACAGCGCGAGTGCGGGCATGACCACGGCAAGGCCGATGCCGGCGCAGCCCCAGAAGAGCTCCTCCATGAATATCGGCAGCGAAAGCCCCGTCGGGTCGCCGATGAGGTCGCGATAGAACAGGGGACTGTAGAAGCCGCGCGTGGCGGCTTCCTCGAGCACCGGCCAGGGGAACTCCTGGCGTTTGTCGTAGTCGAGCGCGACGGGCCGGACCACCTCTTCGGCGAATTCGTGGGTCCGTCGCGCCAGGTCGTGCTGCGCCTCGGTGGGCGTCAGGTCGAAGGCCACGACAGTGTGTTAGCCACGCCTGCGCATTCCGAAACACTTGTTCGCTGAAATGGACGGCCCCCGGATGCCAGGGGGTGCATCCGGGGGCCTGTCTCGCGGGGTAGCTACTTGACGTCTACATAGATCGTCTTGTTGATCACCCGGGTGTTGCGGTCACCGCCGACGCCCAGGCTGTCGGTCTGGGTGTAGGTCTGACCGGGGCGCACCGCCACCACGGACGCCTTGTCCAGCGGGACGTTACCGATGCGGTTCACGATCACGTGGTAGCCCTGAGATTCCAGCTCGCTGATGGTCTGCTGCGCGCTTCCGGGTCCGGATGGTGCGGCCTGGACGGGTGCGGCCAGTCCGATCAGAGCGGCGGCAAGGGCGCTAGCGGCGACGGTAGCGATACCAAACTTCTTCATTTTCGAGCCTTCTTCTTTTGTTCGTTTCGTATCCGAGCCGTGGCATGTGTCGCGGTTCGTAGCTGCAGCTGATCTTGGAAACCACGTGGTCAAAGGTTTTAATTCCGATGGCAGAAATTGATTGCCGGATGGCAGGAATAGTGCTGCGGGGCAGCCGATTGCCCATGTTCGGACGGCCGAACCGGCCCACTGCCGGCGCGGTGAGCGGCGGGGCCGGCCGCACGCTCGCGGTCGCGGGTCGGTTCGCGTCCAGCTACCAGGCGTTCGAACGTATGATCGAACTATGGGCGAGCTGAAAGGCATCGGATACAACGGGCAGCCCGTTCAGCAAGCCTTCCGTCGTGTCGATCCGCCGATCGCCGTGCTCGTCGATCTGGCCGCGGTCTTTCCGCGCGAGCCACACGCCGTCGGCGGCTACAACCCGGCGGGTCTGCAAATGCACGCGGTCGTCGAAGGGCGGCTGACGTGCTGGGGCTTGTGCGAGCAGGGCTACTGGTGGGGGCTGGTGACATACGAAATCGCCTACGGCGCGCGCCGGAAACCCGTCACGCACTGGATCCCCGCATGGACACTCAAGCCCAAGGCGGACTGACCGCGCTCCCACGCATGGCTAAGAAGCCGCCTGACCCAGCCGCCGCTGCGCCTCTCCTGGAGAAATACGCAAGCGCCTGGCCACATCCCGCGGGGTCGCGCTCCGGTCAAGGAGCAGGCGGCCGAACAGCCGCTGCTCGAGCGCCGCGACGCGATTGTCGAGCTTGTCGATCTGTTCGACGAGCGCGTAAAGCTCGGTGCGTGTCAAGCCGTCGAGCCGGACACTCGCAAGCTCTCGGTACAGCGCCTCCAGCGTGGTGAGCAGATCGGAAATTTGATTCGAACGCATGTACGAAAGCCTAGCTCCAGGGTGTGACATTCTGCGAGGAGTTATCCACAGGCAAGGGAATGTATCGGACTACAGTCCGGTTATTCAGTGCATGCCTGCAGTTACCGCCGATACGCTCACCCTTCCCCGCATCACCACCGCCGGACCGTCGGACACCGACCGCCCCGTCCGGTCGATCACCACCGGGCCGCGCGGCTTCGAAGGCGAGGGTTTCCCTGTCGTCCGCGCCTTCGCCGGGGTCTCGGCCGTCGAGCTCGATCCGTTCGTTCACATGGACCAGATGGGCGAGGTGGAGTACGAGCCGGGAGAACCGCGAGGCACCGACTGGCATCCGCACCGCGGGTTCGAAACCGTCACCTACATGATCGACGGCCGATTCGCGCACCAGGACTCCCACGGTGGCGGTGGGCTGATCACCGACGGCGCCACTCAGTGGATGACCGCAGGCTCGGGCATCCTGCACATCGAGACACCACCCGCCGAACTCGTCGAAAGCGGCGGCATGTTCCACGGCATCCAGCTGTGGGTCAACCTACCCCGCAAGGACAAGTTCGCGACGCCGCGATACCAGGCCATCGAGGGCGGCCAGGTCAAGCTGTTGTCGTCCGACGACGGTGGCGCGCTGGTCCGAATCGTCGCCGGTGACGTCGACGGCCACGTCGGCCCTGGTGCGACGCATACCCCGATCACGTTGGCACATGCCACGATTCAACCCGGTGCCCAACTCCACCTGCCCTGGAGACGCGACTTCAACGCGCTGGTCTATGTACTGTCCGGGCGCGGTGCGGTCGGCCCCGTCGCACACCCGATCCACCAGGGCCAACTTGCGGTTCTGGGGCCCGGCGACCGGATCAAGGTGGAAGCACACCGGAGCCAGGACGCTCACCGTCCCGCGCTTGAAGTACTGATCCTCGGCGGCCTCCCGATTCGCGAACCCGTGTTCCAGTACGGCCCGTTCGTGATGAACAGCAAGTCCGAACTCATCGAGGCGCTCGAGGACTACCAGGCAGGCAGGTTCGGACAGATTCCTCCGAACGCCCTCATGCCTCACCGTCATTGATCGACCGCGCCGGTGCACCTTTGGGGTACAGCAGGTTCAGCGCCCCGAGATGGGCAGCGACGGCCACCAAAGGCAGCGCGGCAGGAACCGCGAGGTCGTCGTCGGTGGCCTCGGCGCGCAGCGCCGTCACGAAATCGTCGCTGAGTGGTGGGGGCGGATCGACCGCGCCGCCGGTGACCCTCGCGCAGATCGCCTCGGCGTGGGTTTCGAGCACCTCCCTTGTCCGGGGATAGATTCCGTGCGGCGGGGGAACGACATCGGCGATCAGTTCGGCGGCGGCACGCAGCCGGATGGCCCGGTTCGCCGATCGCACCGCGGGCCCGCGGATATCGGTGGGCCCGCTACCTTCCGAAAGGAACTGTCGCACTGCGTCGTCCACGGTCCGCGTCGCCCGTAGCGCCTGCTGGCTCAACGCGATGACCCGATCGGCGGCCTCCTCCGACGCCCCGCGGGTCACCCTCAGCACCGCGGCCTTGAGGAACGTCGCGCCGACGGCGAACGCGTCGTCGATGGCCCGTCCCAACCGGTTACCCACCCCGCGCGGCCACAACAGGACCGACACCACCACCCCGACGAGTGCGCCGACCACGACATCCTCCACGCGGATCAGCCCGACGCTCCACCCCGTCGGCGCGATCAGGTTGAAGATGATCAGCACCATCATCGTGAACGCGGCCTGGCCGGCGATGAAGGATGCGACCTCAGGAACGAAGGCGGACCCGAAAGCCACCGTCGGCAGGAGCATCCACATGACGACCGGATCGACGCCGACGAGCTCGATGAGCCCTACGCCCAACAGGAATCCGATCGCGGTACCGGCGACCGCCCGTAACATCCGAGTGCCGGTGGTCAGCGCGCTGCTGCGCAGCACCGACATCGCTCCAAGTACGACCCAGAAGCCGTGCTCGAGCGGGAAAAGGTGAGTGACGGCGACCGCCAGCGCCAAGCCGAGCCCCGTGCGAATGCTGTTGCGCAACACCACGGCCCGGGTGGCGAGGAACCCGCGGGTGATCGCTGCGACGGCCGTCGTCTCCGGCATCACCCAGTCGGCGGTGCCGGTCTTGGGCAGGCCACGGCCCAGCACCCGCGCCCACACCGGGCGCGCGTCGGCGGCGGCGGCATTGCGGATGATCCTGCCGGTGACGCCTACCGTCGCCGAAAAGGTACGTCGCGCAAGCAGATTGCGACCGACAGTGAGCGCGTCTGCCTCGCACGACGATGCGAGGATCTCGAGGATGTCCTCGCGGTAGTGCCCCTGGGCGATCTCGCGCAGTTCGGTCAGCGCCGCGTCGAGGTCCGCGGTGCGGGCGGCGCGGGTCGACACGTCGGAGATCTGCAGTACTGCGGCCGAATCGCGCAGCACCCGGATGAGCGGGTATTTCATCTCGCCGAGGAGTTGCCCCGTGCCGTCGGTGATCCGGTCTGACAGCCAACCGAGATCGTCGACCACCCGGACCAGGGCGCGGCTGCCCGCGGTGAGCGCGACGGGTCGGTAGTCGGCACCCAGGAACGTTTCCCACAGTTGGTTCATCGCCCGGGTCACGTTCCTGGCCGGGGTGGTGCCCTGCAAACAGTCGGCCAACCGGTCGCACACGCGCGCGGCACCGCTGCGCAGCTCGTCGTGGTGGCGCGGCGGCAGGAGGAACAGCGCGGCGGGCACACAGAACACCAGAGCTATGAACCAGCCGAGCAGCCGATCGGGTATCGGCCCGGGGGGAGTACACGCGGGCAACACGAACGTCATCAGCGTGGCGCGCTGCCCGGCGGCGATGATCTCGCTGAGCACCCCGGAAAACGTGACCACCAACCCGAGCACGAACATCGCCGCGACGGCGAGCCACGGATGCGGAGCCACCAGCGTGCCGAGCGTGATCAGGACGGCGCCGTTGAAGGCGAGCCCGAGGTAGGCGAGCGCGCGAGCCGGCCGGTTTCCCGGGAAGTCGACCAGGATCAGCAACGCGACCGATCCGAAGATCGTGATCATCGGCGTCTGGGTCCCGCCGCCGACCGCGAAGCTCACCGCGGCGGCGATCGGGAGCACGATCGCCGCGCGGATTGCACGGCGCAGCGCGTCGAGTTCGGGATCGCGCCGTCGCAGTCGGTTCTCCGCGTGGCGCCACACCGGGGCGACGACTTCAGTGAGCGACAACCCCGATGCCCGCGCTAATCACTGTCGGGAACCGTCGCGAACCGACCGTCGTCGAGAGCCTCGCGCAATTCCGCGGAGATCCATCGCAACCCCTCGGGGTCGCGCGGCAACGTCGTCTGCTCATAACCGACGAAGACGTACACCGCACACTCGGCGAAGAGCTGCGCCTGCCTCTTGTGCTGCAAGATCTCGAACGCCGACTCGTACAGGATGTCGAAGCGCTGCTGGTCGACCGCCACCTGTACCTCCTGCACGTGCGGGTCCAGCGCACTCCACACGCGAATGGCGGATTCGGCGCTGTGCGGCACGTCGAAGGCCGACTCGAACAGGGCGTCGATGCGCCGCCGCGGGTTGGGCTCGGCGCGCACCGCTTCGATCACCCGCACGGTGCGTTCCTGTGTCCAGTGTGCGAGCAGTTCCCTGGTGTAGGCGGGCCAGTTCGGGAAGTAGTGGTAGAACGAGCCGGTGGTCACACCGAGGCGTTGACAGACCTCCGCGAGCTTCAGACCTCCGTATCCCAGGTCGGACAGGATCTCGATACCCACGTCGAAGTAACCGTCCCGCGATACGACGCTTCCCATTACGTGGACATTAGTTCTAAGCCGGGCCGATTCTCTACGTTGTATTTCCGACCGCAAAGTCCGCAATTTGCTGATAAAAGGCTGGTCGGAGCCACTGGCGAAGCGGACGTCTGAAGAGGTAAGTGACGTGTGGCACAATTTGACCGTGCCGCATACGGCGAGTAGAGGTCCGGGTCGTCCCCCCGCAGCGAAGGCTGCCGAGACGCGTGAGCGCATCATAGGAGCCGCGCGCGAGGTTTTCAGCGAACTCGGATACGATGCCGCGACCTTCCAGGCGATCGCCATTCGCGCGGATCTGACCCGCCCCGCGATCAACCACTATTTCGCCAATAAGCAGGTTTTATGGCGTGAAGTCGTGCAGCAGACCAACGCCGCGATAGTCAACGCGGGGAAAGCGCGTGCGCAAGACGAAACCAAACTGCTCGCCAGATTGTCGGCGTACTTCACGGCGGCGATGCAGGCCGATTCCGAAGATCGTTCGGCAGCAGCATTTTTGGTGACGTCGGTACTCGAGGCTCAGCGCCATCCGGAGCTCAGCGACGAGGAGCACGACTCACTCAAGCACTCCCGCGAGTTCGTGGCCTGGGCGGTCAACGACGCGATCGCACGCGGCGAGCTCACCACCGACACCGAGGTCGACTCGCTGGTCGAGATGTTGGTCGCGGTGATGTGGGGGATGGGCTTCTACGCCGGCTTCGTCGGCAGCCACGAAGAGCTCAAAGCGGTGGTGCGCCAGTTCGAGCTGCTGATGTCCAACAACCTCTGGCGTCTGCAATCCTGACCGACGCCCCCACGCTCGGTAGCTTGGCTAAGTTTTCGGCTACGATGGCGGACGATGAGTTCGCTGCGCACTGAAGACGACACCTGGGACATCGCCACCAGCGTGGGCACCACCGCGGTGATGGTGGCCTCCGCCCGAGCCGCCGAGACCGAACGCGAGGACGCGCTGATCCGCGATCCCTACGCCAAAGTTCTGGTCGCGGGCGCCGGCGGCGGCGTCTGGGACGTCATGCTCGACCCACAGACCCGCGTCAAGATTGCCGACGCCGATGAAGACGTCGCCGCGATCTTCGAGCACATGGGCAATTACCAGGCGGTTCGGACGCACTTCTTCGACGAGTACTTCACCGATGCCGTCGAGGCCGGTATCCGGCAGGTCGTCATTTTGGCGTCGGGGCTGGACTCGCGTGCGTACCGCCTGCCGTGGCCGGCGGGGACGTCGGTGTTCGAGATCGACCAGCCCAAGGTGCTCGAGTACAAGGCCGCCCGGCTGGCAGAGGAAGGCGCGTTGCCGACCGCCAAGCGCGTCGCGGTGGCCGTCGACCTGCGCCAGGACTGGCCGGGAGCGCTGCAAAAAGCGGGTCTGGACCCCGACGCCCCGACCGCGTGGCTGGCCGAGGGTCTGCTGATGTACCTGCCCGCCGATGCCCAGGACCGGCTCTTCGAGCAGATCACCGCGCTCAGCGCGCCGGGCAGCCGCGTCTCGGTGGAGACGGTCGGAGTGCAGGCCGAGGAGCGACGCGAGCAGATGCGGGAACGTTTCGAGAAAGTGCGCGCGCAGCTCGGCATGGAGGAGTCCGTCGACGTCGCGGAGCTGATGTACAACGACCCCGACCGCGCTGAGGTCTCGGAGTGGCTCGACGCGCACGGCTGGCGGTCGACGGCGGTGACCTCGCAACAGGAGATGCGCCGGTTGGACCGCTGGGTGCTTCCCGAGGAGTACACGAACGACGACGGGTTTTCCGAGTTCGTCATCGCTCAGAAGGTCTGATCTACCGCGCGTCGGGCACCGAAGCCCCGCGAGCGACCGCGTTCGTACGCTGAATCGCGGCGCGTCGACGGGCAAACGCGGTCGCTCGCCGGCTAGCGCGAGGGCTCACGGCCCGCATGCGCGAGGGCTCACGCGGAAAAGGCGCGAGGCCTTCTGGGCGGTTCAACCGGTTGGTTAGGATCGGGGCATTCCTCGGGTCAGGAAGGACTCCCCATGACCGCCGATATCGCCACTCCGGCGCAAGCCACCGAAGACATCCCCAGCATCGTGCGTCGCCTGCGCGAGACCTTCAAAACCGGCCGCACGAGGGACATCGAGTGGCGCATAAGGCAGCTCAAGGCGATCGAACGCCTCGCCGTCGAGAACGAGGAGGCCATCGCCGCCGCGCTCGAACAGGATCTGGGGCGCAACCGTTTCGAGGCGTGGCTGGCCGACATCGCGAGCACCGCCGGTGAGGCCAAGGACGCCGCCAAGAACGTCAAGAAGTGGACCAAGCGCCGCTATCGGCTGCTCGAGATGTCGCAGCTGCCGGGCCGGGGCTGGGTCGAATACGAACCGTTCGGCACGGTGCTGGTCATCGGCGCGTGGAACTTCCCGTTCGTGCTGACGCTCGGCCCGGCGATCGGGGCGATCGCGGCGGGCAACACCGTGGTCCTCAAGCCCTCGGAAGTCTGTCCGGCGTCGTCGGCGCTGATGGCCGAACTGGTGCCGCGCTACCTCGACTCCGACGCGATCGCGGTGGTCGAGGGCGACGGCTCGGTCAGCCAGGAGCTCATCGCGCAGGGCTTCGACCACATCTGCTTCACCGGCGGCACCGAGATCGGCCGCAAGGTCTACGAAGGCGCCGCACCGCATCTGACGCCGGTCACGCTCGAACTCGGCGGGAAGAGCCCGGTGATCGTCTCCGCCGATGCCGACATCGATGTCGCGGCCAAGCGCATCGCGTGGACGAAGCTGATCAACTCCGGGCAGATCTGCATCGCGCCCGACTATGTGCTCGCCGACGCGAAGATCCGCGACAAGCTGGTCGACAAGATCAAAGAGGCGGTGACGACGTTCGAGTCGGAGAACCCCGGCGGCAAACGCATCGTCAACGAACGCCACTTCGGGCGGCTGACCGACGCGTTGGCCGCGACCAAGGGTGAGGTGGTCGTCGGCGGTGGTTCGGACGCGTCGAAGATCAGCATCCAGCCGACCGTCGTCGTCGACCCCGACCCGGCCGAACCGTTGATGACCGACGAGATCTTCGGCCCGATCCTGCCCGTCGTGACGGTCCAATCACTCGACGACGCAATCAGTTTCGTCAATTCGCGGCCGAAGCCGCTGGCGGCCTACCTGTTCACCAAGACGAAGAGCATCAGGGAACGGGTGATCAAGGAGGTGCCGGCCGGCGGGATGGTGGTCAACCACCTGCTGTTCCACTTCGCCACCAACAAGCTGCCGTTCGGCGGCGTCGGGCCCTCGGGCATGGGCGCCTACCACGGCCGCTACGGCTTCGAGCAGTTCAGTCACAAGAAGACCGTGATGACCAAACCGACCCGACCCGATGTCGGCGCGTTCATCTATCCCCCGTATACAGAGAAGGCGCTGAAGCTCGCCAAACGCCTGTTTTAGCGATTCGGGTGTAGTTGGTGGCGGCCAGCGCAACCAACTACACCGAAATCGCGGCGGAATGTGGAAAGGAACCCCATGCCAGGAGTGCAGGATCGCGTCGTCGTCGTCACCGGGGCCGGAGGCGGACTCGGACGCGAATACGCGTTGACGCTCGCCAAAGAGGGCGCCAGCGTCGTCGTCAACGACCTCGGCGGTGCCCGAGACGGCACCGGCGCCGGCCAGAACATGGCCGACCAGGTCGTCCAGGAGATCAAGGACGCCGGTGGCCGCGCGGTCGCCAACTACGACTCGGTCGCCGAGCCCGAGGGCGCCGAGAACATCATCAAGACCGCGCTCGGCGAGTTCGGCAAGGTCGACGGTGTGGTTTCCAACGCGGGCATCCTGCGCGACGGCACATTCCACAAGATGGAGTTCGCCAACTGGGACGCCGTGCTCA
The DNA here is from genome assembly GCF_002245615.1 of Mycobacterium neumannii. Classification (NCBI taxonomy): domain Bacteria; kingdom Bacillati; phylum Actinomycetota; class Actinomycetes; order Mycobacteriales; family Mycobacteriaceae; genus Mycobacterium; species Mycobacterium neumannii. The sequence continues at coordinate 27,262 of NZ_NKCO01000027.1, read as the reverse complement.
AGGTGCACCTGTACGGCGGCTACAACGTGATCCGCGCCGCATGGCCGCACTTCCGGGAGAACGGCTTCGGGCGGGTCGTGGTCGCCACCTCGACCAGCGGTCTGTTCGGAAACTTCGGCCAGGCCAACTACGGCGCCGCCAAGCTCGGCCTCGTCGGCCTGATCAACACGCTGGCCCAGGAGGGCGCGAAGTACAACATCAAGGCCAACGCCGTCGCCCCGATCGCGGCGACCCGGATGACGCAGGACATCCTGCCGCCGGAGGTCTTCGAGAAGCTGACGCCGGAATACGTTGCGCCCGTGGTGGCCTACCTGATGACCGAGGAACTGCCCGACACCGCTTCGGTGTTCATCGTCGGTGGCGGCAAAGTTCAACGGGTAGCGCTGTTCCAGAACGAGGGGCTCACCTTCTCCGAGGTGCCTTCTGTCGACGACATCGCCGCGAAGTGGGGCGAGATCACCGACCTGTCGGCGGCGCAGCGGGCCACCTTCAGCCTCGGCTGAGTTCCATGAAAGCGCTTGTCGCGCAGGAACTCACCGGGCCGGCTGGACTGGCGTACACCGATGTCGATGATGTCGGCGGCGAGGACGTCGTCGTTGTCGACGTCGGTGCGGCCGGCGTCAGCTTCCCGGACCTGTTGCTGCTGCGCGGGGAGTACCAGCTGCGGCTCGAACCGCCGTTCGTTCCCGGCATGGAGGTCGCCGGGGTGGTGCGCTCGGCGCCGTACGAGTCGGAGTTCAAACCCGGGCAGCGGGTGACCGCGCTGTCGATGCTCGGCGGGTGGGCCGAGCGGGTGGCAGTGTCACCCGACAGCCTGACACCGACGCCCGACGGCCTCGACGACGCGGAAGCCGTTGCGCTGCTGGGCAACTACCAGACGATGTACTTCGCGCTGGCCAAGCGGGGCGCGCTGCGACCGGGCGAGACGGTGCTGGTCCTGGGATCGGCGGGCGGTGTGGGCACCGCGGCGGTGCAGATCGCGAAGGCGTTGGGCGCCAGGGTGATCGCGATGGTGCACCGGCCGCACGCGATCGAATTCGTCGAGTCGCTGGGCGCCGACGTCGTGCTACCGCTGACCGACGGCTGGCTGCAGGCGGTCAAGGACGCGACCGACGGCCGCGGTGTCGATCTTGTGGTCGACCCCATCGGCGGCGACGCGTTCGACGACGCGATCCGCGCGCTCGCCGTGGAGGGCAGGCTGCTGGTGATCGGTTTTGCGGCGGGCGGGATTCCGACGGTGAGGGTGAACCGGCTGCTGCTGCGCAATGTGGCGGTGATCGGGGTGGGCTACGGCGAATATGTGAACCGCAAGCCGGGATCGCAGTCGGTGTTCGAGTTCGGCGTCGCGCAGCTTGTCGAGGCGGGATTGCGCCCGCCGCCGCCGATGCGCTTCGCGCTGTCGAAGGGCGCTGAGGCTTTGCAGGCACTCGCGGACGGCGGTGTGCTCGGCAAGGTCGTGTTGGAGCCGTAGATGCCGAAGGCGCTGGCATTCGACGTGTTCGGCACCGTCGTCGACTGGCGTTCGAGCATCATCCGCGAGCTCGAGGAGTTCGGTCGTGCCCATGGCGTGCAACGGGATTGGGCGGCCTTCGCCGACGACTGGCGGGCCGGCTATCCGCCAGCGATGGACCGGGTGCGCCGCGGTGAGCTGCCGTGGACCAAGATCGACGACCTGCACCGCATGATCCTCGTCGAGCTGCTCGACACGGCGGGGATCACGAGCGTCGATGCCGCGGCCGTCGGAAATCTCAACCGGGCCTGGCACCGCCTCGACCCGTGGCCCGACGCCGTGGACGGCCTTACAAGGTTGAAGGCGCGCTACCTCATCACGACGCTGTCCAACGGGAACGTCTCGCTGCTGACGAATATGGCCAAGCGTGCGGGTCTGCCGTGGGATTGTGTGATCTCGGCCGAGCTGTTCTGCCACTACAAACCCGATCCCGAGGCCTATCTCGGGTGCGCTGAGCTGCTCGACGTCGCGCCCGGTGAGCTGATGCTGGTGGCCGCGCACGCCAGCGACCTGCGCGGTGCGAAGCGGGCGGGCCTGATGACCGCCTACGTCGACCGGCCGCTGGAGTACGGGGCGGGCCGCCGCCGCCCGTCGAGGATCGAGGACGGCGAGTTCGACGTCATGGCAGCCGATTTCGCCGACCTGGCCGACCAGCTCGGGGCCTGAACCGCAGGGGTAGCGTGAAAGCGTGACCGATCAGCCGACATCATCGCTGCCGCCTGCGCTGCGCAGGGCGGTCGAGCTGTTCTCCGATCCGCCGGCGCGTCTCGAGGTCCGCGACGGCTACCTGGACCTGCTCGACGACTCGGCATCACCGCAGCAGACACCGCCGGCGAACCGCGGTCTGATCCAGGCCGTGTGGGCGTCGGGTCCGGGGTCGATGTTCTACGACTACGCCCAGGGCATCGCCCGCAGATTCGTGGGCGCCTGGCAGCTGCCGATCGACTGGCTCGACATTCCGAAGGGCGGTATCGCGCTCGACATCGGAAGCGGGCCGGGCAACGTCACCGCCTCGCTGGCCCGCGCGGCGGGACCGGGCGGGTTGGCGCTGGGCATCGACATCTCGAAACCGATGCTGACGCGGGCGGTCAGCGCGCAGGCCGGGCCCAACGTCGGATTCCTGCGGGCGGACGCCCAGCGGTTGCCGTTTGGGGACGAGACCTTCGACGCGGTGACGTCGCTGGCGGTGGTGCAGCTGATCCCCGAGCCGTCGTCGGCGGTGGCCGAGATGTACCGCGTGCTGCGGCCGGGCGGCCGGATCGCGATCATGGCGCCCACGGTCGGCAATGTGCCGCCGCCGCTGCGATGGTTGTCCAGCGGCGGGGCCCGCTTCTTCGCCGAAGACGAACTCGGCGACATGTTCGAGCAACGCGGGTTCGTCGGCGTGCGCACCAAGTCCGTCGGCAACCTCCAGTGGGTGCGGGCCCGGCGCCCGTGAGCCGACCGCGGCCGAGCCGCTACGACCACACGTAGATTCAACACATGACCACCGGCGGGATCGTGCTTGTCGCGTTGGCCATCGCGGTCGGCATCGTCGGCATCGTGGTGCCGGTGCTTCCCGGGACACTGCTGGTCTTCGGGGCGATCGCGGTGTGGGCGCTCGTCGAGCGGGAACCCGCCGCGTGGGTGACGCTGGCCGTGGCGACCGTGCTGCTCGGTGCTGCGGCGCTGATCAAGTACACGTGGCCGGTGCGACGGATGCGGGAGGCCGATGTGCGCACCCTGAGCCTGGTCGCGGGCGGAGCGCTCGGCGTGGTCGGCTTCTTCGTGATCCCCATACTCGGACTCCCGATCGGCTTCGTGCTGGGCATCTATCTCTCTGAACTGACCAACCGGCACGACCGGCGCGTGGCGTGGGTGTCGACGAAGCATGCGCTCAAGGGCGTCGCCTTGTCGGTCGGCGTCGAAATGGCCGGCGCATTGCTCGCCACCGTCGTTTGGGTCATCGGGGTGTACCTGACGCAGTAGCTTGCAGGCATGGCCAAGCTGCGTTTCGGATACTTCATCGCACCGTTTCACCGCGCCGGCACCAACCCGACGCTCGCGCTGCAGCGCGATCTGGAGCTCATCGAGCACCTCGACGCGCTGGGCTTCGACGAGGCGTGGATCGGCGAGCACCATTCTGCGGGAAGCGAGATCATCAGCTCACCCGAGGTGTTCATCGCGGCGGCCGCGCAGCGCGCCAAGCGGATCCGGTTCGGCACCGGCGTCATCTCGCTGGCGTACCACAACCCGCTGTGGGCGGCCGACCGGCTGATGCTGCTCGACCACCTCACCCACGGCCGCATCATCGGCGGCATGGGGCCCGGCTCGCTGCCCACCGACTCGGCGATGATCGGCCTGACGCCCACCGACACCCGTGAACTTCTGGAGACCAACCTCGACATCGTCGTGCGGTTGCTCAAGGGCGAAACGGTCTCGGCCAAGACCGCCACCCACGAACTCCACGACGCCAGACTGCAACTGGCGCCTTATGCGGAGGACGGCATCCCGCTCAGTGTCGCCGCGGTGGCCTCGCCGACCGGGGCGCGGCTGGCAGGCAAGCACGGAATCGGCCTGCTGTCGATCGGTGCGACGCTCGTCGTCGAGGGATTCGATGCGCTCGCGCATCACTGGGGGATCGCCGAGGAACGGGCGGCCGCGTTCGGCACCACGGTCGACCGCCGCAACTGGTCGCTGGTGTGCCCCATGCACATCGCCGAAACCGACGAACAAGCGCGCGCCGACGTCCGCTTCGGTATCGAGCCGTGGTTCAACTACTTCCAGAAGGTCGCCGCATTCCCGCAGATGACGATTCCCGGGGACCGGATCGACGACATGATCGACATCATCAACAACGCGGGCGCCGGAGTGATCGGAACACCCGAACGAGCCCGCGCCCAGGTGCAGCGGCTGTGGGATCAGTCCGGCGGCTTCGGGTGCATGCTCCAGATGGGCCACGAATGGGCCAATCCCGCCGCCACCAAGCGCAGCGCGGAACTGTTCGCCGCCGAGGTCATACCGCACTTCCAGGGTCAGGCCCAGCCGACGCTCGACGCCGCGGCGCGCGCCCGCGATGTGCGCGAGAACCTGGCCCAGACGCAGCTGTCCGCGATCGAGCACATGACGCAGAAGTACGAGGCCGAAAAAGGCGGGGCCTGACCGGATTTCAGCCGAGCAGGACGGTGCGCAGCCGCACGACCTCATCGTCGGTGACGCCGGCGGCCTCGAGGTAGCCCCGCACCGAGCCGTAGTTCTCGACGATCGAGCGTCGGGCGGTTTCGAGGTAGTCCTCGCGCACGCCGAGCACCTCCTCGGTAAGCCGCGCCTCGGCGAAGGTGACGATTTCGTCGGTGGTGTCCTCTGACCGGTTGCGGATCGACTCGAGGATGCTTTCGCGAAGCTGCGGTACTGCCTCGTTACTGCGCAGGAAGTCGGCCAGGATGGCATCGCGCTGCACACCGACCGCCTCGAGCACGGTTGCGACCGTGAAGCCCGTGCGGTCCTTACCGGCGAAGCAGTGCGCGATGACCGGGCGCTGCCCGGCGAGCATCGAAATGACCTGGCGCACAGCCAAATGCGCACCGGGCAGCGTCGGGAACTTCTGGTACTCCTCGGTCATGAACCGGCCCGCAGCCACCGCCACGTCTTCGTCGTCGGGTTTTTCGGTCATCATGCGCTGGAAGCTCTGCTCATGCGGCGCCTCCGCGCCGGGTTTGGCAAGCTCGTGAAACGGCAGCCGGTGTATCGCGACGCCGTCGGGCACCCGCCCGGGCCCGCGCCGCTCGACCTCACGATCCGAGCGCAGGTCGGCGACATCGGTGATGTTCAACCGGCGCAACAGCTCGCGGCCCACCTCGTCCAGACCGCTCAGCTCGCTGGACCGGAAGAACTGCCCGGGTCTGATACCGGTCTCCTCGGAGATGTCGCGGAAGTTCCACGCCCCTGACAGGGCGTCGGGGTTGCCCGCCACCTATCCGGCTCCTCCGGCCACCGCCGCGCCTCCGGCCGCCGCGGGACCCGATTGGCGGCTCGCCGCTGGACCCGATTGGCGGCTCGCCGCGGGACCCGATTGGCGGCTCGCCGCCGTCGCGAAAGCGCTTTTCTCCCTGCCGAGTTCGGCGCGGGCGATGGTCCGCATATGCACCTCGTCCGGCCCGTCGAACAGCCGCATCGCGCGGTGCCAGGCGTACAGCCGGGCCAGGGGCACGTCGTCACAGATCCCCATACCGCCGTGCACCTGGATCGCACGGTCGATGACGTCACACGCCATCTGCGGGGCGACCGCCTTGATCTGGGCGACCAGCACCTGCGCGTCCTTGCTCTTATTGCCCTGCTCGTCGATGGTCCACGCCGCCTTGTGGCACAGCAGGCGGGCCTGGTCGATCTGGTTGCGCGACTTGGCGATCGACTCGCGCACCACCCCCTGCTCGGACAGCGGCTTGCCGAACGCCACGCGGTTCTGCACACGGTCGATCATCAACGCCAGCGCCCGCTCGGCCGCGCCGATCGCGCGCATGCAGTGGTGGATACGCCCCGGGCCGAGGCGGGCCTGGGCGATCGCGAACCCGCTGCCCTCTTCGTGGAGCAGGTTCTCGGCCGGCACCCTCGCGTTGTCGAAGACGATCTCGCAATGCCCGTGCTGGTCTTGGTAGCCGAACACCGGAAGCGAACGTTGGATGTCGACGCCCGGGGTGTCGGTCGGCACGAGGATCATCGACTGCTGCTGGTGGCTGGCCGCATCCGGATTCGTGCGGCCCATCACGATCATGATCTTGCAGCGCGGATCGGCCGCGCCGGTGATCCACCACTTGCGACCGTTGATGACGTAGTCGTCGCCGTCGCGCAGCATCGTGGTCTCGATGTTGCGGGCGTCGCTGGAGGCGACCGCGGGTTCGGTCATCGCGAAGGCGCTGCGGATCTCGCCGGCCAGCAGCGGTTCGAGCCATTGCTTGCGCTGCTGCTCATTGGCGAACAGGTGCAGCGTCTCCATGTTGCCGGTGTCGGGGGCCGCGCAGTTGGTGACCTCGGGCGCGATCTCCATGCTCCAACCGGTCAGCTCGGCAAGCTGCGCGTACTCGAGGTTGCTCAGACCCGACTCGGCGGGCAGGAACAGATTCCACAGCCCGCGTTCCTTGGCGAGCTTCTTGAGGTCCTCGACGATCGGCGGAACGGTGTGGTCCTTGGGACCGGCCTCTTCGCGGTAGCGGTGGTACTCGGCTTCGGCGGGGAAGACGGATTCCGTCATGAATTCGCCCAGGCGCTGGTGGTAGTCCTGAGCCTTGGCCGACATCGCGAAGTCCATGCCCGCCACGATATGTCACCTCCTCAGACGGGTTTGTGCTGCGTCGGGCTTTGCCCGGACTCCCACTTGGCCTCCAGGCTGCGGGTCACCTGGGTGCCCGCTGCGTATTCGACCTGGAACGTCGTACCGTCGTCGAGCTCGTAGGTGATGACGGCCGTGCCGTCGTTGACGTCCTTATGCACCACCTTGGACGGGACGGGTTCGGCGCCGCGGTCGACGAGGACGATGTCGCCGGGCGTGACGTCCTCGATGCGGTCGTTCTCGGAGATGTTCGACATCCATCGACCGTAGCAACGTCGCTGGCGCGAGGGTTCGCGCACTCTGCGATGCCTCCGTCCCGATGGACCCCGAAATACGCTGACAGCGAACCTATTTCACGGCGCCGGTGTGGCCACAATCACGTTCGTTTAGCTTGCCTTCGCACCGAGAAAGGCCGAGTATCGAATACGTAATCTGGACTGAATCCAAACTAAGCGATAAGGATGGTGCTCGCGAATGGCATTGTTGACAATCGGTGACCAGTTCCCCAGGTACGACATGGCGGCGGTGGTCGGCGGTGACCTCTCCGAGGTCGATGCCAAGCAGCCCGATGACTATTTCACCCGCGTGACCAGCGAGGACCACGAGGGCAAGTGGCGGATCGTCTTCTTCTGGCCGAAGGACTTCACCTTTGTGTGCCCGACGGAGATCGCCACGTTCGGCAAGCTCAACGACGACTTCGAGGACCGCGACGCGAAGGTCATCGGCGTGTCCGTCGACAACGAGTTCGTCCACTTCCAGTGGCGCGCTCAGCACGAGGACCTCAAGAAGCTGCCGTTCCCGATGGCTTCGGACCTCAAGCGCGAGTTGTCGCTGGCGACCGGTGTGCTCAACGCCGACGGCGTGGCCGACCGGGCGACGTTCATCATCGACCCGAACAACGAGATCCAGTTCGTGTCGGTGACGGCAGGATCCGTGGGCCGCAACGTCGACGAGGTGCTGCGCGTGCTCGACGCGCTGCAGTCCGACGAGCTGTGCGCCTGCAACTGGAAGAAGGGTGATCCCACGATCAAGCCGGCCGAGCTGCTGGCAGAGGCGGTGTAACCATGAGCATCGACAGCATCAAGGAAGCGCTTCCGGAGTACGCCAAGGACCTGAAGCTCAACTTCGGCAGCATCGTCAAGACGACCGAGCTGTCCGAGGAGCAGTTGTGGGGCGCCCTGGTGGCGACCGCCGCGGCGACCAAAAACGAGCGACTGATGCGTGAGATCGCCGAGGACGCTCTGGACATCCTGAGCCAGGAGGCCTACAACGCCGCCCTCGGGGCGGCCGCGATCATGGGGATGAACAACGTCTTCTACCGCACCAAGGGCCAGCTCGACGGCGCCTATGACGACCTGCGGGCCGGGCTGCGGATGAACATCATCGGCAATCCCGGTGTCGCCAAGGAGGATTTCGAGCTGTGGTCGCTGGCGGTGTCGGCGATGAACGGATGCGGCCATTGCGTCGCAGCGCACGAGAAGACCCTGCGCGACGCTGACGTGTCACGCACGGTCATCTTCGAGGCGATCCGGTTGGCCTCGATCGTCTCCGGCGTGGGCCAGGCGCTGCAGACCGCCGAGGTCCTGACCTCGGTCTGACCTGACACGAGAAAGCGGGGGCACCGGTAGGGTGCCCCCGCTTCGCTCGTTGCGCCTCAGCGGTGCCAGGTCGGCTGCTCCACCTCGATATGGTCGATCCGGTGGCCGTGCGTTCCCGACTGGACTCCAGGAGCGTGGACGTTCGGCGTGGCGACGATGCCCGGCCGCGGGGTGTTGTCGGGGGTGTAGGTACCCGCGCTGGCGGCTCCGGCGAAACCGAGTGCCCCGGCGAGGATTCCGGCCCCGAGGACCGGCAGCGCGACGACGCGGGCGAAGCGGCGAGTGGTGTTAGTGTTCATTTCGAATTCTCCTTTGGTTCTTGCTTTTTGGTCTGGCCGACCGGGTAATTCCGGCGATGACTCAAGAGTGCTGCAGCGCGGGCCCGTTGTATGTCCGGCGAACGGCGGTCGAACCGGATGAATCTCGTGTCCCCCAAATGGGGGAAGTGAACGCGCCGCTATGCCAAGCTGATCGCGTGGTGAGCAGCACGGCCGGTGACAAGATCCGGGTGGTGGTGGGTGACGACCATCCGATGTTTCGCGACGGGGTGGTCCGCGCGCTGGTCTCCAGCGGCCAGATCGAGGTGGTTGCCGAGGCCGACGACGGAGCGACCGCGCTCCAGGCCATCCGCGAGCATTCCCCGCAGGTGGCCCTGCTGGACTACCGGATGCCGGGCATCGACGGGTCCGAGGTGGCGGCCGCTGTCATACGGGACGAGCTGCCCACCCGGGTGCTGCTCGTCTCCGCGCACGACGAGTCCGCGATCGTGTATCAGGCACTGCAGAACGGCGCGGCGGGATTCCTGCCCAAGGAATCCACTAGGGCGGAGCTCGTCAACGCAGTACTCGATTGCGCCAAGGGACGAGATGTCGTCGCACCGAGCCTGGCCGCCGGCCTGGCCGGTGAGATCCGCAAGCGCTCCGAACCCAACGGCCCGACGCTGAGCCCGAGGGAACGCGAGGTGCTCCGGCTGATCGCGTCCGGGACCAGCATCCCGGCGATGGCCAAGCAGCTGTTCCTGGCGCCATCGACGGTGAAGACCCACGTGCAGCGGCTTTACGAGAAGCTCGGCGTCAACGACCGTGGCGCGGCCGTCGCCGAGGCGATGCGCCGCAAGCTGCTGGACTGACGCCGTCGTGGTGGACCGGATCGCGGGCTTCTTCGCTGCGGAGCCCGTGCGCGTTTCCGCGGTGCTGCGGCTGCCGCTGCTCGCGCTGATCGCTGTGCTGGTGCTGATCTGGGAGGTCGACCACTGGCTTCCCGGGCTGTACGCGGTGGTGCTCGGGATATGGGCGGTGGCGGCCGTGCTGTGGCTCGTCGCGGTGTTGCGCGGCCCGGTGCCCTGGTGGGGAGGCTGGGCGTCCACCGGCGTCGACGTCCTGATGATCCTGGTGCTGTGCCTGGTCTCCGGTGGCGCCACCGCCGCGCTGCTCCCCGTCTTCTTCCTGCTGCCCATCGCGGTCGCGTTCCAGGACCGACCCATGCTGACCGCGCTGCTCGGAATCGGCACGGCGACGGCCTATCTCGGGGCCTGGGTGGTGTACTCAAAACGCGACGACTCGGTCGGGTTGCCCGATGTCGTCTACACCCAGTTCGGCTTCCTGGTGTGGGGCGCGGTGGCGATGACCGCACTGTGCGTCGTGCTGGTCCGCCGCCAGGCCCGGGTGGCGAAGCTGCAGGCGGTGCGGCGCCAACTGGTCTCCGAGGCGATGCAGGCCGACGAGCGCCACAACCGGGAGGTCGCCGAGAATCTCCACGACGGACCGCTGCAGACACTGCTCGCGGCGCGCCTCGAACTCGACGAACTTCAGGAACACAACGACGATCCCGCGTTGGAAGCGGTTCGCGAGGCGTTGCAGCAGACCGCCGCGGCGCTGCGCTCGACGGTGACCCAATTGCACCCTCAAGTGCTGGCCCAGCTGGGTCTCACTCCAGCGCTACGAGAGTTGTTGCGACAGTTCGAATCCCGCGGTCACTACGAGATCGAGGCGGACCTCGACGATGTGGGCAAGCCCGACTCGCAGCAGTTGCTCTATCGGGCGGCCCGCGAACTGCTGGCCAACATCCACAAGCACGCCGACGCGACAACGGTGCGGGTGGGACTGACGCGGCGAGGGGACCGAGTCGTGCTGACGGTCTCCGACGACGGCAAGGGGTTCGACCCGGCGATCATCGAGCAGTACGTCGCCGACGGTCATATCGGCCTGGGCTCACTGCTGGTCCGGTTCGACGCCATGGGCGGGTCAATGCGGGTGAATTCGGAACAGGGCTACGGCACGCAGGTCACGGTTACCTCGCCGCCCGAACCGTCGCTCGGTGAACCGGCCGAGATCAGGACGTGAGGCCGCGGGCGATGACGAGGCGCTGAATCTGGTTGGTGCCCTCGAAGATCTGGGTGATCTTCGCTTCCCGCATGTACCGCTCGACGCGGTAGTCGCGGGTGTAACCGGCACCGCCGAACACCTGCACCGCGTCGGTGGTCACCTGCATAGCGGCGTCGGTGGCGATCAGCTTGGCGACGCTGGCTTGCTGTGAGTACGGCCGGCCCTGATCGCGTCGACGCGCCGCGTCCAGGTACGTAGCCCGCGCACTGGCGACCGCGGCGGCCATGTCGGCCACCAGGAAGCCGAGGCCCTGATGGTCGATGATCCTGCGCCCGAACGTCGTTCGCTCGTTGGCGTAGGCGACCGCCTCCTCGAGCGCGGCCTGGGCCAGCCCGGTGGCGACCGCGGCGATGCCCAGCCGCCCGGAATCTAGTGCGGAGAAGGCGATCTGCAGGCCTTGGCCCTCGGCGCCGATCAGCCGGTCCGCGTCGATGTGGGCGTCGGAGTAGAACGCTGAGGTGGTCGGGATCGCGTGCAGGCCCATCTTCTCCTCGGGCTTGCCGAAGCTCAGTCCGGGCAAGTCACCGGGCACCAGGAAACACGAAATGCCCTTCGAGCCCTCGCCCGTGCGCGCGAACAACGTGTAGAAATCGGCACGCCCGCCGTGGGTGATCCACGACTTGGAGCCGTTGATGACATAGCCGTCTTCGGCTTTGGCAGCCGCGCAGCGCAACGCCGCTGCGTCCGAACCAGCCTGCGGCTCCGACAGGCTGTAGGCCCCGATCTGCTCACCCGACAACATGCCGGGCAGCCAGCGCCGCTTCTGCTCTTCGGCGCCGAACATCAGCAGGGGATGCGACGACAGGCTGTGCACGCTGACCGCCACCGCGACGGCCGCCCACCGGGCCGCCAACTCCTCGAGCACCTGGAGGTAGATCTCGTAGGGAACCCCACCACCGCCCCACTCCTCGGGCTGGGGCAGGCTCAGCAGTCCGGCCGCACCCAGCTGCGCCATCACGCCTTCGGGATAGCGTTCAGCCTTCTCGTAATCGTCGACGATCGGGTCGAGCACCTTGTCGGCGATGTCGCGGGTCAGCGCGATCAGATCATCGGCGTCCGGGGTGGGCAGCAGCCGGTCGACAGCCATCCGATGGCCTCCCGTGGTTGTACTGGTCGAGACCACCATAGGCGGGCCCGGCCGGCGGCTACCGCGCCGTCAGTCGCTGCGTCGCCACCAGGCGGCGAAGTACAGCACCATCGCCCCGGTCAACGCGAGCAGCACCCACAGCACCAGGATCTGATCGATCCACGCGCCCGGCGGCGGCGCGCCGGGCATGAAGTTGCGGATAGGAATGATCGCGAAGAGCGACGCGGCGTACCACGTGCCGAAGGGCGGGAGGAAGTTGCGCCGCCCGCGCAGCATCTCGATCGACACGAAGAGAGCCAGCGCGGGCAGGGTTATCAACACCAGGCACAGGCCCACATCGAAGGCGAGCGGTCCCTTCGCGCGCTTCAACGTCACCGTCTCGTAGTCGCCGTCGTCAGCCGACTGGGTGGCCGGCCCGCTTCGCGTGCTGGTGATGTCCCACCCGTCGAGTCCGCCGGTCACCACCACCCGAGCGGGCTCGAACGTGCGGTCGTCACCGCTTCCGACGATGATGTCGGCTCCCAGAGCGCCGACCGTGTACGAGTCGAAAGGCCACTTGTCCGGGTCGCCCTTCGCGGACAGCGTGGCGCTGATCTGGGCAGGCAACTGGCCCCTCGGCGTCTGCAGGTCGTCGATGTCGATGTTGATCTCGTTGATGAACAGCCGCACCGCGATATCGGTGTTGACCACGTTGAGGTCGTCGTTCATGTGGTTGTCCGACGGGAAGACCACGACCTCGACGTCGATCTGGTTGGCGACCGTGTGCAGTTCCGACAGGGTGACCTGGACGATGTTGTCTCCGCTGTCTCCGAGGTCAGGAGGACCCAATGAGACGGGCTCGCCGGAGAGATAGTGATAACCGACCAGCGACGTGATGTAGACGACCAGGATGATCAGCACCGTGGCGATGTCGGCCAGCCGTGCGCGTCGGCGATTACGGGACTTCGGCAACGACGCTTCCGGCACCTTCGGGATGTTAATTCGCGCCGGCGCCGTTTCCGGTGCGCCGTGCCGGTGGAAATCCGCGACTGACCGTACCGATTTAGATGTGACCAGCGGTAGCGGTTAAGGTGTTCCGTCATGACAGAGCAGACGCATGCTGATGTCGCCGCCGGGGCGGCCCCGACGGTTGGGGTGGTACGCGAATCAGAAGCCGACGAGCGCCGCGTCGCGTTGGTGCCGAAGGCCGTCGCGTCGCTGGTGAAGAGCGGTGTCGCCGTCGTCGTGGAGTCCGGCGCGGGCGAGCGGGCCCTTCTGCCCGACGACCTCTACACCGCAGCGGGCGCGACGTTCGGTGACGCATGGAGGACCGACGTCGTGGTCAAAGTTGCGCCGCCGACCGCCGAAGAGGTCGCCAAGCTCACGAGCGGGCAGACGCTGATCGGTTTCCTCGCCCCACGCAACGACGACAACCAGATCGCCGCCCTGAAGGCCGCAGGTGTGCAGGCCTTCGCCGTCGAGGCGATCCCGCGCATCTCGCGCGCCCAGGTGATGGACGCGCTGTCGTCACAGGCCAACGTTGCGGGCTACAAGGCCGTGCTGCTGGCGGCTTCGGAGTCGACGCGGTTCTTCCCGATGCTCACCACGGCCGCAGGCACCGTGAAACCGGCGTCGGTGCTGGTGCTCGGCGTCGGCGTGGCGGGGCTGCAGGCGCTGGCCACCGCCAAGCGGCTCGGCGCGCGCACCACCGGCTACGACGTGCGCCCCGAGGTGGCCGATCAGGTCCGCTCGGTCGGCGCGCAGTGGCTCGAGCTGGGCATCGAGGCGGCCGGGGAGGGCGGCTATGCCCGCGAGCTGTCCGACGAGGAACGCGCACAACAGCAGAAGGAACTGGAGCAGGCGATCACCGGCTTCGACGTCGTGATCACCACCGCGCTGGTGCCCGGCAGGCCGGCGCCCCGACTGGTGACGGCCGCCGCGGTCGAGGGGATGAAGCCGGGCAGCGTGGTCGTCGACCTCGCCGGCGAGACGGGCGGCAACTGCGAGCTCACCGAGCCGGGGCAGACCGTGGTCCGCCACGGCGTCACGATCGCCTCACCGCTGAACCTTCCGGCCACCATGCCCGAACACGCCAGCGAGCTGTACTCGAAGAACCTGACCTCGCTGCTGGAGCTACTGATCAGCGACGGCAAGCTCATGCCCGATTTCGATGACGAGGTGGTGGCGGCCTCCTGCGTCACCCGGGGAGAAAACTGATGTACGACAACCTGCTGGCCAATCTCGCGATCCTGGTGCTCGCCGGGTTCGTCGGGTTCGCCGTGATCTCCAAGGTGCCCAACACCTTGCACACACCGCTGATGTCGGGCACCAACGCAATCCACGGCATCGTGGTGCTCGGTGCGCTGATCGTGCTGGGCGATCTGCCCGCAGACGCGCCATGGGGTGTGCGGACGATCGCCTTCGTGGCGCTGATCTTCGGCACGCTCAACGTGATCGGCGGCTTCCTGGTCACCGACCGGATGCTGGGGATGTTCAAAGGGCGAAGGCCCGCCCAGAACACCGAGCCCAAAGCTGTTGAGGCGGCTGACAAGTGAACTATCTGGTCACCGTCCTCTATATCGTCGCGTTCTCGCTGTTCATCCTCGGCCTGTCCGGGCTGACCGGACCCAAAACCGCGGTGCGGGGCAACTGGATCGCGGCCACCGGTATGGCCATCGCCGTGATCGCCACGCTGATCAAGGTGCGCGACACCGCGCCGATCAACTGGGTGCTGATCGCGGCCGGATTGGCGCTCGGCGTGATTCTCGGTGTGCCACCGGCCAAGAAGACCAAGATGACCGCGATGCCGCAGTTGGTGGCGCTGTTCAACGGCGTCGGCGGGGGCACGGTCGCGTTGATCGCGTGGGCGGAGTTCATCGAGACCGATGGCTTCGCGCATTTCACGCCCGACCAGCATCCGACGGTGGCGTTGGTGGCGGGGTCGCTGCTGGCCGCGATCATCGGGTCGGTGTCGTTCTGGGGTTCGCTGGTGGCGTTCCTCAAACTGCAGGAGTCGATCCCCAAGAACGTCGAGAAGCGACTTGTCGCTTCCGCGAAGGTGTTTCAGGCCGCCAACGTCGTGCTGCTGCTCGGTGCGACCGCCGCCGCGATCTACATCGGGCTCAACGCCGGAACCGGTAGCCCCGGGTGGGCGATCGCCCTGGTCCTGGTGTTCGCCGGCCTGATGGGCCTGTTCGTGGTGTTCCCTATCGGCGGCGCGGACATGCCGGTCGTCATCTCGTTGCTCAACGCGCTGACTGGATTGTCCGCGGCCGCAGCGGGTCTGGCGCTGGACAACACCGCGATGATCGTGGCGGGCATGATCGTCGGCGCATCGGGTTCGATCCTGACCAACCTGATGGCCGTGGCGATGAACCGGTCGATTCCGGCGATCGTGTTCGGCTCCTTCGGCGGCGGCGCCGAGGCGGTGGCCGGGCCGGGGGGCGACCAGGGCACGGTCAAGGCCACCTCCGCCGCGGACGCCGCGATCCAGATGGCCTACGCCAACCAGGTGATCGTCGTCCCCGGTTACGGGCTGGCCGTCGCGCAGGCCCAGCACACCGTCAAAGAGATGGCCGACTTGTTGGAAAGCAAAGGCGTCGAGGTGAAGTACGCCATCCATCCTGTCGCGGGCCGTATGCCCGGGCACATGAACGTGCTGCTGGCCGAGGCCGACGTCGAGTACGACTCGATGAAGGAGATGGACGACGTCAACGGCGAATTCGGCCGCACCGACGTCACTTTGGTCATCGGCGCCAACGACGTCACCAATCCGGCCGCGCGTAACGACCCGTCGAGCCCGATTCACGGCATGCCGATCCTCAACGTCGACGAGTCGCGTTCGGTGATCGTGCTCAAGCGGTCGATGAACGCGGGCTACGCGGGCATCGAGAACCCGTTGTTCTTCCTCGACCAGACCTCGATGCTGTTCGGCGACGCCAAGAAGTCGGTCACCTCGGTGATCGAGGAACTCAAGGCGCTCTAGCGCTACCTGCGAGCCGTAAGCTCAAGCGGGTGACGGAGCGACGTTCGCCGGTCGAGGTCCTGCTGGCCCGTGCGGGCGGCGTGCGCGGACTGGTCTACTCCGCGCTGCCGGTCGCGGTGTTCGCGGTATCGTCGCCGACGTTGGGCCTGCTGGTGGCCACAGGAGCCGCCGTGGGCGCCGCGGCCCTCGTGGCGATCGCGCAACTGCTGCAACGAGGTTCGATACGGCCCGCCCTGTTCGGCTTCGCCGGGGTGGCGGTCTGCGCGGTCGTGGCCTTGATCACCGGCCGCGCCAAGGACTTCTATCTGCCGGGGATCTGGATGTACCTCGGTCTGGCGATCGCGTTCACCACGTCGTTGGTGGTGCGGCGTCCGCTGGTCGGAGTCGTGTGGGCGTGGATCACCGGACGCGACAGTGCCTGGCGGCAGGTCCCACGGGTGCGCCTGGCTTTTGACATCGCCACCGCGGTGATGGCCACGTCGTCGTGGTCGCGCTTTCTGGTGCAGTACTACCTCTACGACACCGACCGGGAGGGACTGCTCGCGGTGGCCCGTGTCGCGATGGGGTGGCCGATCTTCGTGATCACCTCGTCGGTAATCTACCTCGCGATCCGCACGGCGCTGCGCACGCTGCCGCGCGCTGCCTAACAGCGGGCGATTCAGCCGGCGCCGGTCGGGTAACCGGACGGCATGGACATGCACGCGCTTCTTCAGATGCCCGAATCGGCCGACTCACTCGACGCGGTCGCGGACCGGACGGCCGATGCTGTCGACCGGATGCTCGGTGACGGCGCGTTGGCACGGGGACTGCGCGGCTCGTGGCTGGGGCACCCCACACATCCGCTGATGGTCACCCTGCCGATCGGCGCGTGGATGTCGTCGATGGTGCTGGATCTACTGTTCAAGGACCGCGACGCCGCGCGGCAGCTGATCGCGATCGGGCTGGCCGCGACACCGCCCGCAGTGCTGGCCGGGCTGGCGGAGTTTCCCACGCTGGGGACGCGGCAGAGGCGAGTCGGCCTCCTGCACGCGGCGGGCAACACGGTCGCGGCAGTGGCGTTCTGGGTGGCTTATCGGAAGTACAAGCGCGGCAAGGTGGGTGCGGCGCGCACGTTCAGCGTGCTCGGCTTGACCGCGGTCTCAGTGGGCGGCGCGCTCGGCGGACATCTGTCCTACGCCCAGGGCGCGGGTGTGCACCGCTGGCAGTTGACGGGTTAAACCGGCGGATAAGCAGGCGGCGGGTACACCCCGCGAAGAATCCACGCGAACCAGTTCACGCCGTACTCCAGCTCGTCGCTCGCGTCATAGTCCGGATTCGGATCCATGGGGTCACCTCTCGAGTGCGGCCGGTAATGACCGAAGTCTAGACCCGCCGTGCGGCCGGCGACACCCCCAACACCTACACTTCCAACCAGTTGATTGACACCCGGACGAGGTTCCGGCCTGCATATAGTGAGTCGCCATGCCCTCTGCGGACGCCGCCACCCCGAACGGGAGGACCCGTCGCGACGAGTTGTTGGCGGTCGCGACCAAGCTCTTCGCTGCGCGCGGCTACCACGGCACCCGGATGGACGACGTCGCCGACGCGGTCGGCCTGAACAAGGCGACCGTCTACCACTACTACGCCAGCAAGTCGCTGATCCTCTACGACATCTACAAGGGTGCCGCCGACTTCACCGTCGACGCGCTGCACGACGACCCGTCGGCGTCCGCGCGCGAAACGATCTACCACTTCACCCGCCGGCTGCTCGTCGGCATCGCCAGCGATATCGAACGCGCTGCCGTCTACTTCCAGGAGGGCCCCTACATCGGCGAGTGGTTCACCGAAGACCAGGTGGCCTATATCCGGGAGAAGGAGACGCAGGTCTACGAACACGTGCGCGACGTCATCGACCGTGGCATCGCCAGCGGCGAGTTCTACGACTGCGATTCGCACGTCCTCGCGCTCGGCTACATCGGCATGACATTGGGCGCCTACCGCTGGCTGCGGCCGCACGGCAGGCGTACCGCACAGGAGATCGCGGTCGAGTTCAGCACGGCGCTGCTGCGCGGTCTGATCCGTGACGAGACCGTGCGCACTGAGTCGCCGCTGGGCATCGAGGTCGACGCATTGCCCGGGGAACCCGACACCGCGACCGCACCGTGAAGTCACTGCTGCTGTCGCGCCGCGACCTCGACTTCCTGCTGTATGAGTGGTTGAAGGTCGAGGAGTTGACCGAGCGCGAGCGGTTCGGCGAACACTCGCGCGAGACTTTCGACGCGGTGCTGGAGCTCTGCGAGCAATTGGCGACGCGGTACTTCGCGCCGCACAACAAGAAGAGCGATGCCAACGAGCCGACCTTCGACGGCGAGAAGGTGACCGTCATCCCCGAGGTCAAGGAGGCCTGGGATGCGTTCGCCGAGGCCGACCTCATCGCGATGTCGATGGAACACCGTCTCGGCGGCGCGCAGCTGCCCGCAACCGTGGCGCAGGCCGCCTTCGCCTGGTTTTCGGCGGCCAACCTGAGCACGACGGGCTATCTGATGCTGACGATGGCCAACGCCAACCTGCTGGCCCGCTTCGGCACCGACGAGCAGGTCGAGGAGTTCGTCAAACCGATGCTGGCCGGGCGGTTCTCGGGCACCATGGCGTTGTCGGAGACCCAGGCGGGTTCGTCGCTGGCCGACATCGTCACCCGCGCCGAACCGGCCGACGATGGCACCTACCGGCTGTTTGGATCGAAGATGTGGATCTCGGGTGCCGAACACGAACTCACCGACAACATCGTCAACCTGGTGCTCGCCAAGATCCCCGGCGGCCCACCGGGAACCAAGGGCATCTCGCTGTTCATCGTGCCCAAGTACCTGACCGACGGCGACGGCGCGATCGGCGAGCGCAACGACGTCGTCCTGGCCGGGCTGAACCACAAGATGGGTCAACGTGGTATCACGAACACGGTGCTCAACCTCGGCGAGGGCGCGTACACACCCGGCGGGCAGCCGGGCGCGGTCGGATACCTCGTCGGTGAGCCGCACCGCGGGATCGCCTACATGTTCACGATGATGAACGAGGCGCGCCTCGGCGTCGGGATGGGTGCGGTGGCGCTCGGTTACACCGGCTATCTCAAGTCGGTTCAGTACGCCCGCGAGCGCCCACAGGGGCGACCGGTCAGCGACAAGGACCCGTCGACACCCCAGGTGCCGATCATCGAGCACGCCGATGTCAAGCGAATGCTGCTGGCCCAGAAGGCCTATGCCGAAGGGGGGTTGGCGTTGCTGCTGTACTGCGCCAAGCTCGTCGACCTCCAGCACAGCGCGGCCTCCGATGAGGAGCGCGACAGCACCACGTTGCTGCTCGAGATGCTGACACCGGTCGGCAAGAGTTGGCCCTCGCAATGGTGTCTGGAGGCCAACAGCCTGGCGATCCAGGTGCACGGTGGCTACGGCTACACCCGCGAATACGACGTCGAGCAGCACTACCGCGACAACCGGCTCAACCCGATCCACGAAGGGACACACGGTATCCAGAGCCTGGACCTGTTGGGCCGCAAGGTCCCTGCGCGCGGGGGTGCCGGGCTGGCGGCGCTGGGTGCGGCCATCGGAGCGACGGCTGCCGAGGCCGGCCCGCTCGGCGGCCGGATCACCGAACACGCAAGTCTGTTGGATGCCGCATTGCAGCGCCTCACCGCCGTCACCGCCGAGATGTTCGGCTCCGGCGACGTCGAGGCCGCGATGGCCAACAGCGTGATCTACCTCGAGGCGTTCGGCCACATCGTCGTCGCCTGGATGTGGCTGCAGCAGGAGATCGCCGCGCACGATCACAGCGGAGACTTCTATGACGGCAAGCGTCAAGCCGCCCGCTACTTCTTTCGCTACGAACTACCCAAGACCGCACCGCAACTCGACCTTCTCGCCAGCCTGGACCGCACCACGCTGGACATGCACGAGCGCTGGTTCTGACCTCTACCCGAAGCGGATGACCTGACGCACGGCGCGGCCACCGGCCAGTTCGTCCATGGCGGAGTTGATTTCGTCGAGCGTGATCGTCGACGACACCAGCGACTCGACCGGCAACCGTCCCGCACGCCACAATTCGACGAAGTGGGGGATCTCGCGGGAGGGGACCGCCGAACCGAGGTAGCTGCCGATCAGCGAGCGTCCCTCGGCGACAAAACCCAAGGGCGACAACGATACCCGCGCATCGGGTGGAGGCAGGCCGACCGTCACCGTGCGACCCCCCGCGGCGGTGAGCTCCACCGCGGTTTCCAGGGCGCTCGGATGACCGACCGCCTCGATCACGACGGCGGCTTTGAACCCGCTGTCACGAGCCGCCTCCGGGGTGTACGCCTCGTGCACCCCGAGGCCGCGGGCCCGCTCGAGTTTGTCGGGCAGCTGGTCGACGCCGACCACACGGACGTCGTCGGCAGCCAGTGCGGTGAGTACCGCGGCCATCCCGACGCCGCCGAGGCCGACGACGGCCACGGTGTCGCCCGCTCGCGGTCGGCCGGCGTTGATCACCGCACCGCCCCCGGTCAGCACCGCGCAGCCCAGCAGCGACGCCACCGCCGCGGGCACGTCGTCGGGCACCGGCACGACCGAACGGCGGTCGACGACTGCGTGGGTTGCGAAACCGGAGACGCCGAGATGGTGATGGACGGGTTCGCCGTCGCGCGACAACCGGCGCTCACCGGTCATCAGCGTGCCTGCCCCGTTGGCCGCCGAACCCGGCTCGCAGGGCGTGAGACCGTCCGTCGCACACGCCGGACACTCACCGCACCGAGGCAGGAACGTCATCACCACGCGGGCGCCGACCTCCAGGTCGGACCCGCCGGCGCCGATCTTTTCGACGATCCCGGCCGCCTCATGGCCGAGAAGCATGGGCACGGGCCGTACACGGTTGCCGTCGACCACCGACAGGTCGGAGTGACACAGACCCGCGGCCTCCACCTGCACCAGCAGTTCCCCGGGGCCGGGCGCGGCGAGGTCGAGTTCGCCGACCGTCAAGGGTTTCGACTCCGCGTACGGCCTCGGCAGGCCGATCTGTTCGAGCACGGCGCCGCGAATTCTCATCTCTACAGCTTGCCGTCACGTCTGCTGAGTCGACAATCCAGTGGCGTGGCTGATGCCGCCGTCGCGGAAGCCGCGCGACTCGGACTCCTTTGAGGTAGCCGAAAGGGGCCATCTGCAGAGGATGGCCGCATCGGGCGATGCGTGCGCCACATGCCCACTCCTACGTTTGCGACATGACTGAAGTCGCCGATATGAGGTCGAGCAGCGAACCTTGCGGAAAGCCGCAATCGGCTGCGTGGCTGCAACCGCGACACCGTCGGGCGCCTGCGCGCCAGCGGCTTCACGGTCTCGGCCCAGAACGTCGTTTGGCGCGGCATGCCGGCGATCGTCCACCCGCTCGCCATGGGACGGGCGACACGCACCTGACTGCCTTGACTGCGAGACTGCTGCCATGACCGGTAGCGAGCAGACACACCCCAGCGCGGACTTCCCGGTGCACTGGGCTGTGACCACCAGGTGGGCCGACAACGACATGTTCGGCCACCTCAACAACGCGGTGTACTACGCGCTGTTCGACTCGGCGATCAACGGCTGGATCAACACCAGCCTCGGGATCGACCCGCTGACCGTGCCCTGGCTCGGCGTCGTGGCCGAATCGGGGTGCCGGTACCTGGCCGAGCTTCGGTTCCCGGATCCGCTGACGGTCGGACTGGCGGTCACCCGGCTGGGCACCAGCAGCGTCACCTACCGGTTAGGGCTCTGGCAGCACGACGGCCCGACCGCGGCGGTCGGGCACTGGGTGCACGTCTATGTGGACCGGGGCGGTCGGCGGCCGGTGCCGATCCCGGCGTCGATCCGCGAGCTGCTGGAAACGGCGCGCGTGGAGTAGTCGATATGCTCGTCGGATGCCGCTCGTGAGTAAAACCGTCGAGGTGGCGGCCTCCGCCGAGGCGATCATGGGGATCGTCGCCGACTTCGAGGCCTACCCCCAGTGGAACGAAGAGATCAAAGGGTGCTGGGTGCTGGCCCGGTACGACGACGGCCGGCCCAGCCAGTTACGTCTCGACGTCGTCGTGCAGGGGCAGGCGGGCACGTTCATCACCGCGGTCTACTACCCGGGCGAGAACCAGATCTTCACGGTGCTGCAGCAGGGCGATCATTTCGACAAGCAGGAGCAGAAGTTCTCGGTGGTTCCGATGGGCCCCACCTCGCTGCTGACCGTCGACCTCGACGTCGAGACCAAGCTGCCCATCCCGAAGCAGATGGTGAAGAAGGCGATCGGGGACACGCTGGACTACTTGGCCGACAACCTCAAGGCCCGCGCCGAACAACTGGCCTCCAAGTAGCGCCGGTTCGTCAATCGGGCAGCGTATCCAGCCACTTCTCAAAGTCGCGGCCCGCGAGCATGTCGGCTTCGGCCCGCAGGTCGAGCACCCGCTTGCGAATCCGGTCTGCGGTCGAGCGCGGGGTGTCACCCGGGCCGTAGAGTCCGCGCCGCACCCGCCGCACGCGGCCGTGTGCCATCTCCCAGCGCAAGGCGTCGGAGACCCACTTGGGGGCCGGTCCGGGGAGTGCGAAGTTGTAGTAGTCGAGTGCGTCGATCAAGTCGGGAATCGTCGTGGGGCCGTGCTGGGACAGATGGAACGTCAGCACGTACCGCAGTTCGACGCCGTAGATGTTCCGCTTGCTGGCCATGGCCACGACTGTGCCGCGAGCGACCGACAGTTTCGGCCCGCCGCGGCGCATCATCCCCAGGCGGTCCGCAGGCGGCTCGCCACCGCCGGGCATATCGACTGCCGACCATTCGCCAAGGTGCCCACCTCGCAGCGAAAAATTCGCTGCCAGCGAAATTTTCGCTGATAGGCGGGCACTCGTCTAAATGGTGGGCAGCTGTCGTCCTGCGGACGGATGATCTGCGCAAGGCGCCGATCTGGGTCCTCCGGTCTGCAACGACCGGTCTCTGGCAGCCGGTCTGCGAAGGCGAGTCTCGTCCTGGAGCCTCAGCTCCACAACCCCGTCTCGTCGAGGCGCGCGATCAGCCGCTGGGCCCCGTCGGTGAACTCGCCGGCCGTCAGTGCGACCACGGTGTCGACGTCACGTCGGCGCAGCGCCGCGATGAGCTCGCGGTGCGTCGCCACCGCCGAAACCCCCCACTGCGGGTCGCCCGCGTAGATCTGCCCGGGCAGATAGCGCGCGACGTGCAGAAGGAACCAGGCCAGCTTGATCCGGCCGCTCGAGCGGTTGAACGCGCGGTGGAACACGAACTCCGCGGCAGCAATCTCCTCGACGTCGTGGCGTGAGACGGCGAGCTCCAAGTCGTCGTTGAGCCGGTCCAACTCGTCGATCTCGTCGGTGGTGATGCGTTGGGTGGACGTGGCCGCGAGCTCCCGCGCGATCGAAGCCTGCAGCCAGAAGATGTCCTCGACGTCGGCGCGTGACAGCGGCACCACCACGTGGCCGCGGTGCGGTTCGAGCTGCACCATGCCCTCACCGCGCAGCGTGCGCAGCGCCTCGCGCACCGGGGTGATGCTCACTCCGAGCGCCGCGGCGGTCTCGTCGAGCCTGATGAAGGTGCCCGGCCGCAACACGCCTGTCATGATGTCGGCGCGCAGACGCGCCGCGACCTCGTCGGACAGTTGTTCACGCCGCACTCCCCGCGGCGGCCTGGGAAGCCGTGCGGTGGGTGCGTTCACTGTGTTCTCCGGTGCGTTCTGGCCATCAACGACGAGGAAATGACGAGGGCTTGTACCCAAGCGGCCGAGGCCATAGTGTGACCGGGGCAACACCATGTTTGATCAAATGTCAAACGCGCGCAACCCCCGAGATTCGATGGAGCAGCAGCAGGTGAGTTCCCTTCCCCCGCCGGAACCCGACCCCACTACACAGCCGTACCTCGCCCGCAGGCAGAACTGGACGAACCAGCTAGCCCGCCATGCGCTGATGCAGCCCGACGCCACCGCCTTGCGCCACCTCGGCAAGACCACGACCTGGCGTGAGCTCGACGAGCGGGTGAACGGGCTGGCCGGCGCGTTGAGCCGCCGCGGGGTGAGCTTCGGCGACCGGGTGCTGATCCTGATGCTCAACCGCACCGAGTACGTCGAGGCGTTCCTCGCGGTCAACAAGCTCGGTGCGGTCGCGGTACCGGTCAACTTCCGCATGACCCCGCCCGAGATCGCGTACCTGGTCAGTGACTGCCAAGCCACGGTCGTCATCACCGAGGCGGTCCTGGCCACCGTCGCCACCGCGGTCCGCGACATCGACTCGACGCTGACCACCGTCATCGTGGCCGGCGGCGCCACCGAGAACGACGTGCTCGGCTACGACGACCTGATCACCGAGTCCGGTGAGCCGGCGACGGTCGTCGACATCCCCAACGACTCCCCTGCGCTGATCATGTACACCTCCGGCACTACGGGCCGGCCCAAAGGCGCGGTGCTCACCCACACCAACATCGCCGGCCAGGCGCTGACGTTCCTGTTCACCAACGGCGCCGACATCAACAACGACGTCGGGTTCATCGGCGTGCCCATGTTCCACATCGCCGGTATCGGCAACATGATCCCCGGCCTGCTGCTGGGCCGGCCGACGGTCATCTATCCGCTGGGCGCCTTCAATCCGGATGAGCTGCTCGACGTCCTCGAAGCCGAGCAGGTGACCGGG
The DNA here is from genome assembly GCF_002245615.1 of Mycobacterium neumannii. Taxonomy (NCBI): domain Bacteria; kingdom Bacillati; phylum Actinomycetota; class Actinomycetes; order Mycobacteriales; family Mycobacteriaceae; genus Mycobacterium; species Mycobacterium neumannii. Next base: position 2,766 of record NZ_NKCO01000027.1, on the reverse strand, counting down.
ATCTTCCTCGTGCCCGCGCAGTGGCAGGCGGTGTGCGCCGCGCAGAAGGCACGGCCGCGTCAGCTGCGGCTGCGGGTGTTGTCCTGGGGCGCCGCGCCGGCGTCGGACACCCTGCTGCGCCAGATGGCCGAGACCTTCCCCGGCACCCAGATCCTGGCCGCCTTCGGCCAGACGGAGATGTCGCCGGTGACCTGCATGCTGTTGGGCGAGGACGCGATCCGCAAACTCGGATCGGTCGGCAAGGTGATCCCCACCGTCGCGGCGCGTGTGGTCGACGAGGACATGAACGATGTGCCGATCGGTCAGGTCGGCGAGATCGTCTACCGCGCACCGACTCTCATGGCCGGCTACTGGAACAATCCCCAGGCCACCGCCGAAGCGTTTGCTGGCGGGTGGTTTCACTCCGGCGATCTCGTCCGCCAGGACGAGGAGGGCTACGTCTGGGTGGTCGACCGCAAGAAGGACATGATCATCTCCGGCGGAGAGAACATCTACTGCGCCGAAGTCGAGAACGCGCTCGCCGCCCACCCGGCGATCGCGGAGGTCGCCGTCATCGGGCGCCCGGACGAGAAATGGGGCGAGGTCCCCGTCGCGGTCGTCGCCCTCGGCGCGGCCGAGCAGACCGACCTTGACCTGCGCGAGCTCGACGCGTTCCTCGACGAACGGCTCGCCCGGTACAAGCATCCGAAGGCCGTCGAGGTCGTTGATGCGTTGCCGCGCAACCCCGCCGGCAAAGTCCTGAAAACCGAACTGCGCGCGCGGTTTGGGGCCGACAGGTGGGCTGACGCCGCTGAAAGTAGCTCTGAGGGAACGGTTTCTGCTGCGCCACAGCCGAATTAGAGAACGGAATCGGGTTTGCTAACGGTTACGGGCACAATCCGCCCGATGCCCTGCACGGCGGGAATCGCATCGGGTACATTCCTGTGGTCTGTCTTACTACCGACTGGTAGCGAGACGGGGATAACAACAATCAGGTCGGGGCAAGGAGGGGTCGTGCGACAGGGGCTGCCGGTGCACCGCGACAGTCGCCGTTGCGCCACGGGAGCACACTGGTGACGGCGTCGACCGGCGTTGTCGGTTACGTACGCGATCAGGTCAGACCCGGCCTGGAGGCGGTCGGCGGCTTCGTGCGCATGTGCGTTCTCGTCGGTAAGGCACTGCTCAAGCCGCCGTTCCAGTGGCGCGAGTTCATCCTGCAGAGCTGGTTTTTGATGCGGGTCGCGTTCCTGCCGACGCTGGCGGTCTCCATCCCGTTGACCGTGCTGCTGATCTTCACGCTCAACATCCTGTTGGCCGAGTTCGGCGCCGCCGACGTCTCCGGTGCGGGGGCGGCCATCGGCGCCGTCACGCAGCTCGGGCCACTGGTGACGGTGCTCGTGGTCGCCGGGGCGGGCTCGACCGCCATCTGCGCAGACCTGGGAGCGCGCACCATCCGCGAGGAGATCGACGCGCTCGAGGTGCTTGGGATCGACCCGATCCACCGGCTGGTGGTGCCCCGCGTCGTCGCCTCCACCTTCGTCGCCTTGTTGCTCAACGGCGCGGTGATCACGGTCGGCCTGGTCGGTGGCTTCATCTTCGGCGTCTACCTGCAAAACGTCTCGGCGGGCGCGTACGTCTCGACGCTGACCCTGATCACCGGACTGCCCGAGGTCCTCATCTCGATCATCAAGGCCATGACGTTCGGTCTGATCGCCGGCCTGGTTGGCTGTTATCGCGGCCTGACGGTCGCCGGTGGCGCGAAGGGCGTCGGCACCGCGGTCAACGAGACCCTGGTGCTCTGCGTCATCGCGCTGTTCGCGGTCAACGTGGTCCTGACCACGATCGGTGTTCGGTTCGGAACAGGGAGCTGACGTGTCGACGACAACGGTCCTGCGTTCTCGGTTTCCGCGGGGGTTCAGCCGTGCCCAAAGCGTCGCCGGCGCACCGGCGCGGTTCCTCGACAGCGTCGGGCACGTCGCGTGGTTCATCATCACCGCGGTCGGGTCGATCGGCCACGCACTGCGTTACTACCGCAAGGAGACGCTGCGCCTGATCGCCGAAATCGGCATGGGCACGGGCGCGATGGCCGTGATCGGCGGCACGGTCGCGATCGTCGGCTTCGTGACACTGTCGGGTTCGTCGCTGGTCGCGATCCAGGGCTTCGCCTCACTGGGCAACATCGGTGTCGAGGCGTTCACCGGCTTCTTCGCCGCATTGATCAACGTGCGCATCGCCGCTCCGGTCGTCGCGGGTCAGGCGCTGGCCGCCACGGTCGGCGCGGGCGCGACCGCCGAGCTGGGCGCGATGCGCATCAGCGAGGAGATCGACGCGCTCGAGGTGATGGGCATCAAGTCGATCTCGTATCTGGTGTCGACGCGGATCATGGCCGGCTTCATCGTGATCATCCCGCTGTACGCGATGGCGATCATCATGAGCTTCTTGTCCGCTCAGGTGACCACTACGATCTTCTACGGCCAGTCGATCGGCACCTACGAGCACTACTTCCGAACGTTCCTGCGTCCCGACGACGTCTTCTGGTCGTTCATCCAGGCAGTGATCATCTCGGTGATCGTGATGCTCAACCACTGCTACTACGGCTACTTCGCCAGCGGCGGCCCGGTGGGCGTCGGCGAGGCCGTCGGTCGCTCGATGCGCGCATCGCTGGTGGCGATCGTCTGTGTGGTCCTGTTCGCCTCGTTGGCGCTCTACGGCGTCGACCCGAACTTCAACCTGACGGTGTAGCGCCATGACCGCCCCCCTCAACAACCCCCGCACCCCGCCCTACAA
>NZ_NKCO01000026.1:0-78998 GCF_002245615.1 Mycobacterium neumannii | reverse complement strand
TGAGGTGTATAAGGGACAGGCGGATAGGCGCCCTGGGGCGGCGGGGGGTAGGCCGGAGGCGGCGGATACGCCGACGACGGGTCGTATGCCGGCGGAGCCTGGTAGGGCGAGCCGTATGAGAATGGCTGATCGGCCTCGGACGTCGAATGCTCGCCAGGAGGCGTCATCGCGGGGTCGGTGGGCGAGGTCTGCGAATGCTCGATCGGCGGCGCCTCGTAGCCGCTGGACGTCTGCTCGGACGCACCCCCGTCGGATTCGGATGGTCCGTTTCGTGCTGCGTCCTCCCCGGGATTTGTCATGCTTGTCAACCTAGCGCAATTCTCGGGCACGATTGCGGCCATCGCGGCGTTGTCCCTTATGAGACAGCAACTTAACGATTTGCGGCAAAGAGGAGAAAGTAGACCGATGACCAGCCCGTTTCAACCTGGAGCAAATCCCGGCGCAACGCCGGGTAGCCCAAATATGGGCCGCGGCCCGGCGGGTCTGCCCACACCGCCGAAGGGGTGGCCCATCGGTTCGTATCCGACGTACGCCGAGGCGCAGCGCGCCGTGGACTACCTGTCGGACCAGGAGTTCCCCGTCCAGCAGGTGACGATCGTCGGCGTCGACCTGATGCAGGTCGAGAGGGTCACCGGTCGGCTGTCGTGGCCCAAGGTGCTCGGCGGTGGTGTCCTGACCGGTGCGTGGCTGGGCTTGTTCATCGGCCTGATTCTCGGGTTCTTCAGCCCCAACCCGTGGGCGGCGCTGGCCACCGGCCTGATCGCCGGTGTGTTCTTCGGCCTCATCACGTCGGCGATCCCCTATGCGATGGCACGCGGCACAAGAGATTTCAGTTCCACGCTGCAACTCGTCGCGGGCCGCTACGACGTCCTGTGCGATCCGCAGAACGCCGAGCGCGGACGGGATCTGCTGGCGCGCTTGACCATCTGAGGTCCGCCCGCGATCGGTAGCTGAGGCACCATCACCGGCACGGAGTATGCGCAGTTCGCGATTGCGTAACGGTGTGCGACGCGCGCCGTCGAGGTGTTGCAAACCACACGCTTGTGGCAATACGGTTTGCGCGCGGGAGATTCCCGTCGGTGACATCACGCGGACGGAGGCGGGTGGTGCGCTTCCCCAGCATGCGCGTCGGCCAACGACGGATGGGTGCTGCGGCGATTGCTGCGCTGACGACGGCGTTAACGCTGACGGCGTGTGGTTCCGACAGCGGCGGCATCGTCATCAACTACTACACGCCCGCCAACGAAGCGCAGACCTTCACCTCCGTCGCCGAGCGGTGTAACGAACAGCTCGGCGGCCGCTTCCGAATCCAGCAGATCAGCCTGCCTAAGAGCGCCGACGACCAACGGCTCCAACTCGCGCGGCGCCTGACCGGAAACGACAGAAGCCTCGACGTCATGGCGCTCGACGTGGTGTGGACCGCCGAGTTCGCCGAAGCCGGTTGGGCGTTGCCGCTCTCCGACGATCCGGCCGGCCAAGCCGAAGCCGACGCGAGGGCCAATACGTTGCCGGGCCCGCTGGAAACGGCCATGTGGCAGGACAAGCTGTACGCCGCGCCGATCACCACCAACACCCAATTGCTCTGGTACCGAGCCGATCTGATGGCGCAGCCACCAACGACATGGGACGACATGGTGGCTGAGGCGACGCGGTTGCACGCCGCGGGTGAGCCGAGCTGGATTGCGGTACAAGGAAAGCAATACGAAGGCCTGGTCGTGTGGTTCAACACCCTGCTCGAAAGCGCGGGCGGTCAAGTGCTTTCCGACGACGGCGAAACCGTCACGTTGACCGACACACCCGAGCACCGGGCCGCCACCGTCAAGGCGCTGCAGATCATCCGCAACGTCGCCACCGCACCCGGCGCGGACCCGTCGGTGACTCAGACCGACGAGACCACCGCACGGCTGGCACTCGAACAGGGCAAGGCGGCGCTCGAGGTGAACTGGCCCTACGTGCTGCCGTCGCTGCTCGAGAACGCAATCAAGGGCGGGGTGTCGTTCCTGCCGCTGGACGAAGACCCCTCGCTGGCCGGCAGCATCAACGACGTCGGCACGTTCTCGCCCAGCGACGAACAGTTCGAGACCGCCTTCGAGGCGAGCAGAAAGGTCCTTGGGTTCGCCCTGTATCCGGGCGTGCGACCGGGCGAGGCGGCAAAGGTCACCATCGGCGGCCTCAACCTCGCCGTGGCGAAGACGACGCAGCACAAGGCCGAGGCGTTCGAAGCCATCCGATGCCTGCGCGACGTCGAGAATCAGCGGTACACCTCCGTCGAAGGCGGGCTGCCCGCCGTGCGCACGTCGCTGTACAGCGATCCGGCATTCCAGGTGAAATATCCCCAGCACGAGATCATCCGCGAACAACTCACCAACGCCGCGGTGCGTCCCGCCACACCCCAGTACCAAGCGGTTTCCACCCGCATCTCCACCACGCTGGCTCCGATCACCGACATCGACCCGGAGCGCACCGCCGACGAGCTCACCGAGCAGGTGCAGAAGGCCATCGACGGTAAGGGGCTGATCCCGTGACCGCCCCACCGGCGGCCGCGACCGCACCGGCGCCGAGCGCGACCGGCAGCGACGACACTCGCTCGGAACGGAAGCTGGCGTTCCTGCTCATCGCGCCGGCCGTGGTGTTGATGCTCGCGGTGACCGGCTACCCGATCGCTTACGCGGTGTGGCTGAGCCTGCAGCGCAACAACATGGCCGCACCCGACGACACCGAGTTCATCGGGTTGGAGAACTACGTCACCATTCTCACCGACCAGTACTGGTGGACAGCCTTTTTCGTCACGCTCGGCATCACCGTCGTCTCGGTGGCCATCGAATTCGCCCTCGGCATGGCCCTGGCGCTGGTGATGCACCGAACCATCTTCGGCAAGGGCGTCGTGCGAACGGCCATCCTCATCCCGTACGGCATCGTCACGGTCGCCGCGTCCTACAGTTGGTACTACGCGTGGACACCGGGCACCGGATACCTGGCGAACCTGTTGCCCGAGGGCAGTGCCCCACTGACCGAACAGCTTCCGTCGTTGGCGATCGTGGTGCTCGCCGAGGTGTGGAAGACGACGCCGTTCATGGCGCTGCTGCTGTTGGCCGGATTGGCACTGGTACCACAGGATCTGCTCAACGCCGCCCAGATCGACGGTGCGGGCGCCTGGAAGCGGCTGACCAAGGTGATCCTGCCGCTGATCAAGCCGGCGATCCTGGTGGCGCTGCTGTTCCGCACCCTCGACGCGTTCCGGATCTTCGACAACATCTACATCCTCACCGGTGGTGCCAACAACACCGGCTCGGTGTCGATCCTGGGATACGACAACCTGTTCAAGGCGTTCAATGTGGGCCTCGGCTCGGCGATCAGCGTGCTGATCTTCCTGTGCGTGGCGATCATCGCGTTCATCTACATCAAGATCTTCGGTGCCGCGGCGCCGGGGTCCGCCGAGGAGAATCGCTGATGGCTGAGCGGGTCGGTGCGTCGCGGGTGACGGGTTGGACAATCGTCAACGTGCTGGTCATCGTCTACGCGCTCTTCCCGGTGCTGTGGATCTTGTCGCTGTCCCTCAAGCCGACCTCAAGTGTCAAGGACGGCAAGCTGATTCCCGCCGAGATCACCTTCGACAACTACAAGGCGATATTCCAGGGCAACATTTTCACCTCGGCGCTGATCAACTCGATCGGTATCGGCCTGATCACCACGGCCATCGCGGTGGTGATCGGTGGGATGGCCGCGTACGCGGTGGCGCGCCTCGACTTCCCCGGCAAGAAGCTGCTGATCGGCGTCGCCCTGCTGATCGCGATGTTCCCCCATATCTCGCTCGTCACACCGCTTTTCAACATCGAGCGCGCGGTCGGCCTCTTCGACACCTGGCCCGGCCTCATCATCCCGTACATCACCTTCGCGCTGCCGCTGGCGATTTACACGCTCTCGGCGTTCTTCCGGGAGATCCCATGGGATCTGGAGAAGGCGGCCAAGATGGACGGTGCGACACCCGCCCAGGCGTTCCGCAAGGTCATCGCCCCGCTCGCCGCGCCGGGCATCGTCACCGCCGCGATCCTGGTGTTCATCTTCGCCTGGAACGACCTACTTCTCGCGCTGTCGCTGACCGCCACCGAACGCGCGATCACCGCGCCGGTGGCGATCGCGAACTTCACCGGCAGTTCGCAGTTCGAGGAGCCGACCGGATCGATCGCGGCGGGCGCGATGGTCATCACGATCCCGATCATCATCTTTGTGCTCATCTTCCAACGACGGATCGTCGCCGGACTGACATCCGGCGCGGTGAAGGGGTAGTTCCATGGCCGAAATTGTGTTGGACCGGGTGACGAAGAGTTACCCCAACGGCGCGACGGCCGTCCACGAGTTGTCGATGACGATCGCCGACGGCGAGTTCATCATCCTCGTCGGCCCGTCGGGATGCGGAAAGTCGACCACGCTCAACATGATCGCGGGCCTGGAGGACATCACCTCCGGTGAACTGCGCATCGGTGGCGAACGCGTCAACGAGAAGGCCCCCAAGGACCGTGACATCGCGATGGTCTTCCAGTCCTACGCGCTGTACCCGCACATGAGCGTTCGGCAGAACATCGCGTTTCCGCTCACGCTGGCCAAGCTGAAAAAGGACGAGATCGCCCGCAAGGTCGACGAAGCCGCGAAAATCCTTGACCTGAGCGAGCTTCTGGATCGCAAACCGGGGCAGCTCTCCGGCGGTCAGCGGCAACGCGTCGCGATGGGCCGCGCGATCGTGCGTGATCCCAAGGCCTTCCTGATGGACGAGCCGCTGTCGAACCTCGACGCCAAGCTGCGTGTGCAGATGCGCGCGGAGATCGCCCGCCTGCAGGACCGGCTGGGCACGACCACCGTCTACGTCACCCACGACCAGACCGAGGCGATGACGCTGGGCGATCGCGTGGTGGTGCTGCTCGCCGGGGTGGCCCAGCAGATCGGAACGCCCGAGGATCTCTACAACCGCCCCGCGAACCTGTTCGTCGCCGGCTTCATCGGCTCGCCTGCGATGAACTTCTTCAACGCGACGATCACCGACGTCGGCGTCCGGCTGCCGTTCGGCGAGGTCACCCTCACCCAGGAGAATTACGACCTGCTGGCCCGCCGCAACGCGCCGAAGAACGTGATCGTCGGCGTCCGGCCCGAGCATTTCGAGGACGCCGCCGTTCTCGACGGATATGCGCGCATCCGCGCACTGACCTTCGACGTGACGGTGGACATGGTCGAGTCGCTGGGCGCCGACAAGTATCTCCACTTCAAAACCGAAGGCGCCGGGGCGCATTCGGCGCAGCTCGCCGAGCTGGCCGCCGAGTCCGGCGTCGGCGAGAACGAGTTCGTGGCACGGGTCTCGGTCGATTCGACCGCCAGACAAGGCGACACGATCCAGCTGGCGTTCGACACGTCGAAGCTGGTGGTCTTCGATCCCGAGACGGGCAACAACCTCAGCCTGCCCGAGGCCGATGCGCCTGCCGATTCACCCGCGCCGCCGGCCGAGTGATCGACGTCCCCGCGACGGTCCGTACCTACCTGCGCGAGCATTTCGCCGGGCAGGGCATCGATTCCGAGCCCGACGAGGCCAGCGTCACTTTCCTGGGCACCGAGACCATCGACGTGCTGCGCTTCGGGCCGGACCCCGAAGGGGTCATCCACTATGTGTCGCTGGGCTGCTCGCGTCATCCGATGTTCGACCCGACCGAGATGGTCACCGACGTCGTGCACGGTCCGCGCGCGGAGGTGATCGTCGCCCTTCGCGGACCCTCGCCGCGGGGGCTGCACCGGTCGATCGCGATCGTGGCGGCCGCGCCCGCGGTGGAAGGTCTCGTCCTGGCGCCCGATGCGTTGATCGACCTCGAGACACCGCTGTGGGAGAACACACCGTTCACCGCATTCCTGTTGAGTGACAGCGAAATCGACGACGTACCGTTGGCCGGCCCGCTTGAGCCGGTGAAGGTGTTGGCCGCCACGCCGATCACCGCGACCGAAGCCGCGTGGGTGCGCCTCAAGGGTGCCGACGCGATGCGCGAGGCGTGGCAGCAGGACGGCGTCGACGTGCTCGACCCGGCACGTCCGGCGGCCAAGCCGAGCTGACGTCCGCCGTTCGCCGATTCACAGCCAGTCGTTGCGCCGGAACGCGCGGAAAAGCAGGCCGCAGATGACGACCATGAACAGCAACACCGCGGGATAGCCCCACGTCACCGACAGCTCCGGCATGTGGTCGAAATTCATACCGTAGATGCCGGCGATCGCCGTCGGCACCGCGGCGATCGCGACATAGGCCGAGATCTTGCGCATGTCGGTGTTCTGCTGCATCGCCACTTTCCCGACGGCCGCCTGCACGAGCGAGCTGAGCACCTCGTCGAATCCGGCGATGCGATCGGATGCCTTGATGGAGTGGTCGAGCACGTCGCCCATGTAGCGCAGGATCTCCACCGAGATGAGGTCGGCGTGCTCGGTACCGAGACTTCGGAAGTCCGTTGCCAATGGGCCCACCGCACGGCGGAGTTCGATGATCTCGCGCTTGAGCAGGTAGATGCATTCGATGTCGGTCCGTTTGGTCGGTGAGAAGACGTCCTCCTCCATCGCGTCGATGTCGGTTTCGATCGAGTCGGTCACTTCGAGGTAGCCGTCCACGACGTGGTCGGCGATCGCGTGCATCACCGCATACGGGCCGAGTTCCAACAGGTTCGGTGCGGCCTCGAGGTGTTTGCGAACGCCGGCCAGCCCGCCGTGTTCGCCATGCCGGACGGTCACCACGAAGTCGGGCCCGACGAAGATCATGATCTCGCCGGTCTCGACGATCTCGCGCGCGTTCGCGATCGACTCGTGTTCGATGTAGGTGACGGTCTTGAGGACGAGGAACAAGGTGTCGTCGTAGCGTTCGAGCTTCGGTCGCTGATGGGCGTGCACCGCATCCTCGACCGCGAGCGGGTGCAGACCGAAAACGTCCGCGACCGTCTGCATCTGGCGTTCGTCGGGTCCATTCAAACCGACCCAGACGAAGGCGTTGCCGCCCTCCCGACGCAGCTCCGCCACCTTGTTCTGAGCGGCGTCGTGGCTGAAACTTCCCGGCAGCCGAGAGCCGTCGCAATAGACGGCGCAGTCCACCGTCGCATGCGCGACGGGCACGCGGACGGGGTCGGCGGCCAGGCCGTCGCGGCTGTTCTTCACGGCCGGACGAAGCGACGGAGGGCCGGACTCAACGACGGCATCGGCGCAGCCTCCCTGAACGACGCACGCCCGGTTTCGGGCCGTGGTAGATGCTACGCGGCTGGGCGCGTCGGCTGCCTGCTAGTTTCGTTCCCGACGCAATCCGCCCGCGGTGCGGGCAACGTAAATCTGTCCAAGGAGCATCTGACGTGAGCACAACTCCCCTCAAGGTCGCAGTCACCGGTGCCGCCGGCCAGATCGGCTACAGCTTGCTGTTCCGCCTCGCGAGCGGATCACTTCTCGGCCCCGACCGGCCGATCGAGCTGCGCCTCCTCGAGATCGAGCCGGCGCTCAAGGCGCTCGAGGGTGTGGTGATGGAGCTCGACGACTGTGCGTTCCCGCTTCTTGCCGGCGTTCAGATCGGCGCCGACGCGAACAAGATCTTCGACGGCGTCAACCTGGCTCTGCTCGTCGGCGCGCGCCCCCGCGGCCCGGGCATGGAGCGCAGTGACCTGCTCGAGGCCAACGGCGCGATCTTCACCGCACAGGGCAAGGCGCTTAACGAGGTGGCCGCCGACGACGTGCGCATCGGGGTGACCGGCAACCCCGCCAACACCAACGCGCTCATCGCGATGTCCAACGCCCCCGACATCCCGCGCGAGCGGTTCTCGGCGCTGACCCGCCTCGATCACAACCGGGCGATCAGCCAGCTGGCCCGCAAGACCGGCGCCAAGGTCACCGACATCAAGAAGATGACGATCTGGGGCAACCACTCGGCCACCCAGTACCCGGACATCTTCCACGCCGAGGTCGGCGGCCGCAACGCCGCCGAGGTGGTCAACGACCAGGACTGGATCGAGAACGACTTCATCCCGACCGTCGCCAAGCGCGGTGCGGCCATCATCGACGCCCGCGGTGCGTCCTCGGCGGCGTCGGCCGCCTCGGCGACCGTCGACGCGGCCCGGGACTGGCTGCTGGGCACGCCCGCCGACGACTGGGTGTCGATGGCGGTGTACTCCGACGGTTCCTACGGTGTTCCGGAGGGCCTGATCTCGTCGTTCCCGGTGACGACGAAGGACGGCGACTGGTCGATCGTGCAGGGCCTGGACATCGACGATTTCTCCCGCAGCCGCATCGACAAGACGACGGCCGAGCTCGCCGACGAGCGCAAAGCGGTCACCGATCTCGGCCTGATTTGAGGCCGCGGGCGATTAGGTTACCTACCAGTTCGTCGTTAACCTGGGCGCCGTGTCGCAAGCGGTGAGAGACCTTCCATTGACCGGATCCAATATCGTCCTCAGCGATGAGGAGATCTTCGCGGCCCACGTCGGCGGCAAGCTCTCGGTAGCGCTGAACGCGGCCCTCGACACCGAACGGGCGTTGTCCGTCGCCTACACGCCAGGCGTGGCCCAGGTCAGCCGGGCCATCGCCGCCGACCACACGCTGGCCGCCCGTTACACGTGGGCGAGTCGCATGGTGGCGGTGGTCAGCGACGGCAGCGCGGTGCTGGGGCTCGGTGACATCGGCCCGGCGGCGTCGCTTCCGGTGATGGAGGGCAAGAGCGCCCTGTTCAAGGCGTTCGCCGACCTCGACTCGATCCCGATCGTGCTCGACACCAAGGACACCGACGAGATCGTCGAGACCCTGGTGCGGCTCCGTCCGACGTTCGGGGCCGTCAACCTCGAGGACATCTCAGCGCCGCGATGCTTCGAGATCGAGCGGCGCCTGGTCGAGGCGCTGGACTGCCCGGTCATGCACGACGACCAGCACGGCACCGCGATCGTCGTGCTGGCCGCCCTACTGGGCGCGGCCAAGGTCGTCGATCGCGAGATCGCCTCGCTTCGGGTCGTCGTCTCCGGCTGCGGCGCGGCAGGCATCGCGTGCGCGAAGATCCTGATGGCGGCGGGCGTCAGCGACATCACGCTGCTCGACTCGCAGGGCATCGTGCACAAGGGCCGCCAGAACCTCAACTCCTACAAGGCCGACCTGGCCGAGTCGAGCAACCCGCGCGGGCTGACCGGCGGACTCGCCGAAGCGATCGAGGGCGCCGACGTGTTCCTGGGGCTGTCCGCGGGCGTGGTGCCCGTCGACCTGGTCGCCTCGATGGCGCCGAACTCGATCGTGTTCGCGCTGTCGAATCCGGATCCGGAAATCCACCCCGACGACGCGAGCCGGTACGCGGCCGTCGTCGCCACCGGGCGCAGCGACTTTCCGAACCAGATCAACAATGTGCTCGCCTTCCCGGGCGTGTTCCGCGGTGCGCTCGACGCCGGTGCGCGCCGCATCACCGAGCGGATGAAGGTGGCCGCCGCCGAAGCGATCTTCTCAGTCGTCGGGACCGACCTCGCACCCGATCGCATTGTGCCGAGCGTGCTCGACCCCCGGGTCGCCCCCGCCGTCGCGCAGGCCGTCGCCAGTGCGTCCCGCGACGCGTCGGGAGGCTAGACGCTGGTGGGCCGGCGGCTGGCGCTGGCGCTCGTCGCGGTGGTCGTGGCGAGCAGTGCGGCGTGCGGTGAGGACACCGAGCGGCCGTCGATAGCCGTCGGCGCCACAGCCGATCCCGAGTCGACGTTGATCGCCCACCTTTATGCCGCCGCGCTGCGCTCGTACGGCAACCCCGCTCACGTCAAAATCGAGGACGACCCGCTGACCGGGCTGGACACCGGGGCCGTCCGGGTCGTGCCCGGGCTCACCGGACGGTTGCTGCACCGGTTCAATCCCGAGGCGGCGGCACGTGCGCCGACGCAGGTGTACCGCGAGATGGTCTCCGCGCTGCCCGAAGGCGTCGCGGCGGGGGACTACACCACGTCGGCCGAGGACAAGCCCGCCCTCGCGGTCACCGAGGCGACCGCCGGAAAGTGGGACGGGCGCGACGTCACCGCCGCGGTGCGCAACTGCGACGGGCTGACCATCGCCGCGGTCGCCGACGCACCCCGTCCGGAGGCGATCGGCATGTGTGAACCCAACGTGACTGAATTCCCCGACAGCGACGCGGCTTTCGATGCTGTGCGCTCCGGCCGGTTCCCCGCCGCGTGGACGACGACCGCGGCTCCCGGCATTCCGCCCGAATTGGTGATGCTGTCGGACCGCACGTCGCTGATCCGCGCGGAGAACCTGGTGCCGCTGTCTCGCCGCAACGGACTCAACGAGTCCCAGGTGCTCGCGCTCAACGAGGTCGCCGGCGTGCTGGACACCGCGGCGTTGGCCGAGATGCGCGCCGAGGTCGCCGACGGCGCTGATCCAGGCCACGTGGCTGAAGCGTTCCTCTCCGAACACCCCCTCGGCGACTCGTAACCCATTGGCCCTTACCCCGTGTGCCGCGAGCGGGCGTATCTGTCCACGACACGCCGCGATTTCTCGACAGTTCGCGCACGCTCGCGCGTGTACTTAGTGCACGTCAGTGGCTGTTTGGCACCAGACGCTTCATCAACGACAGGAACAGACGCTGATAGCCCGAACCGGTGAGCCGCACGATCGCGTCAAGGATCTTGGCATCGGGTCCGACGAGCACCCGAGCCCGGTTCCTACGGACGCCGTCCAAAATGATTCTTGCGGCGCGCTCAGAGGTGGTTCGCGTGAGCCATGTGTCGAACGTCTTGGTCAGGCCCTCGCGGTCGACGCCCTCAGCGGCCGTCGAATTGCGCATGATCGCGGTCTTGATCCCGCCGGGGTGGATGGTGGTGACCTTGACCGGATGGCCCGAGGCCTGCATCTCCTGGCGCAGGGCCTCGGTGAACCCGCGGACCGCGAACTTCGCAGAGTTGTATGCCGCCTGGCCCGGAACCGAGAAGATGCCGAACAGGCTCGACACGTTGACGACGTGCCCGTCGCCCGACGCGATCAGATGCGGCAGGAACGCTTTCGTGCCGTTGACGACGCCCCAGAAGTCGACGTCCATCACCCGTTCGATGTCCTTGTACGGGGTCACCTCGACATCGCCCACATACGCGATGCCTGCGTTGTTGTAGATCTGGTTGACCTTGCCGAAGTGCTCGACGACCGCGTCGGCGTACAGCTCGAAGGCCTCACGCTCGGTGACGTCGAGGCGGTCCGTCTTCACCGGCGCGCCGATCGCCTTGAGCCGCTCCTCGGTCGCCGCCAGACCCTCGGCGTCGACGTCGCTGATCGCCACACTTGCGCCCGACTTGCCCAGCTCGATCGCCAGCGCCTGTCCGATACCCGACCCGGCACCGGTCACCACGGCGACCTTTCCGGCGAAGCCCTGCATAACCACTCCCTCGTGTTGCTGCCGTCAAGAGGCTAGCCGGTACCGCAGGTCCGCCCACTAACGGGTTGATCGCACGCACCTGGTGCGGGCAATCAACCCGTTAAGGCCCGCCGAATGCGAAGGCTCAGGCGAACGCCTCGTGCAGGTTGTCGTCTCCTCGGCGCCCGCCTTCGTTCCTCAGGCGAACGCCTCGTGCAGGTTGTCGTCTCCTCGGCGCCCGCCTTCGTTCCTCAGGCGAACGCCTCGTCGATGATCTCCTGCTGCTCGACGGCGTGCACCTTCGACGAGCCCGACGACGGCGCCGACATGGCCCGCCGCGAGACGCGCGTGATGCCGCTCAACTTCTCCGGAAGCACCTCCGGCAATGTCAGCCCGAACGTCGGCCATGGGCCCTGGTTCGCCGGTTCCTCCTGCACCCACAAGTACTGCTCGACGTTGGGGTAGCGGTCCAGCGTCTCGGCCAACCGGCGCCGCGGCAGCGGGGCGAGCTGTTCGACGCGCACGATCGCCACGTCGTCGCGCTCATCCTTCTTCTTGCGCGCGGCCAGCTCGTAGTAGAGCTTGCCGCTGCACAACAGCATCCGCTTGGCCTTGTTGCGATCTCCGTCGCCGTCGGTGTAGGTCGGCTCCTCGAGGACCGAGCGGAACTTCTGCTCGGTGAAGTCGCGGATGTCGCTCACGGCGGCCTTGTTGCGCAGCATCGACTTCGGCGTGAACACGATGAGGGGCCGATGAATACCGTCCAGGGCGTGACGCCGCAGCAGGTGGAAGTAGTTCGCCGGCGTGGACGGCATCGCGATCGTCATCGACCCCTCGGCCCACAACAGCAGGAACCGCTCGATGCGGCCCGACGTGTGGTCGGGGCCCTGGCCTTCGTGCCCGTGCGGCAGCAGCAGCACCACGTCCGAACGCTGGCCCCACTTGGCCTCGCCGGAGCTGATGAACTCGTCGATGATCGACTGCGCACCGTTGATGAAGTCGCCGAACTGCGCCTCCCACAACACCATTGCATCGGGGTTGCCGACCGAGTAGCCGTACTCGAAGCCGACGGCCGCGAACTCCGACAACGGGGAGTCGTACACCATGAACCTGCCGCCGGTCGGGTTGCCGTCCTTGTCGACGGTCAACAGATCCAGCGGGGTGAACTCCTGACCCGTCTTGCGGTCGATGATCACCGAATGGCGCTGGGTGAACGTGCCTCGGCGGGTGTCCTGCCCGGACAGCCGCACGGTCTTGCCCTCGGCGATCAGCGCGCCGAGCGCGAGCAGCTCGGCGAACGCCCAGTCCACCTTGCCCTCGTAGGCCATCTCGCGGCGCTTCTCCAGCACCGGCTTGACGCGCGGGTGCACGCTGAAGCCCTCGGGCACCGACAGATGGGCATCACCGATCCGCGCCAGCAGCGACTTGTCGACCGCGGTGTTCGTACCGGCGGGCACCATCTGATCGGCTTCCACCGAGGCGCTGGGTTCGATCTCGTGTTTCTCGAGTTCGCGCACCTCGTTGAAGACGCGTTCCAGCTGGCCCTGGTAGTCGCGCAGCGCGTCCTCGGCCTCTTTCATCGAGATGTCGCCGCGGCCGATCAGTGCTTCGGTGTAGCTCTTGCGCACACCGCGCTTGACGTCGATCGCGTCGTACATCCGCGGCTGGGTCATCGACGGGTCGTCGCCCTCGTTGTGCCCGCGGCGGCGGTAGCACAGCATGTCGATCACGACGTCCTTGTGGAACTTCTGCCGGAAGTCGACCGCGAGCCGGGCCACCCACGCGGCCGCCTCGGGGTCGTCGCCGTTGACGTGGAAGATCGGCGCACCGACCATCTTGGCCACGTCGGTGCAGTACTCCGAGGACTTGGCGTCGGACGGCGATGTGGTGAAACCGATCTGGTTGTTGACGATGATGTGGATCGTCCCGCCGACGCGATATCCCCGCAGCAGCGCCAGGTTCAGCGTCTCGGCCACCACGCCCTGACCGGCGAACGCGGCGTCGCCGTGCAGCATCAGCGGCACGACGCTGAACGCCCCGGCGCCCTCACCGTCGCCGTCGCCCCCGTCGATCACGTCCTGCTTGGCGCGCACGAGGCCCTCCAGGACCGGGTCGACGGCCTCGAGGTGCGACGGGTTGGCCACCAGCGACACGTCGATGTCGTTGTCGCCGAACATCTGGATGAACCTGCCCGACGCGCCCAGGTGGTACTTCACGTCACCGGAGCCGTGCGCCTGCGACGGGTTCAGATTCCCTTCGAACTCGGAGAAGATCTGCGAGTACGGCTTGCCGACGATGTTGGCCAGCACGTTGAGCCTGCCGCGGTGCGGCATGGCGATGACGACCTCGTCGAGCGCGTACTCGGCGCACTGGTCAATCACCGCATCCATGGTCGGGATGACCGTCTCCGCGCCCTCCAGCGAGAAACGTTTCTGGCCAACGTACTTCGTCTGCAAAAACGTCTCGAACGCCTCGGCCGCGTTGAGCTTGCTCAAGATGTACTTCTGCTCGGCGACGGTCGGCTTCTCGTGCTTCTTCTCGATGCGCTCCTGCAGCCACTGCTGCTGCTCGGGTTCGAGGATGTGCGTGTACTCGACGCCGATGTGGCGACAGTAGGAGTCACGCAGCAGCCCCAACACGTCGCGTAGCTTCTTCTCGTCGGCGCCGGCGAACCCGTTGACCTTGAACTCGCGATCGAGGTCCCACAGCGTCAGCCCGTGGGTGAGGATGTCCAGGTCGGGGTGGCTGCGGAAGCGGTTCTTGTCCAGCCGCAGCGGATCGATGTCGGCCATCAGGTGGCCGCGGTTGCGGTAGTCCGAGATCAGCTCGATGACGCGGGCGTTCTTGTCCTCGACCGAGTCCGGGTTGTCGGTCCGCCAGCGCACCGGCTCGTACGGGATGTGCAGCTCGCGGAAGATCTCATCGAAGAAGTCGTCGTCGAGCAGCAGTTCGTGGATGGTGCGCAGGAAGTCCCCGGATTCGGCGCCCTGGATGATGCGATGGTCGTAGGTCGACGTCAGCGTGACCAGCTTCCCGATGCCCAGTTGGGCGATGCGTTCCTCGCTGGCGCCCTGGAACTCGGCGGGGTACTCCATCGCGCCGACGCCGAGGATCGTGCCCTGGCCGCGCATCAGCCGCGGCACCGAGTGCACGGTGCCGATGGTGCCCGGGTTGGTCAGCGAGATCGTCACGCCGGAGAAGTCGTCCATGGTGAGCTTGCCGTCGCGGGCCCGCCGCACGATGTCCTCGTAGGCGGCCACGAACTGGCCGAAGCCCATCGTGTCGGCCTTCTTGATCGCGGCCACCACCAGTTGCCGGTCGCCGTCCTTGCGTTGCAGGTCAATGGCCAGGCCCAGGTTGGTATGCGGCGGGGTGACCACGTTGGGCTTGCCGTCGATTACTTCGAAGTACCGGTTCATGCCCGGGAACTTCTTGACCGCCTGCACGAGCGCATACCCGATGAGGTGGGTGAACGAGATCTTCCCGCCGCGGGTCCGCTTGAGGTGGTTGTTGATGACGATCCGGTTGTCGATCATCAACTTGGCTGGGACCGCGCGAACACTGGTCGCGGTGGGCACCTCCAGCGACGCCGCCATGTTCTTCACGACGGCCGCGGCCGCGCCGCGCAGCACCTGAGTCTCGTCGTCGCCGCCCGAATCTTCCTCTGCGGCGTCCTTGTCTTTGGTCTTGGCCTTGTCCTCAGCGCCCTTGTCCTTGGGCTCCGATTTCTTGGCCGACTCCTTCGCGGGCTCCTTGTCCTTGGCGGGCGCCTTGGCCGGTGCCGACGACTTCGATGCCTTGCTCTTGGAGGCGCCGGCGTCGGATTCCTTGTCCTTGGTCTCGTTGGCCTTGGTCTCCTTGGCTGAAGTCTCCTTGGCTGAAGTCTCCTTGGCGGGGGTCTCCTTGGCGGGCCGGGCGGCGCCGTTGCCGCCGGACTGCTTGGGCGCGGGCGCGGGTGCAGGCTCCGGCGGGCTCACCGGTCCTGCGTTGCGCTGACCGTTGCCGCTGCGGGCCTGACTCTCGGAGGAGGTCGGCTCAGGGGAGTAGTCGACAAGGAATTCGTGCCAACTGGGATCTACCGACGAGGGATCCTCGCGGAACTTGCGATACATCTCCTCGACCAACCACTCGTTCTGTCCGAATGGTGAAGGTGAGCTCACGGTAGCTACTCGCCTCGATTCTTCGCTTCACGCGAGCGCATCTGAAACGCTCGCCAGGTTCTGTACGGATTACCCGCATTCCGCCGACTAAAGGCTAGCGCCGAAGCATCGGCCAGACCACGACAACGACCTTCCCGGCCATGTGCCGCTAGTCCCGGGACGCGGGCAGCACGTGCACCACCGTCGGCCACCGCGGTGGCGGGGTGCCGAACGCGCCGTGCGCGTTGCCGATGATTCGCTTGCCCATCAAGCGGTTGCCCACACCGCCGACGACCGCGCCGACGCCGACGGGCAGCGTCTTGCCGAACGCGAGTGCGCCTCGCTTGAGGGTGTAGCGCTTGACGAAATACCTCAGCAGGCGCGAGTTCAGTTGCGACAGCGCAGGCAGCGGGAGGGTGGCCGCCCCGTCGGCGACCCACGCGCCTCTGGTGCGGCCGCGGCCGACCAGGTCGGCGATTGCACGCTTGCTGTCCTCGCCGACCAACACCGCCAGCACCAGCGCGCGACGCCGCTCCTGATGCTCGGCCGGAATTCCGTGCACCTCGGCTACGGCGAGGACGTACAACGCCGTCGCCTCCAGGAAGACGACCGTCTCGCCGGCCACCGACGCCATCGCGGCCAACGTCCCGATGCCGGGGAACGCGGCAGCCGACCCGACGGCGGCGCCGCTGGCCATCACCGCGCTCAGATAGCGCTTCTCGAGTTTCTTGATGACATCGGCGGGCGTCGCGTGCGGGTCCTGTTCGCGCAACCGATCGACGTACGCCTTGACCGCGGGAGCTTGCACGCGCGACCCGCGCTCGATGATGCGGGACAGCGCCTTGGCGGCGACGCTCGGATCTTCGGCGGAGCCATCACTGACCGCCGGTAACTGGCTCTTGGCCTTCGACCGGGCACTCATGGGGCCTCCTGTCCGAGCGACTCGTTTCAGGCTATCGCTTCGGCTAACGAACGATGGCGTCGGTGAGTGCCCCGGCCGTGATCGCGCTCACCTTATGCCGGGCCGGGAAGAAAATAATGAGAGGCGACGCTCTTCATTCCCATGGCACCATCATCGGCTGTGGATCTGACGACTGCCCCGACTCCGATTCAGGAGGGCACGTCTGTCAGCCGTATCCGGATGATTGTCGTATTGGGCGTCATGGTGGCACTGGGCCCGCTGACCATCGACATGTACCTGCCCGCACTGCCGAGGATCGCCGAGGAACTCGGGGTGTCTTCCTCGATTGCGCAGCTGACGCTCACCGGGACGCTCGCCGGGCTGGCGCTCGGCCAGTTGGTCGTCGGTCCGCTCTCCGATTCGCTGGGCCGGCGCCGCCCGTTGATGGCCGGGATCGTGCTGCACATGATCGCCTCGCTGATGTGCATGTTCGCGCCCAACATCGAGGTGCTCGGGTTGGCTCGGGCGCTGCAGGGGATGGGCGCCGCAGCGGCCTCGGTGGTCGCGGTCGCCGTCGTCGGCGATCTGTTTACCGGCTCGGTCGCGGCCACGGTGATGTCACGACTGATGCTGGTGCTCGGCGTGGCGCCCGTGCTGGCTCCCTCGTTGGGCGCCGCGGTCCTGCTGAAGGCCTCCTGGCACTGGGTGTTCGCCGCTCTGGTGCTGTTGGCGGGGTTGTTGCTGGTGGTGGCGGCGACGGCCCTGCCGGAGACGCTGCCGGTCGCGCATCGTCGCCCGCTGAAGGTGCGCGGTATCGCGATGACGTACCTGGAGTTGCTGCGCGATACCCGGTTCGTGGTGTTGGTGCTGGTCGCGGCGCTGGGCATGTCGGGGCTGTTCGCCTATATCTCAGCGGCGCCGTTCGTCCTGCAGGGTCGCTACGGTCTGGATCAGCAGGGGTTCGCGCTGGTCTTCGCCGCCGGCGCGATCGCGCTGATCGGCACCACGCAGTTCAACGTCGTCTTACTGCGCCGGTTCGGGCCGCAGACCATCGTGCTGTGGGCCCTGACCGTGGCCTCCCTCGGCGGTGCGGTCTTCGTCGGGATCACGGTTGCCGACGTCGGCGGGGTGGTCGGATTCGTCGTCCCGGTGTGGGTGCTGCTGGCCGCCGTGGGCTTCGTCATCCCGAACGCGCCGGCGCTGGCGTTGACCCGGCATCCGGACGCCGCGGGCACCGCGGCCGCTCTGCTCGGCGCGGGACAGTTCGGTCTGGGTGCTGCGATCGCACCGCTCGTCGGTGCCCTCGGCAACGACGAGTTCGCTCTGGCCGCGGTGATGACGGTGGGTATGGTGATCGCGTTGCTCGCGCTCATGGCCGTCGGTGTGTCAGCGGCCGGACGCGCGGACGACTCCGAACGCGACGTCACCGCTGACGTCGTGCCCGAACCGGCCTGACGCTTCGCAGCGCGTGGTCCCGCCTTGTCGGGATCGACCACGCTCCGTAGCGTCGGCGGGATCCCCGAGTGCTAGTCGACCCAGAATGTTGTCAACGCTTTTCACCAGGCAGAACGCGTCAACGAACCCGTGGCATGCGCTGTGGGCGATGATGGTCGGCTTCTTCATGATCCTGGTGGACGCGACGATCGTCGCGGTCGCCAACCCGTCGATCATGGCGAGGTTCGACGCCAGCTACGACGCCGTCCTGTGGGTCACGAGCGCCTATCTGCTCGCATACGCGGTGCCGTTGCTGGTGGCGGGCCGTCTCGGTGACCGGTTCGGCCCCAAGAACCTCTACCTTCTCGGCCTCACGGTGTTCACCGTCGCTTCGCTGTGGTGCGGACTGTCCGACACGATCGGGATGCTGATCGCAGCGCGGGTCGTGCAGGGCGTCGGCGCGGCACTGCTGACGCCGCAGACCCTGTCGACGGTCACCCGCATCTTCCCCGCCGAACGGCGCGGCATGGCGATGAGCGTGTGGGGGGCGACGGCCGGGGTCGCGACGCTGGTCGGTCCGTTGGCCGGCGGGATCCTGGTCGACGCCCTCGGGTGGCAGTGGATCTTCTTCGTCAACGTGCCGATCGGGGTGGTGGGCGTGGCGTTGGCGCTGCGGCTGGTGCCCGAGCTGCCGAGACAGAGGCAGCGACTCGACGTTGCGGGGGTGATCCTCTCGGCGGTCGGGTTGTTCCTCATCGTGTTCGCCCTGCAGGAGGGTCAGGCGAACAGGTGGACCCACTGGGTCTGGGGCCTGATGGCGTTGGGCACCGGCGTGGTGGCCGCGTTCCTGTTCTGGCAGGCAGCAAACCGTAATGATCCGCTGCTGCCACTCGAGATCTTCCGCGACCGCGACTTCTCGCTGTCGACATTCGGCGTCGCGACGATCGGGTTCGTCGTGACCGGGATGATCGTGCCGGTCATGTTCTACGCGCAGACGGTGTGCGGGTTGTCGCCGACGCAGTCGGCGCTTCTGACTGCGCCGATGGCGATCGCCACAGGTGTGCTCGCGCCCGTCGTCGGACGGATCGTCGACCGGTGGCACCCACGCCCGGTGGTCGGATTCGGGTTCTCCGTGTTGGCGATCGCGTTGACCTGGCTCTCACTGGAGATGGCGCCCGACACCGCGATCTGGCGGCTGGTGTTGCCGCTGACCGCGACGGGGATCGGGATGGCGTTCATCTGGTCTCCGCTCGCCGCGACGGCTACCCGCAACCTGTCGGCCCGGTTGGCCGGTGCGGGTTCGGGTGTCTACAACACCACCCGCCAGGTCGGGGCCGTGCTGGGCAGCGCCAGCATGGCGGCGTTCATGACGTGGCAGGTCAACTCCGAGATGCCGCCGTGGGCCGCCGATCCGGCTCAGGGTGATGCGGGTTCGACGCAGTTGCCGTCGTTCCTGCACACGCCGTTCGCGGCCGCCATGTCGCAGTCGCTGTTGTTGCCCGCGTTCGTCGCGCTGTTCGGTGTGCTCGCCGCGGTGTTCCTGGTCGGCTATGCGCGCCGAACACCAGAGGACCCCGCCGCCGCGGAACCAGTCGACGAGCCCGACGACGACGAGGCGTTCGTCGACGACGATGACGACTACGTCGAGTACACCATCGACTGGGACGACGGCTCTGCGTCATGGGTTCCCGCCGAGCGCGAGCCGGCGACCGAGCCGATGCCCGCGCGCGACGAGCGCCCACCCGAGCAGTCCGACGACTCGTGGCGCGCGATTCTCGACCAACTGCTGGCCGATATTCCGCCCGCGCCGCCCGCAAAACCCGCAGCCGATCCGATCGGGCTGTCGCACAACGGTTTACACGTGGACAACGAGCGGCGACTCACATCGCTGGAATCGGCCCGGCCGGATGGCGAGGCCTATCGCTACCGGACGGAGCCCCGCTCCAGAGGCAGGCATGCGCGCGACGACCACAACTAATCGAACAGCACCGCGGGGTTGAGGTAGCCGGACGGGTCGAAGGCCGCCTTCACCGTGCGCATGGCCGCGATATCGGCGTCGGTGCGCGACATTGCGAGGTACGGGCGCTTGCGGGTGCCGACGCCGTGCTCGCTGCTGACGTTGACGCCGAGGTGGGCGATGAGGTCCATCATCGCCGAGTACAGGGCGTGTTCGGCTTGGCTGTCGAGCGTGCACCGCACGAGGTTCAGGTGCAGGCTGCCCTCGCCGACATGACCGAACAGCACCGGAATCGCGTCGGGCGCGTGGCGGCCGACGAGTCGAACGGCATCGGCGGCGAACTGCGCGATGGCCGAAAGCGGAAGCGAAACATCGAACTTCAGCGGCGGCCCGTACACGCCGAGCACTTCGGCGATGGCCTCGCGCACCAGCCAGAGTCGCTGCTGTGCGGCGGTGTCGACGCCGACGGCGGGTTCGCCGCACAGGTCTGCGCCCCCGATCGCGTCGGCGAGTCGATCGGTCTGGTCGGTGTCGCCCGCCAGTTCGATCAGAAGCTGCCAGGCCCCGTCGACGGGCGCGGACACCCCGGCGTGCTCGGCGGTCAACGCGCTGGCGCGCGCGTCGATCAACTCCAGTGCGGCGATGCCGTCCAGGTCGCGAAAGATCCGCCCGGCGGTGACGAGCGCGTCGAGGTCGGCGAACCCGCAGATCGCGGTCACCCGGTGTGGCGGCGTGGGGTGCAGCCGCAGATCGAGCGCGGTGATGACGCCTAAAGTGCCTTCCGCCCCGACGAACAGCGACGCCAGGTCGTAGCCGGTGTTGTCCATCCGCACCCGGCTGTGCCGGTGCACGACCGAACCGTCGGGCAGCGCCACATCCAATCCGATCACCTGCTCGCCCATGTTGCCGTAGCGGACGGTGCGCAGCCCGCCGGCGTTCGTCGACGCCATCCCCCCGACGGTCGCGGTGTCGCGCGCGGCCAGGTCGACGCCGAACACCAGCCCCGCCTCGCCGGCCGCCCGCTGCACCTCGGCCAGAGTCACGCCGGCGCCCACCGGGATTCGACGTTCAGTGACGTCGACGTCACCGATGTCACGCAGTCGCTCGGTCGACAGCAGCACGTCGTCGTGCTCGGGAACGGTGCCCGCCACCAGCGATGTGCGCCCGCCCTGC
Organism: Mycobacterium neumannii; assembly: GCF_002245615.1. NCBI lineage: Bacteria > Bacillati > Actinomycetota > Actinomycetes > Mycobacteriales > Mycobacteriaceae > Mycobacterium > Mycobacterium neumannii. The sequence continues at coordinate 58,041 of NZ_NKCO01000026.1, read as the reverse complement.
ACGGTGACGTAGGCACCGGCATCGCGGCAGGCCCGCAGCACCGCCGCGACCTCATCGGCCGACCCCGGCCGCACCAGGGCGCTGGCCCGGCCGCGGTACCGCCCGGTGTGGTCGACGACGCGTGCGGCGAGCACGTCGGGGTCGCTGCTGACGTAGGCCTTCCCGACGATCTCGGCCAGCCGCTCGGTCAGGCTCATCACGTCGGTGTGTCGCTCGCGCCCAGCGACAGGAACGCGCCCAACTCGATCAAGCGGTCCGGTGTGCTCGGCAGATACTCGGTGAGCGCCTCCGACCGGACGATCACGCTGAGATACTTCGCGCGGCTGACCGCGACGTTGAGTCGATTCCTGTTGAGCAGAAACGATATTCCGCGCGGCACATCGTCGATGGAGGACGCCGTCATCGATACGAACACCACCGGCGCCTGCCTGCCCTGGAACTTGTCCACGGTGCCGACCGCGACGTCGGGCAGCCCGGCGTTCTCGAAATAGTCGCGCAGCAGCAGTACCTGGGCGTTGTAGGGGGCGACGACCAGGACGTCCTTCTGGGTCAGCGCGCGGGTGCCGTGCTCGTCGGTCCAGTCGCTGCCGAGCAGCGTCAGTGTCGCCGCGACAATGGCTTCGGCCTCTTCAGGGCTGCTCGTGGAGTTGCCGTCGTGGGGAATGGGCACCACGCGCACACCGGGAGCCTGGCCGTCAAGGCGGCGCGCTGCCGGCTGGCCCTCCGCGGACTGCAGCCTGCCCTGGTAGGCGAGCCGGGACACCCGGGCGCACACCGCGGGATGCATTCGGTGGGAGCGGTCGAGGAAGTAGCCGAATTGTTCGGGCAGCGTGCGGTTCTCCTGCACCAGCCAGCCCAGCGCCGATGCGTCGACCGGCTCGGGATGGTGGCCCTGGCTGACCTGAGGCAGCTGTTGCGGGTCGCCTAGCAGCATCAGGCTGTCGGCCGCCCTGGCCACCGCGATGGTGTTGGCCAGGCAGTACTGGCCAGCCTCCTCGATCACCAGCAGGTTCAGGCTGCGGGCCTCCACGCGGGTGTCGTTCGCGAAATCCCATGCGGTGCCGCCGATGACGCAGCCGGCGTGGTCGGCGATAAACGCGGCGTACTCGTCCTTGTCGATCGCCTGACAACCGACGTCGTCGGGACAGTCCTTCTTGGCGATGCGCTCAGGGGCCACGCCTGCCTTGATCAGGTCGCGAAAGAGGTTCTCCACCACCGCATGTGACTGCGCCACGACACCGATGCGCCACTGGTGGTCGTTGACCAGGCGGGCGATGATCCGGGCGGCCGTGTACGTCTTGCCGGTCCCGGGTGGGCCGTGCACCGCCAGATACGACGAGTCCAGGTCGAGCACCGCGGCGGCGATGTCGGCGGTGACATCGCCGGTGCGGGGAAGAAGGGCGCCGCTGCGGGTGCGCGGCGGCCGGCGCAGCAGGATATCGACCACCGCCGTGCGCGGCAGATCCGGTAGCGCAGCGGCGACCTCTGCGGCCGCGCTGTCGATGGCCTCACGTAACTTCTTGTTGGGCACGATGTTTCGCGGCGTCAGCGCGAACGGGGTTTGCGTGAACGTCCCGGCAGGGGTTTCGCGTTCGCAGATCACCACCCGGGTGGGCGGGTCGTCGACCTCGATGACGTCGGCGTTGCCGGCCGCGCGCCGGTCCGCGTTGTCCGCCATGCCCGCGGGCGACGGCGGTTCATACAGTGCGAACACCTCTCTGCTGACGTCACCGCCCTCCAGCGCCCCGGTCAGTTCCAGCCAGCGCTGCTGTTTGCGGGCCCGCGTCGACGGCAGATGCCAGTCCTTGACGACCGCCACGCCGTCGGCGTCGACCAGGAACACGTCGCTGGTGTCACCCCACTCGTCGACAGGACTGTTCAACCGGTCGAAATGCGCCCACCAGAACGGTTTGTCCTCGCGGCGGTGATATCCACGCGCGGCGGCCATCAACGCCACGGCCGTCTGCTGCGGACTGCGCTGGGCCACACCGTCTCCGGCGAAGTCCATCAGCGTGCGCGCCAGTTGATCGGTGTCCTCGACCGCGACGCTCTGGGTGACCGGCTGCGGCCCGAGCGGCGGGACGCTCGACTCGATCGCGATCTTGATCAGCCAGTCGCGCAGCCGGTGGGTCGATCGGCAGTCGTAGCGGTTGTAGTCCTCGATCTTCTTGAGCATGTTGTCGGCTTCGTCGCGGCGACCTTCGGCGCGCAGCTCACAGAACCGCGCGTACATCGTGATCGATTCCGTGGCGGTGGTGACGTCGCCGGTGCGCAGTTCGGAGCCCATGTACAGCGGCTCCAGGGACTTCAGGCTGTAGTTCTCGGTGCCGACGCGAATGCTCTTGCGCACCAATGGATACAGGTCGACCAGAACACCGCTGCGCAGCAGGTCGTCGACCTCGTCCTCGCCGACCCCGTAGCGCCCGGCCAACCGGAGAAGCGCCGTCTTCTCGTACGCCGCGTAGTGGTAGATGTGCATCTTCGGATACCGCTTGCGGCGCTGGCGCACCAGCTTGAGGAAGTCGACAAGGGCCTTACGCTCACTCGGACGGTCGTGCGCCCACAGCGGCCGGAAACCGCCGCCGACCTCGAGCACTCCCCACATGTACTCCAGGCCCCACTCGCGGCCGTCGGCGCTCCACAGGGGGTCGCCTTCGAAGTCGAAGAACAGGTCGCCCTTGTCGGGGTCGGGTAGCAGGGTCAACGGTTGGGCGTCGACGATCTGATACGGCGGCTTGCCCTCCACCCGCGGCGCCAGCTGCAGCCTGGCCTGCTCCCGCAGTGCGGTAAGGGTCCGGGCCGGAAGCTCGGCGACCGGTCCTTCGTGTCGCGCGAGTTCGGCGACCGTGCTGATGCCCGCGTCGAGCAGGCGCGCCCGTTGGCTCACCCGCATGTTCGCCACCAGCAACAGGTCGTCGCCGGCGCGGACCTGGGCCTCGCATTCCGGGCAGCGGAAGCACGCGCGCACGGTGTCGTCGGCCCAGTCGACCGGCTCGCCCGACGCGAAGTGGTCGTCGAGCAGGCGCTGCAGGGCTTCGCGCCGCGGGCGATAGACCGGGAGCAGTTCGTCGATGCGGTAGCTCGCGGTGGCGCCGTCGCCCAGGATCAGCTCGACCTCCTCGGCCACCGGCACACCCGCGGCCGCGAGTGTTTCGGCGTAGGCGGCCAACTGCAGCAGCGCCTCGACCTTCACCGAGCGCGCGAGCTTGGTGTCGCGCAATCGATACCGCTCACCGTCGGCGTCCCGCTCCAGGATCAGGAAGTCGGCGAAGCCGACGAATCGGCCGTCGAACATCGCGGCCTGGTAGATCACCTCGGCGCGGCGCTCCACAGCGCGACGCGTCTGCTCGGCGGCGGCGGTCAGCCCGTCGATCGTGTACGGAGGCCTGCCGATGATCGCGACGTCGGCCCCGTCGCGCAGCAGATCGAGGTGTCGCTGTTCATGCTCATCGCCGAGCTGAGCCGTCCTGGCCAACAGCTCGTCCTCGCTCGCGACGGCGGGACCTCGCCCGAGCTTGGCGTCGAACGCGCGCAGCAGCGCGTACTCGCAGCGGGCTGCCGCTGCGAGATCGGATGCGCTGTATACGACGCGGGTTTCGGCGCCCTCGGAGGCCACGAACACGCTGCCACTGTATGTGACCCGGACGACACATCCCGGTCCCTCAGTCTCCGCGAACGTGGGTTACCCGCACGCCAATTGCGGCTCGGGCGTGACACGAGGCCACACTCGCCGATTCACAACGACGCGCGTATCCACAGCCCGAGCGTTCCGTGGGCCGCGCTGACCGAATTGTGTGAGACCCCGTACTGACCGTCTCCGCATGGATACGAATTCATTGCCGTTCATCGGCACCGAGGGGTTGGCGGCAGGCGGAGTGACCAGGCGAACACTGGTCAGCCGCCACAACATGGTCTATCGCAATGTCTACCTGCCGAAAGGGGTGACGCTGACGCCGGAGAGACGGGCGGTTGCGGCGTGGCTGTGGTCCCGGCGAAACGCCACGATCGCCGGACTATCCGCCGCGGCGTTGTACGGATCCCGATGGATCGACGAGAACCTGCCCGCCGAATTGATCCGTGGCGAGGCCTGTGCTGTCGACGGAATCACCATCCAGCGGGCGAAACTGCGCGCTGAGGAGATCGGCATCGTCCACGGAATGCCGGTGACCACGCCGGTGCGAACGGCGTTCGACCTCGGCCGCTGGGGCAGCCTCGAGACGGCGATCATCAGGGTCGACGCGCTGGCGAACGCCACCGGTCTCAAGCCGGTCGACGTCGAGCGTCTCGCCGAAACGCGTCGTGGCGCCCGCGGCATCGTGCAGCTGCGGCGGGTGCTCGAGTTGATGGACGGCGGCGCGGAGTCGCCGCAGGAAACCAGGACACGCCTGCTGCTGCTCGCCGCCGGATTTCCGAGGCCGCAAACGCAGATCCTCGTCGCTGACGAGTACGGCTCCTTCATCGGCCGCGTCGACATGGGCTGGGAGGAATTCAAGGTCGGCGTCGAATATGACGGTCCGCAGCATTGGGATGATCCCGCACAGCACGCGCGCGACATCGACCGGCTGGCTGAACTGGCGGGTCAGCGCTGGCTGATCATCCGGGCGAGTCGCGATATTCTGCGCACTCGCCCCCATATCTTTCTCGCGCGCGTACGGGACGCGATGCAGGCGAGGGGTTGGCCGCGTTCGGATGAGGTTCGACTCGACGCGCGAATTGCTTGGCTCTAGGTCGCCGAGTGTGGGCTCGACACACGTCGGCGCCACGAAAGGTGTGCGGGTAACCCACGTTCGGCGGAGGCGGCCGCCGGGCGGTCCCTCAGCCGCCGGTGTTCCCGATCAACTCGACGCCGTTTCCGTTCCAGCGGAACCTGACCACGCTGTCGAGGCCGGGCACGCCGTTCGAGTAGCGCAGCGCGACCGTGTCGCCGGTGCTCTCCGAGGTGTCGACGCCGTTGAACCCGTAGGTGTCCGGCGCCCCGCTCGGGATGAACTTGCCGAGGTGGAACATCACTGCCCGAGTGTTCGGGTTGGTGGCGTTGGTGTTGGCCTTGACGATGACGACCGATAGCTGCGCGCACTCGTTGTAGTTGCCTGCGATCGGCTCCGGGTTCCAGCCCTGGTCGCTGCGCGGGTCGCGGGGCAACTCGGCCACCGCCCTGGTGATCTCCGGCGCGGCGAGGTTGACCGCGCACGGATCGGCCGCCACGGGTGCGCTGGACGCCGCCGCGTTCGGGGCCGACGGCGGCGGCCCGGCCGGGGGAGGTGCGGCGGGGGGCATCGCGTCGGGGGTCTTGGAGACCGTCGAGTCGCTTGCTCCACAGCCGACGGCGACCACCAGCACCGCCGAGAGCACCGCCGCCGATCGCATGAGGCCGTTGAGCCGAACCGTGCACATCACCTGAGCCACCCTTGCAAATCGCGTCGACCAGGTCGCGCCGACACACCGCGTGGCGAATCGGGCTGCTCGCGGGCACTAGACTCGACGCCGATGACCTCCGCCGAGTCGGATGCGAGCCACGACGGCTCGACCGGCGACCTGACCTTCGACGACCTGCAGATTCACCCTTCGGTGCTGCGGGCCGTCGTCGACGTCGGCTACGAGACACCGTCGGCTATCCAAGCGGCCACCATTCCGGCAATGATGGCCGGTTCCGACGTGGTGGGTCTGGCCCAGACCGGCACCGGCAAGACCGCCGCGTTCGCGATTCCGATCCTGTCGAAGATCGACACCGACAGCCGGGCGACCCAGGCGCTGGTCCTGGCGCCGACGCGCGAGCTGGCGTTGCAGGTGGCCGAGGCGTTCGGCCGCTACGGCGCGCACCTGCCGGAGGTCAACGTGCTGCCGATCTACGGCGGGTCGTCCTACGGTCCGCAGCTGGCGGGGCTCAAACGCGGCGCCCAGGTCGTCGTCGGCACGCCGGGCCGGGTGATCGACCACCTCGAGAAGGGCCGCCTGGACCTGTCGCGGCTCGACTACCTCGTGCTCGACGAGGCCGACGAGATGCTGCAGATGGGCTTCGCCGAGGACGTCGAGCGCATCCTGTCCGACACCCCCGAGTTCAAGCAGGTCGCGCTGTTCTCGGCGACCATGCCGCCGGCGATCCGCAAGATCACCAAGAAATACCTGCACGACCCGGTCGAGGTCACGGTCAAGGCGAAAACCGCCACCGCAGAGAACATTTCGCAGCGCTACATCCAGGTCTCCGGCCACCGCAAAATGGATGCGCTGACGCGCGTGCTCGAGGTGGAAGAGGGCGACGCGATGATCGTGTTCGTCCGCACCAAACAGGCCACCGAAGAGGTCGCCGAGCGGCTCAAGGCGAGAGGCTTCGCCGCGGCAGCGATCAACGGAGACATCCCGCAGGCGCAGCGCGAGCGCACCATCGCCGCATTGAAGGACGGCAGGATCGACATCCTGATCGCGACGGATGTCGCCGCCCGTGGACTGGACGTCGAACGCATCTCGCACGTGTTGAACTACGACATCCCCAACGACACCGAGTCCTATGTGCACCGCATCGGTCGTACGGGCCGGGCGGGCCGGTCCGGGTCGGCGTTGCTGTTCGTGACGCCGCGCGAGCGCCATCTGCTCAAGGCCATCGAGAAGGCCACCCGGTCCAAGCTGGTCGAGGCGGAACTGCCCACGGTCGAGGACGTCAACGCCCAGCGGGTGGCGAAGTTCCGCGACTCGATCACCGAAGCGCTGAGCGCTCCGGGCGTCGACGTCTTCCGCAGCATCATCGAGGACTACGAACGCGAGCACGACGTGCCGATCGCCGACATTGCTGCGGCGTTGGCGACACAGGCGCACGGCGGTGACGAGTTCTTCATGGTCGAACCGCCGCCGGAGAAACGACGCGAACGCGAAGAGCGTCCCCGCCGCGACAAGCCCGACCGCAAACCGCGGGAAGGCCTGGCCACCTACCGCATCTCGGTGGGCAAACGGCACAAGGTCGGACCCGGCCACATCGTCGGCGCCATCGCCAACGAAGGCGGTCTGCACCGCAGCGACTTCGGCCACATCACCATCCGCCCGGATTTCTCGTTGGTGGAGCTGCCCGCCGATCTGCCGAGGAAGACACTCAAAGCCCTTGAGAACACCCGTATCTCGGGGGTGAAGATCAACCTGCAGCCCGACCGACGGCCGGACAAGGGCCGGCACAAGCAGAGATGACGCTGTCGCGCGGCTTGGACGCGCAGGGCGGACTGGAATCCGTCAGCAGGGTCGAACGTGTCTCCTCGCTCACCGGTATCCGCGCCGTCGCCGCGTTGTTGGTGATGCTCACCCACGCCGCGTACACGACCGGCAAGTACCCGCAGGGCTATGTCGGCCTGGTGTACTCCCGCGCCGAGATCGGGGTGCCGATCTTCTTCGTGCTCAGCGGATTTCTGTTGTTCTCGCCGTGGGTGAAGGCGTCCGCGGCTGGGAGGCCCGGACCTTCGGTGCGCCGCTACGCCTGGCGCCGGGTGCTTCGCATCATGCCCGCGTACGTCGTCACGGTCCTTGCGGCATACCTCGTCTACCACTTCCGCACGGCGGGCCCGAACCCCGGACACACGTGGGAGGGGTTGCTGCGCAACCTCACGCTGACCCAGATCTACACCGACAACTATCTGTATTCGTTTCTGCATCAAGGGCTTACGCAGATGTGGAGCCTGGCGGTCGAGGTCGCGTTCTACGCGGTGCTGCCGCTGCTGGCGTGGTTGTTGCTGGTGGTGCTGTGCCGACGACGGTGGCGTCCGGGCCTGCTGATCGGCGGACTGGCCGCCCTGGCGCTGATCACGCCCGCGTGGCTGATCCTGGTGCACACCACCGACTTTCTGCCCGACGGCGCGCGGCTGTGGCTGCCGTCGTACCTCGTCTGGTTCATCGGCGGGATGCTGCTTTCGGCGTTGCAACCGCTGGGGGTGCGGGCGTACGGCCTGGCGTGCGTACCTCTGGCGGTGGCGTGCTATTTCATCGCGTCCACGCCCATTGCCGGAGAACCGACGACCTCGCCCGCCGAGCTGCGCGAGGCGCTGGTGAAGGTGTTCTTCTACACGGTGATCGCCACGCTGGCGGTGGCGCCGCTGGCGCTCGGTGATCGCGGCGTCTACGCCCGGTTGCTGTCCAGTCGGCCGATGGTGTTCCTCGGCGAGATCTCCTACGAGATCTTCCTGATCCACCTGATCTTGATGGAGCTGGCGATGGTTGAGGTGCTGCACTATCCGATCTACACCGGTTCGATCGTCATGCTGTTCCTCGTCACCTTCGTGATGACCGTCCCGCTGGCGTGGCTCCTGCACCGGTTCACCCGCGTGCGGCCCTGACGGCACCGCGTTGACGAGTTGATCGCACCCACCAGGTGGGTGGGATCAACCTGCTAAGGCCCCCAAGCGTGCTATCTGCCGCTTCCGCACATCGGAGATTAGGGTAGCCTAACCGGGACAGCGACACGGAAGGCTAGTGATGTCGGACAAGAAGCCAACGCGAGGTTTCCAGGGCGCGGTGCTCAAGCTGCTGCGCGCGGGCGACTACCGGCTGACCGTGACCGGTAAACGCGAGATCAGCCCGCACTACCTGCGGCTGAGCTTCGACGCAGGCGGCATGCTCGAAGGCTCGCCGCTGCACCCGACGATGTGGATCCGCATGTGGTTCGCCGACGGCGAGAAGCTGCATCAGCGCGGCTACACGCTGGTCGACCCGAACCCACAAGCCGACACCGTCGACATCGAGTTCGCGCTGCATGACGGCGTCGCCTCGCACTGGGCGGAAAACGCGCAGCCCGGCGACACGATCGAGGTCACGGTGCTCGGCAGCAACTTCACGCTGCCCGAACCGCCGCCTGCCGGTTACGTGATCGTCGGCGACACCGCGTCGCTGCCCGCCATCAACTCGTTGCTGACCGCCATCGGCGACACCCCGGCGCGGGTGTTCCTGGAGGCGGCACACGACGACGACCGGCAGCTACCGGTCGCCCGCACCACCGACGTGATGTGGGTGGACCGCAAGAACGCCGGCGAGGCACTCGTGGAAGCGGTGGCCGCAGCCGCGTTCGACGCCCCCGACCACTTCGGATGGGTCGCATGCGACAACCGCACGACCCGCGCGGTGGCCAAGGTCTTCCGCGAGCAGTACAAGATCTCGAAGAAGGCGATCAAGGCTCAGGCTTACTGGGTGGCCTGACGAATCCGGCGCTAGAGCGTCGGCTCCCGTTGGCTGGGCAGCACGATCGGAACGACGAACTCCTCGAGCATCGACCGCTCGTCGTCCTCGTCGTGGCCGGGGAACAGCATCAGCGAGGTCATCACCCGCACCAGCCACCGCGCGCGGTGTGCGACCAACTCCGGTGCGTCGGGACCGAGCGAGATGACGAACGCCTCGGTCAGCGCCTTGATCACCTCGGACTCCTCGGCCATCTCCGCACCGATCGGTCGCTGGGTCGTGGCGAACCACGATGCCAGGGCTGGGCTTTCGCGCACGTTGCGCAGCGAGGCCAGCATCCCCTCGATCAACCGCTCACGCGGATCGGTCAGCGCGTTGATCTGTTCGGTCATCTCGCGGTACAGCCGGTAACTCTCGCGGTGCACGTAGGCGGTGTAGAGCGCTTCGCGGTTCTCGAAGTAGCGGTACAGCGTGGCGCGAGAACATCCTGCCGCCGAAGCGATCTCGTTCATGCCGACGGTCGCGGCCTCTTTCTGGGTGAACAGCTCACCCGCCGCGTCGAGAATTCGGTCCGCGGCCACCTCGGTGCGCCGCGCGGCCAACCAGTCACCGGCCATCAGGCGACCACCTCGAACGGAACGGACAGCGGTCGTCGTACATAACTGCCACCGGCCCAGACGATTCCGCTCTCGTCGACCTCGAAGTCGGGGATGCGCGTCAGCAGTTCGGTCAGAGCGACGCGCGACTGCATGCGCGCGGCCGCCGCGCCGAGGCAGTGGTGCGCGCCGTGGCTGAAGGTCAAGATGTTACGGGGTCTGCGCGTCACGTCGAGTTCGGATGCGTTTTCGCCGAATTGGCGTTCGTCGCGGTTGGCCGATGCGTAGAGGAACAGCACCCGCCTGCCCTCCGGGATGGTGGTGTCGGCCACCGTCACATCGCGGGTGACGGTGCGGGCCAGCCCCTGCACCGGTGAGGTCATGCGCAAGAACTCGTCGACCGAATCCGGTATCAGGTCCGGGTTTTCGACAAGAAGGCGACGCTGGTCGGGCCGCTGATGGAGCAACTGGACCGAGCCGCCGAGCATGCCGGTGGTGGTGTCGTTCCCGCCGGTGACCATGGTGAAGGTGAACGCGAGGATCGACAGCACACCGGCGATGTCGCCGTCGGCACCCACACCCGCGGCCACCAGATGCGACACGGTGTCGTCCTCTGGCTGGACCCGTCGCCGCTCGATGAGATCGGTGAAGTATGCCATCATCTCGCCCAGCTTGTCGCCGAGCGTCTCGAGCGCACCGCCGATTCCGCCGTCGGCGGTGTTGGCGGCGACGATCGCCTCGGTCCAGCCGTCGAACTTGTCGCGATCGGCCTCCGGTACGCCGAGGTAGTGGGCGACCACCATGGACGGCAGCGGTTTGAACAGTTCGGCGACGATGTCGCCGCCGCCGTTGCTCCGGATGCGCTCGATGCGCTCGACGACGTAATCGCGGACCTTCGGCTCGACCGCCTCGACCTGCCGAGGCGTGAATCCCCGCGACACCAGCTTGCGGAACTCGGTGTGCACGGGCGGGTCCTGCATGACCATCGGCGGGTTGTCGGCCAAGCCGATCAGTTCGAGCTCCCCGTAGTTGACCGTGAGCCCCTGCGCCGAAGAGAACGTCTCGTGATCACGCGCGCCGGCCCAGATGTCGGCATGGCGCGACATGACGTAGTAGTCGTGATCCGGCCGGTCGCTCGGCACGACGTGGTGTACGGGATCGTGGTCGCGCAGGGACTGATACATCGGCCACGGATCGGCCCACGTGTCGGCGTTGGCGAGCTGGAATCGAACCGGCGTGTCATGAGACAGAGCAGCCGTCATGTCTCATTGGTACGACAGAACCTGGGGCCATGTCAATAGCATCGACCTCGAAACCGACGAATTGGTCGAGGCCGGCGGGTGATTTCAACCAATACGTCGGTCTCGGCGCAATCAAATCGCGGCACCCGGGTTGAGGAGGTTGTCCGGATCGAGCGCGGCCTTGATCCGCCGGTTGAGCTCCATCGCCTCCGGGCCGATCTGACCGGCCAGCCACGGCCGCTTCAGCCTGCCGACCCCGTGTTCGCCGGTGATCGTGCCGCCCAGGCTCACGGCCAGATCCATGATCTCGCCGAACGCCTGGTGGGCGCGGTCGGTCATCGCGGGATCGGCGGGGTCGTAGACGATCAGCGGATGCGTGTTGCCGTCGCCCGCATGCGCGATCACCGAGATCAGCAGTTCGTGGTTGGCCGCGATCTTGGCCACGCCGCCGACGAGATCGGCCAACGCGGGCAATGGAACTCCGACGTCCTCGAGCAGCAGCGAGCCCTTCAACTCCACGGCCGGAATGCAGAACCGCCGCGCGGCGACGAAGGCCTCGCCCTCCTCGGGGTCCGACGTCGAGAACACTTCCTTGGCGCCGTGTTCGGTGAAGACGTCGGCCATGAACCGGGCGTCTTCGGCGCCGGACGGACCACGGTCGTCAGAGGCGGCCACCAGCATCGCGGCAGCGCTGCGGTCGAGGCCCATCTTCAGCTTGTCCTCGACGGCGTTGATGGCCGCCGAGTCCATGAACTCCAGCATCGAAGGCCGGATCCTGGCCGTGATAGCGACGACGGCCGCCGCCGCGGATTCCACCGAGCCGAAGGCCGCGACCACAGTGCACGCCGCCGACTGCGCGGGCAGCAGCTTCAACGTCACCTCGGTCACCACGCCGAGCGTGCCCTCGCTGCCGACGAACAGCTTGGTCAGCGGCAGCCCGGCGACGTCTTTGAGCCGCGGACCGCCGAGCCGCACCGCGGTGCCGTCGGCGAGCACCACCTGCAGGCCGAGCACGTAATCCGTTGTGACGCCGTACTTCACGCAGCACAGGCCACCGGCATTGGTGGCAACGTTGCCGCCGATGCTGCAGATCTCGAACGACGACGGGTCCGGCGGATACCACAGCCCGAACTCCGCGACCGCCTTCTTGACCTCCGCATTGAGCAGACCAGGTTGGACGACGGCGGTGCGCGTCACCGGGTCGACGGCGATGTCGCGCATCTTCTCGGTCGTCAGCACGATGGCGCCGTCGAGGGCCGATGCGCCGCCGGACAGGCCGGTGCCCATACCGCGTGGCACCACAGCGATCTTGTTCGCGGTCGCCCAGCGCAGTACGGCTTGTACCTCTTGGGTGCTGCGCGGACGCACCACCGCCAGCGGTGTGCCCGCGTTCGGGTCGAACGCCCGGTCCTGCCGGTATGACCCCAGGATGTCCGGATCGGTGACGACGGCTCCCTCGGGCAGCGCGTCGACCAGATCGGCCAGGGGTGACTCCACAGCGCCATGGTACGAGCCGGCGGCTTCGACAGGTCCGGAGCCGCGTGACGGCGGCTCGAAAACCCGCGCGGGTGGGAGAACGGCGGGATATAGTTCCGCCGTGATCAGCGGGGATCCGCTGGCGGGACGTGACGGCGAACTGGCAATCATTCGTCGCGCACTCAGCGGGGGCGCCGACGCATCCGGCGTCGTGCTCGTCGGCGCCGCAGGGGTGGGCAAGACCCGGCTCGCACGTGAGGTGCTTCGGCTCGCCGACCGCGCGGGCGACCGCACGAACTGGATCGTCGGCACCGAATCCGCGAAAGCGCTACCGCTGGGCGCGTTCACCGCCGTCATCGACGAGGCCGTTGCCGAGCCGGTGCCCAACATACGCCGACTGGTCAATTCCCTTGTCGGCCAACATCGTCACGGCCGCACCCTGATCGGGGTCGACGACGCGCATCTGCTCGACGGGCTGTCCGCGCACGTGGTGCATCAGCTTGCGCAGGCCCGGGCGGCCCGTCTGGTCGTCACCCTTCGCGCGGGCGCCGACGAACCCGATGCGATCACCGCGCTGTGGAAGGACGGACTGCTCGTCCGCCTCGACCTCGCACCGCTGTCCGTCGACGCGGCCCGCGCCGTGATCGAGCAGATCCTCGGTGGTGCGGTCGACGCCCGTAGTGCTCACCGGTTCTGGAAGCTGACCGGCGGCAACGCCCTCTTCCTGCGCCAGTTGGTCACCGATCAGATCGACGCAGGCCGGCTACGGCAGACGGCTGGGGTATGGATCTGGGACGGCGGCGTGGCGGTGTCGCAGAGCATCAGTGACATGGTCGGGCGCCAACTGCGTGAACTGACCCCGGCTGTCGCCCTCGTCGTCGACACGCTGTCGCAGTGCGAACCGCTGGAGGTCGACGCCCTGTGCGACGTCGTGGACCGGGACGCGCTGGAGACCGCCGAGCGGTTGCGGCTGGTGACCGTCGAGCGAAGCGGGGCCCATTTGGCGGCGCGCCTGGCCCATCCGCTGTTCGGCGAATTGCGTCGGGCCACCGCCGGCGAGCTCTACCTGTCGACGATCCGCGGCAGGTTGGCCAACCGGCTCGCCCAGGACGGTGAGTCCGACGGTCAGGCGACGGTGCGACGGGCACTGCTCGCGCTCGAATCAGACCTGCCACCGGACACCGAGCTCTTCCTGACGGCGGCTCGGGGCGCAATGACGCTGCTCGACCTCGAACTGGCCGACCGGTTCGCGACCGCGGCAGCCGACGCCGGTGCCGCCGAGGCGCCGGGGCTGCGCGCGTTGAACCTCTTCCTGCTCGGCCGCGGCGCGCAGGTCGAGGAAGTGTTGAGCCGGATGGTCGGCGACGGCACCGCAAGCGCACACCGCTGGTCGATTGTGAGGGCGGCCAACCTGATCTGGATGCTCGGCCGCATCGACGACGCGTGTGCGGTGCTGACCCGGCTGGCATCGGGTCCCGAGTCGACGGCCGAGCAGTTCGCGCGCATGGCCGTCGAAGCGTGCGTCGACGCCGCATCGGCGCGATGTGACGCCGCAGCCCAAAAGGCCACGGCCGCACTGGAGTCGGGACTGCTGACCGACTTCGACGCGATGTTGGCGGCTGTGGCGCTGACGATGGCGCTTGGTGCGCTCGGCCGGGCCGACGAACTTACCGCGGTCGCGGAGTCGGCGCTGGAGCGGGCGATGACGTCGTTTCAGGCGTCGCACATGCGGTTCTGGTTCGCCAGCGTGTATGCCCGGGCCTGCCGGTTGACCGGACATGTCGACGAATGTGAGGCTATGACACGGCGAATCGCGGACTCCGCCAAAGAGATGCCGAGCCTGGCCTACGCCAATCTGGCGTCGCTGCTGGGTAACGCCGAACTCATGCGGGGCAACGTCCGCGCAGGGGTGACGCTGTTGCACGAGGCGTTGGCCGGTGTGCAAAGGCATGGTGTGACAAGCGGTTTGCGGCCGGCCACCTGTTTCGCCCTGGCCGAGGCGCACGCGAAACTGGGTGAGGGGAAGGCGGCCGAGCACGCAATCGCCGAGGCGTGTGAGAGCGTGCCACCCGACTACGTGTTCATGCAGACGGCGCTGAGCATCGCCACCGGTTGGTCCTTGGTGGCCAACGGATGCGTCACAGACGCCAACGCCACCGTGCGAGCGGCGGCGTTCCAAGCCCGCACGCGTCGCCAGCCCACTCACGAGCTGGCGTGTCATCAGGCGGCGGCGCAGTGGGGTGACACATCGTGCGCCAAGCCCGCACGTGAACTCGCCGACGCACTCGGGTTGCCGTTGGCCGATGCCGTTGCGCGCCATACAGAAGCGCTGGCCGCCGACGACGGCGAAGGATTGCTCGCGGCCGCCGACGCCTACCGCACCATCGGTGACCGGGCGGCCGCAGCGGACGCCGCCGCGCAAGCGGCGGTCGCGTTCACCCGCGGCCAGCACCGCAAGCGCGGCCTGTATGCCGCCGCCGTGGCCAAAGAACTCAGCGACGCCTGCGGGGGACTGTGCACACCGGCCCTGAGGGTTCCGGCCAGTCAACCGCTGACCGGCCGTCAGCGCGAGATCGTCGAGTTCGTGGTGGCCGGTTTGTCGAACCGTGAAATCGCCGAGCGGCTGGTGATGTCGGTGCGCAGCGTCGAGGGCCACATCTATCGCGCGTGCCAACGGGTCGGGGCGAGTTCTCGTGAGGAACTCGCCGCAATCGCCAGGCAGGGCCCTGCTCGCTAACGGAGGCTCTTCGGGAAAGGTCGCTCCATGGACGAGATCCACTACCGCAATGCCGGATTCGGCGACTGGGCGACCCGCCGTGCCTTCCTCTGCGGTGACCGGGTCGCCCTGATCGACGGGGACCGCCGGATCACCTACACCGAATTCGACCGGCGCACCAATCGGCTGGCGCAGGCGTTCCACGCGTGTGGCGTGCGGCAGGGTGACCGCGTGGCCGGGCTGATGACCAACTGCTCCGCCTTTCTCGAGACGCTGTTCGCCACCGGCAAGCTCGGCGCGGTGTTCGTACCCATCAATTTCCGGCTTGCCGCACCCGAAGTCGCCTACCTGCTCTGTGATTCCGGTGCGGTCGCCTTCGTGTGGTCAAATGGGCTATCGGCGGTCGCACGGGCGGCGTACGCCAACGAGGCCGTTCGAGTGCGGACGCGGGTGGTGGTCGGCGGTGAAGTCGAGGATGGGGAAACGGACTTCGAGCAACTCCTCGCCAGCGGTGAGGATCGCCCTGCGGACGCCGACATCGCCGGTAGCGACTTGTGTTGCCTACCATACACTTCGGGCACGACGGGCCGGCCCAAGGGAGCGATGCTCACCCACGACAACCTGTTCTGGAATACGATCAACGGCGTTTGCGCCGGGAGAGGGCTACGCGAAGGGGACCGGACCGTCACGGCGGCGCCGTTGTTTCACATCGGTGGGCTCAGCGTGCACACTCTGCCGCTGATCTACGTCGGCGGCACCAACGTGTTACTGCCCGCTTTCAGCCCCCCGGAAGTGCTAGCCGCGATGGTGCGTGAACGCGCCACGGTCCAGTTTCTCGTACCGGCGATGTGGGCGGCGCTCATGGCCGTGCCCAATTTTGAGTCCTACGATTTGTCGGCGCTCGAATTGGCCGTCAGCGCGGGCGCACCGTGTCCGATGCCGGTGCTCGAGTACTTCCGGGCCGGTGGTGTTCCGTTCCAGGGGAGCTTCGGTCTCACCGAAACCGGAGGCGTCACGCTCCTCGACGCCGACCACGTCACGGAGAAGTTCGGTTCTGTCGGCCGATCGCTCTTCCACGTGCAGACCCGTGTCGTGGACGACCAGGACCGCGACGTCGCCACCGACATGGTGGGTGAAGTCGTGGTCCGCGGACCCGCCGTTTTCGCGGGCTACTGGAAGAAGCCCGAAGCGACAGCCGAAGCGATCCGTGGCGGGTGGTTCCACACCGGCGACCTGGGACGCATGGATGCGGACGGTTTCATCACCTTGGTCGACCGGAAGAACGACATGATCATCACCGGCGGTGAGAACGTCTACCCGGTCGAGGTCGAGCAGGTGCTCTATCGCCACTCGGCAGTCCATGAGGTCGCGGTGGTCGGCGTCGCGGACCCCAAATGGGGCGAAACACCGATCGCGGTGGTCGCCCTCGAGGACGGTGCGCGGGCCACTGAGGACGAACTGATCGCATACGCGCGGGAGCGGTTGGCCCATTTCAAGTGCCCCACCCGGGTGGAGTACGTCCCGGAACTGCCCCGCAACGCTTCGGGCAAGGTGCTCAAGACGGCGCTGCGCGACGAATTCGACGGCCGACCGTCACGCCGTTAGACCGTTGGCGGGTGGTCGAGTTCGCGCAGGCCGGGCAGGAACACGGCGATGATGCCCAGCAGCAGCATCGGCAGCGCCAGTGCGAGGAACGTGGTGTGCAAGCCGGCCGAGTCGGCAAGCGGCCCGGCGATGATCAGTCCCAGCGGACCCGCCGCATACGCCAGCGATCCCATCACGCCGACCACCCGGCCGCGAAGATGCTGCGGTGCCCGCGTCTGCATGACGTAGTTGTAGATCGGTTGGATCGGCCCGTAGACCAGCCCGACGATCGCCGAGAGCACCAGGATCAGCGGTAGCGGCGGCAGGAATGCGATGACCGTCATCGCGACTCCCAGCGTCAGCACCGCGGTCAACATCGTCACCCGACGGCTGATGTACTTCGAGGACACCGCATAGCCGAGCGCGCCCACCAGGCCGCCGATGCTCAACGCCATCAGCACCCAACCGAGTTGCACGGGTTCGTCGCGGTCGGTGAAGTACTTGGGGAACAGGACCGACTCCATCGGCATGTAGAGCCCGGTCACCACCAGGTCGACGATCGCGAGCGTGCGAAGGACCCTGTTGTGCCAGACGAACCTCAGCCCTTCCACGACGCCCGCCCACACCCCCTCGGGCAGGGAGGTGCGGTCGGGCGTACCGGCTCCCTCCAACCGCAGGACGGCGATCGCGGCGATCGAGAGGATGAATGCCGACGCGGTGACCCACATCGTGTTGATGCCGCCCAGTGTGGCGATCAGCAGGCCGCCGATGCCGGGTCCGACGATGTAGGCGAGGTTGAACACCGCCTCGTAGACGCTGTTGGCGCGGTCCAGCGTCCACCCGGCGCGAATCGCCGCTTCGGGCAGCATCGTCTCGCGAGCGGTCATCCCCGCTGGGTCGAAGAAGGCGCCCAGCGCGGCCAACGCGGCGAGCACCGCGACGTTGACGGCCTCGACGCCGAACGTCAGCGCCAGCACGGGCACGGCGGCCACCGACAGCGCGGAAAGGGCATCGGAGATCATCGAGACCAGCCGCCGGCCCAGATAGTCGACGGCGGCCCCTGCGATCAGCGTCGCGACGAGCAACGGCAGCGAGCCCGCCATCGCCACGATCGAGGCGTCGAGCGCAGAGCCGTTGCGTTGCAACACCAGCCATGGGAACGCGACGAGCGAGATTCCGTTGCCGGCACCGGCCGTGAGCGCGGCGAAGAAAATCAGTATCAGGGGACCGCGCCGGCTATCCGTCATGAGTTATCGCGGCAGAATCTAACAGCGCACAGGCCCGTTCGGCATCAGATTTCCCTACCAGGCACAGTGGTGCTGTGCAGCGCTTGCCTCACCCGCGGACCGGTGGGCGGTTCACGTCGCCGGTTCCTCCCGGCTCGGGCTGGCCGGGTGACCCCGCCACGTCTAGGACCGCCGTCGCGCAGACCGCCGCGCACGTCGTGTCGATGGCCGCGGCGACGCAGTCGCTCGCAGAGCTCGACGCCGAGGTATCGGTGTGCCGCGCCTGTCCCCGTCTGGTCGAGTGGCGTGAGGAGGCCGCCGTCGTCAAGCGCAGGTCCTACGCCGACGAGCCGTACTGGGGCCGTCCGGCTCCGGGCTGGGGGTCATCGCGGCCCCGGGTGTTCGTCGTCGGTCTCGCGCCCGCGGCCCACGGGGCCAACCGCACCGGCCGGATCTTCACCGGCGACCGGTCGGGCGATTTTCTGTTCGCGGCGCTGCACCGGGTGGGCCTGGCGAACCAGGCGCTGTGTGTCGACGCGGCAGATAGCTTGGCGCTCAACGAGACCCGCGTGGCCGCCGCCGTGCGCTGTGCACCGCCGGCCAATGCGCCGACACCCGCCGAACGCGCGACCTGCGCTCCGTGGCTGGATGCCGAATGGCGGCTGACGGCTGCGCACGTGCGCGTGGTCGTCGCGCTCGGCGGGTTCGCATGGCGGGCGGCGCTGCAGATGCTGCGCACGGGCGGTGTGCCGGTGCCGGTGCCCGCGCCGAAGTTCGGCCACGCCGCCACCGCCGAGATGGGCGGCGTCACGTTGGTGGGCTGCTACCACCCCAGCCAGCAGAACACGTTCACCGGCAAGCTGACGCCGCAGATGTTCGACGATGTGTTCCGCACGGCTAAGGCGCTAGCGTCCGTCGAATAGTCGCGAACTGGGCGACGGCCAACTCCTGCAGGGCCGAATCCGCGAAGTCGTCGTAGTGCGCGATGGTCCATTCGTCGAAGACCTGCAGAATTCGGAAAACGAGCTCCGCCTGCAACGGCTCGGGCAGGTCGGTGCGGACGGCACCGGATCGACGACCGACGTGCAGCACCCGGCGCACCCACTCCCGGACTGCTCCGAGCGCTCCGCCGACGGCGGTTTTCGCCGGGTCGGGGGCCTGCAGGTAGAACATCCGTCCCAGCAGCAGGAATGTGGGCTCGCGCTGCGAGGCCCGGACGAGCTTCGTGAAGTACCGTTCGATTTTCGGCCAGAATTCCGTTCCCGCGAATTCCTCGGGCTCGATGACGTCGATTTCGGCTGCCACTTCAGCGATCAATTCCCCCACCACGAATTCGTAGAGTTCCGCCTTCGAAGACAAGATGTAGTAGAACGAACTCTTGCTCATCGCGCACTGCTCGATGATCCGGTTGAGCGACGCGTGTTCATAACCCGCGGAACCGAATTCGAGGGCCGCCGTCTCCACCAAACGCCGTCGCCTCTCTGCGGGCATGCGGGCGATTCTTGCCGAGGTCACGATTCAGGATAACAGAGTGGACCACCCGGTCCACTTAATGGTAGCGTGGAAAACATGTTGAGTCCGAGAAGCCTAGAAGAGCAATACCAGCAGGCGACCGCGGACGAATTGCGAATTTTGGTTGTCGGCGCCGGGATCGCCGGTGTGACGGTTGCGCAACTGCTCCGCGGGGACGGCAGGCACCCGGTCCTGATCGAGCGCGCCGAAAGCGCGCCCGCGCAGGGCTACATGCTCGCGTTGATGCCGATGGTCGACGCCGCACTCGACGACCTCGCCGTGCGCGACGCGTATCGCGCGGCGAGCGTTCCGCTGAAGCGGTACGCCGTGCACGGTCACACCGGCCGCATGCTGCGGACGGACTCGACCGTCGACCTGATGTCGCGGTACGGCGACTACCGCGGCATTGCCCGCGGTCGGCTGATCGATGTACTGGCCGAGGCGGGCTGCCCGGTGACGTACGACTCGGTGGTCACCGACCTGGCGGAGACGTCGGCGGGTGTCGACGTCCGCGTGAGGAGCCAAGGCGCCGATCACCGCTTGCATTTCGATCTCGTCGTGATCGCCGACGGAATGCACTCGAAGTCACGCGATTTCGTGTTCGAGGGGCAATCGGTGCAGTGGGAGGACACCGGCTGGGGCGGCTGGGTGGTGTGGGCGCCCGACGAAGGCGACTCCGATCTCGGTGAGGAGTTGTGGGGAGCGGGCGGCATGGTCGCGATGTATCCGGTGGCCGATGCGCTCGGGGTGTTCCTCGGCGGGCCGCGTGAGGACACCGCGGCAGGTCCCGCGCCCTTCGTCACGGCGATGCGCCGTGGCCTCAAGACCGTCAACCCCAGACTGGACCGCGCGATGGCCGCCGTCGCCACCGATCCGGCTCCCTACTACTGGTCGTTGACCGACTGCCGCGCCCCGCGCTGGACGACCGAGCACACCGTTCTGCTCGGTGACGCGGCGGCCGGGTTTCTGCCGACCGCCGGCGTGGGTGCGGGCATGGCGATGGAGTCGGCGTGGGTGCTCAGCCGCGTGCTCCGCCATGCGCCCCGCATCGCACTCGGTGAGCTGCTGCGCGCCTACGAACGCGGACAACGTCCCCGCATCGAGGCGGCCCAGGACAACTCGCGCCAACTCGCCAAGGTGATGTTCCGCCGCAGCCGGTCGCTCGCCGTCGCCCGCGAGCTCGCGATGCGCGTGATGAGCGTCGAACGCGCGCTGCGGCCGATCCAGCGCCTCCTGCAACAGCAGCCCGACCCGGAAGCGCTGGTGGACGCGGTACGGGGAACGTCCATGCGCTCAAATGCGTTGTGATTGCTATGCGTCTCTCAGTCCTTGATCTCGTACCGGTGCGCACCGACCAGTCGACCTCCGATGCGCTGGCAGCGTCGACGCGGCTCGCGCAGACCGCCGACCGCCTCGGCTACACCCGCTTCTGGGTCGCCGAGCACCACAACATGCCCTCGGTGGCGGCCACCAGCCCACCGGTGCTCATTGCGCACCTCGCTGCGCACACCGAACACATCCGGGTCGGATCCGGCGGGGTGATGCTGCCGAATCACGCGCCGCTGGCCGTCGCCGAGCAGTTCGCACTCTTGGAGGCGGCCCACCCTGGACGCATCGACCTCGGCATCGGCCGCGCGCCGGGCTCGGACCCGGTGACGTCGATGGCGCTGCGCGGTGCCGCCGGTCGCGACGATCGTGACATTGAGGCCTTCCCCGACTACCTCGACGACGTGGTCGCTTTGATGAGTGCGCGCGGCGTGCGCGTGCCGATTCCGAATCAGCGTTACGTCCTCAAGGCGACACCCGCTGCGGTGAGCGAACCGAAGCTGTGGCTTCTGGGGTCGTCGATGTATTCGGCGCACTTGGCCGCCGCGAAGGGACTGCCGTACGTGTTCGCCCACCACTTCTCGGGCCAGGGCACCGCGGAGGCGCTGGAGGTGTACCGCTCGGAGTTCCGGACCAGTGAGCTGGCGCCCGAACCCGTCACCTTCCTCACGGTCAACGCGGTCGTCGCCGAAACACGTGAGGAGGCAGAGGCTTTGGCGTTGCCCAACCTTCAGATGATGGCGCGGCTGCGCACCGGTCAACCGTTGGGTCCGTTGGATCTCGTCGAGGACGCCCAACAGCAGGAGCTCACACCGCAGGCGCAGCGCATCGCCGAAGCCTCCTTCGGGCGCGCTGTCGTCGGGGATCCGACCGAGGCGGCCGAGCAGGTGCGTGCGCTGGCCGACCGGTTCGGTGTCGATGAGGTCATGGTCAACCCGGTGGCTTCGGCCCGCCGCGGCACCGACCCGGCGACCGCGCCAGCGCGCGACAACACGCTGGAACTGCTGGCCAAAGAGTTGTTCTAGGCCGGCGTCAACCGGCGGGCCGGTTATCAGGCGTCAACCGGCGGGCCGGTTATCAGGCGTCAGCCGGCGGGCCGGTTATCAGGCGTCAACCGGCGGGCCGGTTATCAGGCTTCAGCCTGACCACCGGGATCGGACGTGACGTCCGCTTCTGATAGCCGATGTAGCGGTCCTTGTTGCCGCGCATCTCGTTGACGATCTTCCACAGTCGCGGGAAGTCGGGATCATCGTGAGTGACGGGGGTCGCGGTGACCTTGATCCGCTTCGGGCCGACGTTGATCTCGACGTTCGGATCGGCCTTGAGGTTGTGATACCACCCGGGCGCTTTCGGTTCGCCTCCCTTGGACGCGACCACCAGATAGTCGTCTCCGTCGCGGGTATAGGCGAGCGAATTGGACCGCTGCAAACCGGTTTTCGCGCCGACCGTGTGCAGGATCAGCATCGACGGTGCGCCAGGGACTGTGTGGCCGATGCGGCCGTTGGTGCCCTTGTAGATCTTGTCGTGCAGCAACAGCATCGGGTAACCGATGTACTTCTCGTACCAGGGCATGCTCATGGGCTCAGTCTTGCGCAGCCGAGTCGAGTTCCGCCAGCGCCTCGCGCAGCAGCCGTCCCGACTCCTCACGGTCCGGGTCGCGGCGAAGGAGCATGTTCTTGGCGAACGAGAGCTTGTCGCCCTGCTGTCGCGGCAGCACGTGCAGATGGATGTGGAACACCGTCTGAAACGCGGCCTTGCCGTCGTTGATCACCACGTTGTTGCCGTCGGCGTGCAAACCGGACCGGCGTGCGGCACGCGCGATCCGCTGGCCCACCCGCGCCAAGGTGGCGACGGTCTCCGGCGGCGTGTCGGTCAGGTCCACCGTGTGCCGCTTCGGGATCACCAGCGTGTGTCCGCGGCTGAACGGGCGGATGTCGAGGATGGCGAGGACGTCGTCGTCTTCGTAGATGCGGATGGCCGGGGCCTCGCCGGCGACGATGGCGCAGAACACACAGGACATGCCGCCACGGTAGCGCTCAGCCCGCGACGTTCTCGTTCGCCCATGCGGCCAACCGCCGATCTCGCTCCTCACCAGAGATGTCCTCGACGCGTGTCATCACCGACCAGCGAGTGCCGAACGGGTCGACGATCGACGCGAACCGGTCGCCGGTGACGAACGTCTGCGCCGGTTCTCGCACGACGGCTCCGGCCTGTTCGGCCCTCGACACGACCGCGTCGACGTCCTCGCAGTACAGCCCGATCGAATACGTGGCAGGTCCGGATGGGTCCGGCGCGGCGATCTGGTACGCCTC
The DNA here is from genome assembly GCF_002245615.1 of Mycobacterium neumannii. Taxonomy (NCBI): domain Bacteria; kingdom Bacillati; phylum Actinomycetota; class Actinomycetes; order Mycobacteriales; family Mycobacteriaceae; genus Mycobacterium; species Mycobacterium neumannii. The sequence continues at coordinate 34,908 of NZ_NKCO01000026.1, read as the reverse complement.
GGCGGGATCGCCGAGTTGCAGGCGGCCGTTGCCGAAGTCGAGTTCGGCGTGCGCCACGGTGCCGTTCGGACCGTCCATACGGTCGACCAGCGTGGCGCCGAACACCGAGGTGTAGAAGTCGATCGCGGCCGCGGCGCCGTCGAGGCAGAGGAAGGGGGTCAGGCTGGTGTAGCCCTCGGGCATCTTGTTGACGGTCATGGTCGCCACTTTGGATGCCCCATGCCCCGGGGTTATTGGAATTTCGCGACAGTCCGAATGCCTCGGGCATGGCGACGTTTCGTAGCCTCGATCCCATGTGCGATGGCGGAACGTCGGTACATGCGAAGCCCGTGCGCGGTGTCGTCGGGCGCGCCGCGAGCGCCTCGGTATTCGACCTCGACCGCTGGGCTCCTTCGCGCCGAGCGGCTCCGTTCGTTGAGCACTTCTGGTCGGTTCAGTGGGATCTCGCTGACGAAGAGCCGTTCACCAGCACGGTGATCACATTTCCGTCGGTGCACATCACTCATGAATGGGGCAGTGACAAAGCGCGCCACGGCTTTGCGTTACCGAACAATTTGGTGCACGGCGTCGTGGACCGCGTGTTCGAGACGACCATCGGCGGACGCGGCGCAGTGGTGGGCGCGCGATTCCACCCCGGAGGCTTCACCGCGCGCTTCGATCGCGACGCGTCGACCCTGACCGGACGAGTGGCGCCGGTGGACGATGGTCTCTTCGGCTCGGTGGTCGATCTCCACGACGATGTGGCATCGGCCGCCCTGCGCCTCGACGATTTGATCGCGGCACACAGCGGTGGACTCGACGAGACCTACTTGGCCCTCCGCGATCTGGTCGACCGGATCAGTGACGACGATCAGCTGCACCGGGTGGAACAGGTGATGCACCTGTCGCCGTGGAGCACGCGCACCACACAACGGGTCTTCCGCCGGTATGTCGGCGTGCCGGTCAAGTGGGTGCTGTGCCGCTACCGACTGCAGCAGGCGGCGCTCGAGATCGAGACGAACCCGGGCGTGGACTTCGCCGACCTCGCCGTGCGCCTCGGGTGGTACGACCAAGCGCATTTCATCAACGATTTCCGGACGATGCTGGGTGCTACACCCGGTGAATACGCCGACCGACACCGGGTCTGAGCGGCTACGCTGCGGCCGTGGACACCAGCGAGCTTGTCTTCGCAGGCGCCGCTGAGCAGGCGCGGTTGCTCGCGTCCGGCGTCATCACCGCTCCGGAATTGCTCGGCCACTATCTCGAGCGGATCGCTCGACTCGACACCACGCTTCGCTCGTACCGCGTGGTGCTCGAAGCCGGCGCACGACGCGAAGCGGACGCCGCGCAACGGCGGCTTGACGCGGGGGAGCGGGCGCCATTGTTGGGCGTGCCGATAGCGATCAAGGACGACGTCGACATCGAGGGTGAGACGACGACCTACGGCAGCGCCGCACACGGGCCCGCCAAGACCCGCGACGCGGACGTGGTGCAGCGGCTACGCGACGCGGGCGCGGTGATCATCGGCAAGACCACGGTGCCGGAGCTGATGCTGTGGCCGTTCACCGAGACGGTGACGTTCGGCGCGACCCGCAACCCGTGGAACGTCGACTTCGCGCCCGGCGGAAGCAGCGGCGGAAGTGGCGCGGCGGTGGCCGCGGGTCTGGCGCCGATCGCGCTCGGTTCCGACGGAATGGGCTCCATCCGCATTCCGGCGACGTGGTGCGGACTGTTCGGCCTCAAACCGCAACGAGACCGGGTGCCCATCGCGCCGCACGACGACGCGTGGAACGGCCTCAGCGTCAACGGCCCGATCACCAGAACGGTGGAGGACGCGGCGCTGTTCTTGGAGGCGACGACGGGGGAATCCGGATTCGTCGCGGCCGCCTCCGCAGAACCTCGACGCCTCCGAATTGCGTTGAGCGACAAGCTTCCTCCGCTGCTGACGAGCCGGGTGGGACATGCGCAGCGCGCGGCGCTGAAGGAGTCGGGTGAGCTGCTGCGGGAACTCGGTCACGAGGTGGTCGACCGCGACCCGGATTACCCGGCATCGGTGATGATCGACCAGGCACTGCCGCGGTATTTCAGGGGCTGCTACGACGACGTCCAGACGCTGCCCCATCCGGAGCGGCTGGACGCCAGGACACGCAGCTTCGCACGGGTCGGCGGAATGATCTCCGATCGGAGGATGGCGGCCATCCGCGACGCGGAAGCCCGTACCGCCGACCGGATTCAGTCCATTTTCGACGACGTGGACGTGGTGCTCACCCCGGGGACGGCAAGGGGCCCCTCGCGCATCGGGGCGTATCAGCGCCGGGGGATGCTGTCGACGCTGTTGTCGGTGGCCTCGCGAGTGCCGTTCCAGGCGTTGTTCAACGTGACGGGTCAGCCGGCGGCGGTGGTGCCGTGGGGTTTCGACGGTGCCGGCGTACCGACGTCCGTGCAGTTGGTGGGCAGGCCCTTCGATGAGGCGACGCTGCTGTCGCTCGCCGGGCAGATCGAGCGCGTACGCCCGTGGGCGCACCGGCGTCCGCCCGTGTCCTAAGTCGCCGCCTCGGAAAGGGCTTCGCGCCAGATCGTGAGCTTGTCGGCGAATGGCATGGTCTGCGCCGGGCTTGTCGACGGCAGTCGTCGGTACCGCAGATCGCTTGCGACGCGGACGAGCCGCGTGAAGTTTCTCTCGGCCGCCGCACCGTTGAACAGCACCACTTCGATGCCGCGGTGTTCATCGAAGAAGCGCTGAAAATCGTTCGGCACCATGCTTTCCAGCCTCACCGCGGAGTCGAGGCTGCCCTCGCGCTGACAGGAGTGCAAGACGTCCCAAGCGGCGATCCCGTGAGCCGTCAGTCCAGTGCAACGCTGCTCGTACGGCGCGTCGGCCGCGAACCCGAAGACGTCGCCCATGACGCCAGAAGGCATTGCGTGGGTTGTCGTAATACCGCTGGGCGGCGAGCGAGATGACGCTGGGCATATTGCCCAGGATCAAGGTGTGCGCATCAACGCCGACAATCGGCGGCAACCCGTACAGCACCGGTGAACCCATCCCTCGACTATCGCACGCGGTATACGTTGGGCCGGTGGCCGATGACTTCGACGTCGAAGGGTCCGGTCTGCTCGACGGGCTCGAAGGTGACGAGCGCGCCGAGCGCGCCGAGCTGGTCGAGTGGTTGGTGAGCAAAGGCATCGACGTCGAGGTGATCCGAGACGCGTTCCTGCCGATGCTGCTCGGCGCGCGTCAGGCGCTCGGCGACGACGGGGTCTACGTCTCCGCGCGCGAAACCAGCGAGAAGACCGGCATCGATCTCGAACTGCTGCAGCGTATTCAACGCGCGATGGGACTGCCCACAGTCGATGACCCCGACGCCAAGGTCCATCTGCGTGCCGATGCCGAAGCCGCGGCGTACGGTCAACGTTTCATCGAGATCGGAATCCTGCCCGACCAGATCATCCAGATCACGCGCGTGCTCGCAGAGGGGCTGTCGAAGGCCGCGGAGGTGATGCGGTACGCCGGGCTGGCTTCGGTGCTCGACCCTGGCGCATCCGAAGTCGTCATCGCCAAGAACGCCGAGGCCCTGGTGCGTACGGCCGATCCGCTGCTCGGTCCGATGATCCAGGACATGTTGCGGTTGCAGTTGCGCCATCTGATGGAGACCGAGGCGATCACCGCGTCAGAGCGCGCGAAGGGTCAACGGCTGCCGGGCGCACGGCTGGTGACGATCGCGTTCGCCGATCTCGTCGGTTTCACCAGACTCGGCGAGGCGGTGCCCCCGGAGGATCTGGAACAGCTCGCCCACCGGCTGTTCGATCTCGCGCATGAGGCGTCCGTCCCGCCCGTGCGGTTCGTCAAGACGATCGGCGACGAGGTGATGCTCGTGAGCCAGGAACCGGTACCCCTGCTCGACGCGGCGCTGACCCTCGTCGAGCAGACCAACGACGACGAGGACTTCCCACGGCTGCGCGTCGGCCTGGCCACCGGAATGGCGGTGAGCCGCACCGGTGACTGGTTCGGCGGGGCGGTGAACCTCGCGAGCCGCATCACCAGCGCCGCGCGGCCCGGCACCGTTCTGGTCTCGGAGTCGACGCGCGACGCCGTCGGTGACGATGAGGGGTTCTCGTTCTCGTTCGCGGGGGCGCGACATCTCAAGGGCATCAAGTCGGATGTGAAGCTGTTCCGCGTGCGACGGGGAGGCGACTGAACTTGGCAGCGGTTCGAACCATTGTTCGAGGCAGCGAAGGGCCGTGAGACGACCGCTGGCATTTCGAAACGGCTGCTGGCGTAGGTGATCTACGATCCAGGAATGAGCCGCGTCGCAAAAGCCGTGCTGGTCACGCTGTTCGTCGCATCATCCGGTCTGCTCGGTGTGGGTCCGGCGAACGCGCAACCGCCGCAGCCGGCATGCGGCTACACGCTGTCGCCGCCGCAGGTTGTGAACACCGGCGGCGTGAGCAAGGTGACGGCGACGGTCTCGTTCCTCGCTTGCGGTGCGCCGTTCCAGCCGGCGTACAGCGTCGCGTGCGTCCACCAGGCCGGCCATGACTCTCAGGGGCAGTGCACGCAGGCGCGAGGGCCGGCCGCCGCGCAAGTGTTCTTCGAGCCGTATCAGCCGGGCGGGACCTACATCGCGAGCGGGCGCGGCTGCGGCAAGGTCTTTCAGGACGCGCTCGAGCCGAACTGCGACATGCTCGGCCCGATCAACGCGACGCTGTAGATCACCGCGACGCGGTAGCCGAGAACCGGCGCAGCCGAAGGCTGTTGCTGACGACGAACACCGAACTGAATGCCATCGCCGCACCGGCGATCATGGGGTTCAGCAACCCGGCCGCCGCCAACGGCAACGCCGCGACGTTATAAGCGAACGCCCAGAACAGGTTTCCCTTGATCGTCGCCAGCGTCCTGCGAGACAGGCGGATTGCGTCGGGGACCGCGTTCAAGTCGTCGCGGACCAAGGTCAGATCGCTCGCCTCGATCGCGACGTCGGTGCCGCTTCCCATCGCGAGTCCGAGATCAGCCTGGGCGAGGGCCGCCGCGTCGTTGACGCCATCGCCGACCATCGCGACCACCTTGCCGTCAGCTTGCAGGCGCTGAACGGCATCCACCTTGTCCTGCGGCAGTACTTCGGCGACGACATCCTCGATGCCCACCTCCGCGGCGATCGTGCGGGCCGCGGCCTCGTTGTCGCCGGTCACCATGATCGGCTTCAGCCTCAGCGCACGAAGCCGCGAGATCGCTTCGGGTGAAGTCGGTTTGATCGCATCCGCGACCACCAACACCCCCCGGGCCTCACCGTCCCATCCGACGACGACGGCGGTGCGACCCTGTGATTCTTCCTGCCGCACCGTGACTTTCAGCGACGCGGGAAGCTCGTGCGACGACAGCAGCCGTTGCCGTCCGACGGTCACATCGCGCCCGTCGACCCGTCCGCGCACCCCGAGACCGCGCAGGTTGGTGAAACCTTCGACCGTCGGCAGCTCACCCAGCTTCTCCCGCGCGCCTGTCACGATGGCCCTGGCGATCGGATGCTCGGAACCATCCTCGACCGCACCGGCCATCCGTAGCACGTCGTCGGGCCGTTCAGCGTCGGCGGCGACGACGTCGATCAACGTCATCCTGCCGGTGGTGATGGTCCCCGTCTTGTCCAACACGATGGTGTCGATTCGCCTGGTCGACTCCAGCACCTCGGGCCCCTTGATCAAGATGCCCAGCTGCGCGCCGCGACCCGTACCGACCATGAGGGCGGTCGGCGTGGCCAACCCCAGCGCGCACGGGCATGCGATGATCAGCACTGCCACCGCCGCGGTGAAGGCCATCGCGGCCGACGCCCCGGTGCCCAACCAGAAGCCCAGAGTCGCAACCGATAGCGCGATCACAACCGGCACGAACACACCCGAGATCCGGTCGGCCAGCCGCTGTGCGTCGGCCTTCCCGCTCTGGGCGTCCTCGACCAGCCGCGCCATCTGGGCAAGCTGCGTGTCGCCGCCGACCCGCTTGGCCCGCACCACGAGTCGGCCGTCGACGTTAACCGTCGCACCCACGACCTCGTCACCGGGTCCGACGTCCACCGGAACCGCTTCGCCAGTCAGCATCGACGCATCCACCGCCGAGGCCCCCTCGACCACGACGCCATCGGCGGCGATCTTCTCACCGGGCCGCACCACGAATTCGTCACCGACACCGAGCTGATCGATCGGAATCCGTTGTTCGCGGCCATCGCTGCGAATCACGACGTCCTTGGCGCCCAGCTCCAGCAAGGCACGCAGGGCCGCGCCCGCGCGCCGCTTGGAACGCGCTTCGAAATATCGCCCGGCCAGAATGAACGTGGTGACCCCTGCGGCGACCTCGAAGTACACGCTGCCCGAGCCGTCGGTGCGTGACAGCGTCAGCTCGAAGCCATGGGTCATTCCCGGGATGCCTGCGGTGCCCCAGAACAACGCGTAGACCGACCATCCCAGCGCGGCGAGCGTGCCCATCGAGATCAGCGTGTCCATGGTAGCGCTGCCGTGGCGCAGGTTCGCCCATGCGGCACGGTGAAACGGCCACGCCCCCCACACCACTACCGGCGCCGTCAGCGTCAGCGAGAGCCACTGCCAGTTCGTGAACTGCAGAGCGGGGATCATCGCCATCGCGATCACCGGAACCGTCAAGGCGAGTGAGACCAGCAGCCGGTACCGCAGGGTGGCGGTCGGATCGTCTTCGACGGCGGTCGCCTGTTCGGTAGGCAGGTGCGCTTGATACCCCGCGTCTTCGACGGTGGCCACCAACGCCTCCGGGGTCACGTCTGCGCTGTACTGGACGCGCGCCTTCTCGGTGGCGAAGTTGACTGTGGCCGTCACGCCCTCGATCTTGTTGAGCTTGCGCTCGATTCGGTTCGCGCATGACGCACAGGTCATACCGTCGATGGACAGCTCGATCGTGTCAGTGGCCATGGCCGGCCTCGCCGTGGTCGTGGGTGGGGACGTCCTGCTGCGCGGAGGAGGGATCGACCGACACGGTGAACTCGGCTGTGCGCACGACGTCGCGGTGTTGGAAGTCAAGGAAAAGGCGGTACTGCCCGGCGCTGGGGAACGTGGTGTGGAACTCGATCGCCGGGCCCGGGCGTGTACCCGGGTCGCCGGGTCCGCCCATCGGATGCACGTGCAGATATGCGAGGTCGGCGGCCCGCAGCGCAACGAGGTGGCCGTAAGCCCCCAAGTACGGCTGCAGGTTGTCGACCGGAATCCCGTTGCGGTGGACGTTGAGCGTAAGAGTCGATGCCTCACCGGCTTTCGGGGTCCCGCTGAGCGTGACGGTGTAGTCGTCGACGGTCGCTGACGTGTCGGCCGCGGGCAGTGGAACGGGGGAGTATGGGCCTGCGACATGCACGTTGGCCCCGAGCGTGAGCGCGGGACCGCCGCTGGGCACGAAGTCGGCGAAGACGCGGTAGTCGCCCGCGCGGCCGAAATCCACGGGAGTCCGCCATGTGCCGCGGTCGTCGAGCACAGGGTGAAGGTGCTGGAAAGCGGACAGGTCGTTGCGGACCACGATCAGGTGCAACAGCTTCTCGTGAGTTTCGTCGAAATGCGTCACGGGAGAACCCTGCTGGTCGAGGATCCTGAACTCCAGAGGAGAGTCTCGGTTCGCCGGCGGGAGCGGTTGTGGCACGTCCAGCGTGTAGCCGCTCTCGGTCACCTCTAAGCCGCCGGGCGCCTCGGTGGCCTGTGCATCTGCGTGAGCGGTGGAGTGCTGCGCGGTAGCGGCATCACCCTCAGGGCCGAACGAGCGGCCGACCCACATCGAGGCTGCGAACACCACCGCGAGCGCGGCGATGAACGCGGCGATCCGAGGGGCGGTCTTCATCAGCTCGCCAACTTATAGCCGGCCTCTTCCACGGCGGCCTTGATGGCGTCGGCCCCGACGGGGGCGTCACTGTCGATGGTCACCGCTCCGCTGGCGACATCCACGTCGACCGCCTTGACGCCCGGGATCTCCCCGATCTCCTCGCGCACCGATGCGGCGCAGTGTTGGCAGGTCATTCCGGTGACTGTGACAGTGGTGGTAGCCATGCAGCCAGGCTACCTGATACCCCCTAGGGGTATTGACTCGGGCGGAGCCCGCCCCCGCGCGACCACCGTGGCAGCATCGGCATCCATGCGTGTTCTCACCCAACGGGTCACTTCAGCAGCCGTCACGGTGGACGGCGAGGTCGTCGGGGCGATCGAGCCCGAGGGGCAGGGTCTGCTCGCGTTGGTCGGCGTGACGCACGACGACGACGCGGCCAAGACTCGGCGGATGGCCGAAAAACTCTGGCAGCTCCGGATTCTCGACGACGAGAAGTCCGCCTCGGATGTCGGCGCCCCGATCTTGGTGGTCAGCCAGTTCACTCTGTACGCGAACACCGTCAAGGGACGGCGCCCGGCATGGAACGCCGCCGCGCCGCGCGCGACCGCCGAGCCACTGGTCACCGCGTTCGCCGATGCGCTGCGTGATCTGGGGGCATCGGTGGCGACCGGTGTCTTCGGCGCTCACATGCAGGTTCAGCTGGTCAACGACGGCCCGGTGACCGTGCTGCTCGAGCTGTGACTATGTGGTGGCGACCGGCGGTGCGCCCTCCGAGGGCTGCACGATCACGAATCCCTGCCCCTGGAACGCGACCTGGATCGCCTCACCGGAGCCGCGGCCGATGAGCGCGCCCGCCTTGAAGCTGGTCTTCAGCTGAGTCTGTAGGTTCGCCGACCACGCCACCACCGCATTGGTGTCGGCGAACGTCGGCGCCTCAGCGGCATTGAGCACGACCGGGGGCCCGTCGGTCGTCAGCGCCACCCAACCGGTCCCGCGCAGCGTGGTGTTGAACAGGCCGCCGGTCGCAATGCTGCCGCCCCGCACACGCTCGATGTTCCAGTTCAGGTTCGACGAGAACGCCAGCACGTTCTTACCGCTGATCGACAACCCGGAGTTGGTCAGCTGCAGCAGATGCACGTCGTAGCCCCGCTCGGCGAGGAAGACGTCGCCCTGCCCCTGGCAGCGCATCAGCGGCAGCCCTTCACCTGTCAGCGCCTTCTTGATGAACTTCGAGGCGCCGCCGCCCTCGAACGCGAAGTCGACATTGCCCTGGTAGGCCACCATCGAGCCCTGCCGGGCCATGAACGGCTCCCCGAGGCGCACCCGCAACATCTTGGTGTTCTGGTTGGCGATGGCCTTGGCTTCTTTTTCGCTGAACCGGCCGTCCACCAGATCGCCGCTGATCCCTCCGAAGCCGTCGCCTGCAGGCTGTCCGACCGCCATGGCCTGGGGCGGCGCCGTCTGTTGCGGAGGTGCCTGGGATGCCGGCGGGGGCCCGCCGAGTGACGTCAGCGGCGCCCTGCCGACCTGACCCTGGTGCGACACCTGGTCGGTCCAGTTGCGCCCGTCCCACCAGCGGTACTCGTAGCGACCTTCGGGATCGGGTCGCCAGCTTCCGTTGTTCGGTGCTGTCATGGTTTACAAAATAATCCGGCGGCCCTCCTGTAGTGAGGTACTTTTTCGCACTGATCCATCCCGCCCGAAACCACTCGACGACTGGCATTCTTGTGCCATGGCAAAGGAAATCGACCGGGTCCGGGCGCAGGGCGCCTTCGCGGTCCTCAAGCAGCATCCGGGCATGGTGCTCTTCGTAGCCTCACCTGCGCTCATCGCGGTCGGGCTGGTGTGGTGGTTGGTCAGCCCGACGCTGGCCGTTCTGCTGTTGATCGCTGCGATCGTCGGCGGCGGCGCGCTGCTGCTGCGCAAGCGCGGCTAGTCACAGACGTCGTCCGGTTTTGTCGGTGTCGATAACCCCTTCTGACCTGGAGCGTTCGCTCTCAGCGAACAGTCACCTCGTAGGGGTGTAACGGTGTAAGCATGTAATCATGCGACACGACATCCATGGCCGGCGCCGCCAAGGCGGCTGGCAACAGGCTCAGCAGCCCGATGCGGGCGACGCCGCCGACTGGTTCGCCGGTCGGCTTCCCGAGAGCTGGTTCGGCGGAGACCCGACGGTGGTGGTCGACCGCGAGGAAATCACCGTCATCGGAAGGCTCGCGGAACCCGAAGGCGACGAGAGCGAGGCCCGCGCATCCGGACGGGCCGCGCGGTTCCGTGAGGAGACCCGCGCCGAACGCATGCGCATCGCCGATGAGGCCGAGGCGCGCTACGGGCGCAAGGTCGCGTGGGGCATCGAGATCGGGGCGCCGGTCGCCGACAGCTATGAGCGAATCATGTTCACCAACATGGCCGTTCCGGTGATGACGCGACTGCGCCAACCCGAACGTCAGGTGCTCGACACGCTGGTCGACGCGGGTGTGGCGCGGTCCCGCTCGGATGCGCTGGTGTGGTCGGTGCGGCTGGTCGGTGAGCACGCCGAGGAGTGGCTGGGCAAGCTGCGCGAGGCGATGCGCAACGTCGACGAACTGCGGGCCGAGGGCCCGAACCTCTAGATCCGCTCCACGCCAACGTATTGCGAACTCAACGCCGCCGTCTGGGACAGCGGGTCCACCGGAGCGCCTTCGACCAACAGGTTGCGGTTCGCGCCGTAGGAGACCGGCGCGTCGTGGCCGCGCGGATCGAAAACCCGTGAGCCCCAACCGTGGTCGACGATGATCACCCCTTGACGCGGACGGTCGTCCACCACCGCCGTCAACTCGACCTCGCCGACCGGAGAGAATACCCTGACCAGGTCGCCGTCGCCCACCCCGAGATCGGCCGCGTCCTTCGGGTGAATGATCACGTCGTTGCCCTTACCGGCGGGATGAAGCCCGGGTAAGTCGTTGAGCCACGAGTTCATCGAGTGCCGGTGCCTACGGTTGGCCAACTGGAACGGATAGCCGACGGGTGCCGCCGGAAGCGGATCGGCGAGCAGTTCGCGGGTCCGCGCGACGAACTCGGATGGTGCCGCGTGCACCTTCTTGTCGTCGGTTCTCAACGCGTCGCGGAAATGCCCGAACTCGCGGGGACCCAACACCCAGCCGTGCGGGTGCGATATGACGTCTCGCCATTTGATCCTGCGCCCGTTGATCTTTCGTGAGGTCGCCACGACCAGGCGGTCGATCCAATGCGGTCCGAACTCCAGGGCCGGCCTGCGCGTCACACGCGCCGCGGCCCGCGTTGCCTTGATGAATCCGTTGAGGCCCTTGGCGCCGAACAGCGGTCTGCCCATCGCGATCGCGAGGTCGGTGAAGATGCGCCACTCCTGCCGCACTCCCGGCGGCGGCTCGACGACCTTGGCGCCGTACTGCAGATATGGCTCGTCGTGCATGTTGCTGGTGAACGCGAGCAGGTCGTTGCGCTCGAGCCAGTGGGCCGCGGGCAGCAGCCAGTGTGCATGGCGGTGGCTCTCCCGCTGGACGAAGTCGATCGCGACCAACAGGTCCAGATCGGCCAGGGCACGGTCCAGCTTGTCGCCGTCGGGGCCGGAGATCACGGGGTTGCCGCAGTTGATCAACAGCGCGCGAATCTGACCGTGGCCCGGTGTGGTGATCTCGTCAGGCAACTCGCTGAGTGCGTGTGCGCCCGCGACCATTTCGCGGCCCAGCAGCCGACTGTAGTGCGGCTTGGCCTTGACCATCGCCGACATCCGGATCGCGTCGACGTAGCCGGGTTCGAAGCGGCGTCCGCCGGGGCGGTCCATCCGGCCGGTGATCACGTTGAGCACATGCCCGAGCCACTCGGCGACGGTGCCCGCCATGTGCAACGACACCCCGGTGCGCGTGACCACCATGGCGCCGCGCGCTGCGGCGAAGTCGCGGGCAACCCGCTCGATCTGGTCGCGGGGGATGTCGCAGCGGGCGGCGAGTTCGTCGAGGTCGACGTCGGCGACCAGCGCATGCAGATCGCCGACTCCGGTGGCCAGTTCCGCGCAGTCCTGCCGATGTTCGAGACGCTCATCGAGGATGACCTTCACCATCGCCAGCAGCAGCGCCCAGTCCTGCCCCGGACGCACCGCGAGGTGCACGTCGGCCTTCTCGGCGGATTCGGTGCGCAGCGGGTCGACCACCACGATCGTCGCGCCCTGTTGTTGACGTGCCAGTGCACGTCGCCACCCACCGGGTACCGTCTCGAGCCAATTCCACGCGCTCACAGCGGGGTTCGTGCCGACCAGCAGGAAGTAGTCGCAGTTGTCGACGTCGGACACGGGCACCATCAGCATCGAGCCGTACATCGCCTCCGCGACGACGTGCATCGCGTTCTGGTCGACCGAGCCCACGGCGTAGCGGTTCTGGGTCCCGAGCGCGTCCAGCCAGCCGTTCATGAAGATGACGTTGGACGAGGAGAAGCCCGCAGGGTTGCCGTAGTAGACGCCGACTGCGTCGGGTCCACCCGCCTCGATCGCGGCGTTCATCCTGGTGGCGATGTCGGCGATGGCCTCGTCCCAGGTGGCCTCCACGTAGGAATCGCCGACGCGGCGCATGGGGTTGAGGATCCGGCGCGGATGCTCGACGAGCCTGTGTGCGGTGCGGCCCTTGGCGCAGAAGTCCCGCCAGCTGTGCGGATTCTGCTTGTCGGCGGCGATCTTCGTGACGCGGTTGTCCTCGACCGTCACCTCGAGTCCGCATGAGGCCAGACAGATCCGGCAGAACGTGTAGACCGTTTCGCTCATCGCCTTGAGCGTACGACGCTTAGGCCTGCGTCATGGACCAATAAGCGCCATGCTTAGCGACCAACTCCGCATGGGTGCCGCGTTCGACGATCTCGCCAGCGTCCATCACCACGATGCGGTCGGCGTCCCGGATGGTCGATAGCCGGTGGGCGATGATGAAACTCGTTCGGTCGCGGCGCAACTCGGCCATCGCCTGCTGGATCAGCAGCTCGGTGCGGGTATCCACCGAGCTGGTCGCCTCGTCGAGGATCAGCAGGCTGGGCTGGGCCAGCACCGCGCGCGCGATTGTGATGAGCTGTTTTTCGCCGGCGCTGATGGAGGCGCCGTCGTCGCTGACGTGGGTCTGATAGCCGTTGGGAAGCATGTGGACGAACCGGTCGACGTATGCCGCCTTGGCCGCCGCGATCACCTCGTCCTCGGAGGCATCAGGTCTGCCGTAGGCGATGTTCTCGAAGATGGTGCCCGCGAACAGCCAGGTGTCCTGGAGCACCATCCCGATGCGGGACCGCAGCGAGTCCCTGCTGACCGTCGAGATGTCCACGCCGTCAACCAGGATCCGGCCGGAGTCGACGTCGTAGAACCGCATCAGCAGGTTCACCAGCGTGGTCTTACCCGCGCCCGTCGGCCCGACGATCGCCACCGTGCTGCCGGGTTCGGCGATCAGCGACAGATTCCGGATCACCGGGGTGTCGGGGTGGTAGCCGAACGTGACGTCCTCGAACTCCACCCGACCGGCCTGCCCGCCCGTTCCCGGCTCTGCGACCGGTAGCCGGTCCGCGGGATCGGGCGCCTCCTCTTCCGCGTCGAGCAGGTCGAAAACCCGCTCCGCACTGGCCACACCGGACTGCAGCGTGTTGTACATGCCCGCGACCTGCGTCAGCGGCTGGTTGAACTGGCGGACGTACTGGATGAACGCCTGGATACTGCCCAGCGTGATCTGGCCCGTGGCCACCTGCAACCCGCCGACCACGGCGACCGCGACATAGCTCAGGTTGCCGATGAACGTGGTGGCCGGCCCGACCAGACCGGAGAAGAACTGGGCGCCGAAGGCGGCGTGATACACGTCGTCGTTGCACTCGCGGAACCGCTCCTGCGCCGCGGCACGGTGACCGAAGGTCTTGACGATCGTGAAGCCGCTGTAGGTCTCCTCAATGTGGGCGTTGAGCCTGCCGGTGTTCGCCCATTGCGCGACGAACAGTCGCTGCGACCGGCGCGCGATGGCCCGGGTCGCCCACAGCGACAGCGGCACCGTCACCACGGTCAGCAGTGTCAGAAGCGGTGAAATGGTCAACATCATCACCAGCACCGAGAACACCGTCAGCACGGACGTCAACAGCTGGCTGATGGTCATCGACAAGGAGCCCTGGATGTTGTCGACGTCGTTGGTCACCCTGCTGAGCACCTCGCCGCGTTGACGAGAGTCGAAATACGACAGCGGCATTCGATGCAGCTTGTCCTGGACGTCGGAGCGCAGCGTGGCCATGGTGCGCTGCACCGCGACGTTGAGGAGCAGGGCCTGCAACCACACCATCAATGCGGCGACGAGATACAGCCCCAACGCGAGCAGCAGGGTCCGCCCGACGGCCTCGAAGTCGACACCTCGCCCCGGGACGACGTTCATCCCCGACAGCAGATCGGCGAAGGTGCTGTCACCACGGGCGCGGGCGGCGTCGATGGCCTGCTCCTTGGTGATCCCCGCGGGCAGCGCACGGCCGACGACGCCGTTGAACAGAAGATCGGTGGCGTGCCCCAGTATTCGCGGGCCGATGACGCTGATCGCGATGCCCGCGACGCCCAGGAGTATGACGCACGCGGTCAGGCCGCGTTGCGGTGTCAGCCGCTTGACCAAGCGGATCGCCGAACCCTTGAAGTCGCGCGAGCGTTGGGTCGGGGCCTGCATCACGCCGCGGATCGGCCGGCCCATCGGGCCGGTCACTGGGTGTCCCCGACGATGGCGAGCGACTGGGAGTCGGCGAACTCGGCGTACTGCGGGCAGTCCCTCAGCAGGGTTTCGTGAGTGCCGATGCCGACGATCCGGCCGTCGTCGATCACCACGATCTGATCTGCCTCGATCACGGTGGAGATGCGCTGGGCGACAACGATGACCGTCGCTTCTGCCGACGCCTCACGCAGCGCAGAGCGCACGCGGGCGTCGGTGTGCACGTCGAGTGCGGAGAACGCGTCGTCGAACAGATACACCGCGGGTCGGCGGATCACCGCCCGGGCGATCGCCAGCCGCTGACGCTGTCCGCCCGAGAAATTAGCCCCGCCCTGCGCGACCTTCATGTCCAGGCCGTCGGGGTGGGCGCGCACGAAGTCGTCGGCCGCGGCCACTCGCAGCGCGGCCCACATCTCCTCGTCGGTGGCATCCGATTTGCCGTACCGCAGATTGTCAGCGACGGTGCCCGAGAACAGGTATCCGCGCTGCGGCACCAGGCCGAGCACCGACCACAGCTGCTCGGGGTCGTAGTCGCGTACGTCGACGCCGTCGAGATACACCGAACCGCTCGTCGCGTCGTACATCCGGCAGATCAGCGACACCAGCGTCGACTTGCCTGACCCGGTGGAGCCGACCACCGCCGTCGTTGTACCCGAGCGTGCCGTCAGCGAAATACCCTGCAGTACAGGTCGTTCAGCGCCGGGATAGCTGAATGTCGCGGCCTCCAACCGGATCTCGCCCCGGATCCTCGACGGCCGCACCGGGTCTTCGGGGCTGACGATGTGCGGTGCGACCGACAGCACCTCGGATATCCGCTCAGCACACACCGACGCACGCGGGATGATGACGAGAATGAACGTGGCCAGCAGGACCGCCATCAGTATCTGCATGAAATAGGCCAGGAACGCGATCAGCGAACCCACCTGCATCTGCCCGGCGTCGATCCGCAGCCCACCGAACCAGATCAACGCGACGCTCGAGACGTTGATCACCAGTGTCGTCGTGGGCAGCATCAGCGCCTGCCACCGTCCGGCTTCGAGCGCGGTGTCGGCCAGCGCGTGGTTGGCTTCGGCGAACCGGTTGCGTTCGAACGGTTCTCGGGCGAACGCGCGGATCACACGCAGGCCGGTGAGTTGGTCGCGCATCACCCGGTTGATGTCGTCGACCATTCGTTGCATGCGGCGGAAGATCGGAAGCAGGTGACGCACGATCCAGTAGTTGGCCAAGGCCAGGATCGGCACGCTCACCAACAGCAGCCAGGACAGCCCGGCGTCCTGATGCAGCGCCATGAAGATTCCGCCGATCGACATGATCGGCGCGGTGACCAGCATGGTGCAGGTCAGCTGCACCAGCAGTTGGATCTGCTGGACGTCGTTGGTGGTGCGGGTGAGCAGCGACGGTGCCCCGAATCGTGCAGCATCCTCGGCCGAGAACCCGGTCACGTGGTTGAACATCGCCGCGCGCAGGTCGCGGCCGACGCCCATGCCCGCCCGCGAGCCGAAGTACACCGCCCCCACCGCGCACACCACCTGCAGTGCGGTGACCGCCAGCATCACACCGCCGAGTTCGACGATCCGGCGCAGGTTCCCGACCGCGACGCCGTCGTCGATGATCGCGGCGTTGACCGTCGGCAGGTACAGCGAGGCGAGCGTGCTGACCAATTGCAGCGTGGCGACGGTGGCGAGCAGCGCCCGATATGGCCGCGCGTACTGTCGCAGCAGCGCCCATAGCATCCCGTTACTGTCGCACATCCGATATATGGGCAGGTCAACCGGCATGTCGGTGGTTGACCCCCAGAGCTGCCGCTACAGTGCATGGCGTGACTCACAGCACGCGCGTGACCCGCTGCCTGGCCCTCGCGGCCGCCGTGGTCATTCCGCTGTCCGCATGCTCGGATTCCGAACCCGCAGGCCCGCAAGTGCCCGAGGACACCACAGCTCCCACGGAGAACGTCTCGCACGGCCCGTTCTTCCCCCAATGCGGCGGCATCAGCGACCAGGAGGTCATCAAGCAGACCCGGATTCCCGGGCTGATCAACACCGCGAAAACCTCCGTCGGATGTCAGTGGCTGGCCGGTGGCAGCATCCTGGGTCCGCACTTCTCGTTCACCTGGTTCCGCGGCAGCCCGATCGGGCGTGAACGCAAGACCATGGAACTGTCGCGCACCGCGGTCGAAGACATCAGCATCGAAGGCCACGACGGGTTCATCGGGTACAGCGAGGACCCGATCAACGGCGTCAACCTCTGCGAGATCGGCATCCAGTTCGACGACGACTTCATCGAGTGGTCGGTCAGCTACGGCGCGAAGCCGTTCCCGGATCCGTGCGAGGTGGCCAAGGAACTGACCCGCCAATCGATTGTGAACTCCGAATGAGAACCGCGTCCGCTCGTCGGCTGATCGCGGGCATGGTCGCCGTGCTCGCTTCGTTGTCCGTGCTCACCGGTTGCACCCAGACGGTCGAAGGCACGGCGGCCAAATCGGGGACGGGCGGCGGACCGCGCAACGAAGACTCCGAGCGCCAGTACCCGAACCTGCTCAAGGAGTGCGAGGTGCTGACCGAAGACATCCTCGCCGAGACCGTCGGCGCCGACCCCCTCGACATCCAGAGCACGTTCGTCGGTGCGGTGTGCCGCTGGCAGGCGGCCAACCCGGGTGGCCTCATCGACATCACCAGATTCTGGTTCGAACAGGGCGATCTGGACCACGAGCGCGAGGTGGCCCAGCGACTGGACTATCGGATCGAAGACCGCAGGGTCGCTGGGATCCAGTCCATCGTGATGCGGCCGAACGATCCGAACGGGGCGTGCGGTGTGGCCAGCGACGCGGCCGGGGTGGTCGGTTGGTGGATCAACCCGCAGTCGCCGGGGATGGACGCCTGCGGAATGGCGATCAAGCTGATGGAGTTGACGCTCGCCACCCGCGCGTAGCTTCGCCGGCTAGCGCGGCACGTGGAAGGTGACCAGCGCGGCGCCGTCGAGGGTGAGCCGGTTCCACGGTTCGCCGGTGCGCAACACCGCGATGGACGACGTCGGGAACTTCAGCGAGATCTGTTCGGCCGCACCGGTGTTGCTGCCGTCCACGGTGGCCAGGCCGAGCGCGACACCCGACATCGCTGGCTCGTGGCCGATCACCAGCAGGGTGCCGACCTCGAAGTCGAAGTGTGATTGGACCCGGTTGATCTCGTCGATCACCGCTCCCGGAGTCGCGTCGTAGAGGCGATCGCGGTACTCGACGGGCGCGGCGATGCGGGTGCGTGCGAGCGTCTCGCGGGTGCGGGTCGCGGTGGAACACAACACGGCGTCGACGGCGGGCGCGTGGGCGCGCAGCCAGTCGCCGGCCAACCCGGCCTCGCGCACGCCCCTCGGCGCCAGCGGGCGGTCGTGGTCGCCGACCCCCGGCGGGTAGTCCGACTTGGCGTGCCGGAGCAACAGCAGCGTGCGGTACCGGTCGGTCACCGGACTAACGGTAAGGCATGCCGCCGCACCTCCCGGGACTTGTCGGCGTGCCGCCCTACACTCGCGGTGCCCGGCAAACACACCAGGGGAAGGGGGCGCTGAGATGCGATTCGTGCACACCGCCGACTGGCAACTCGGGATGACGCGATACTTCCTCAATGGTGAGGCGCAGCCCCGTTATTCGGCAGCGCGCCGCGACGCGGTGGCCGAGCTGGGACGGGTGGCCGCCGAGACCGGTGCGGAGTTCGTCGTCGTCGCCGGCGACGTCTTCGAGCACAACCAGCTCGCGCCACGCGACATCAGCCAGTCGCTCGAGGCCATGCGCACCATCGGCGTTCCCGTCTATCTGCTGCCGGGCAACCACGACCCGCTCGACGCCTCGTCGGTCTACACCAGCCCGCTGTTCGTCGCCGAGTGCCCCGACAACGTGTCGGTCCTCGACCGCGCCGGTGTGCACGAGGTGCGGCCCGGCCTCGAACTGGTCGCGGCGCCGTGGACCTCGAAGGCGCCGTCGTCGGACCCCGTTGCGGGCGTGCTCGAGGGTCTTTCCGCCGACGGGGTGACGCGGGTCGTCGTCGGCCACGGCGGTGTGGACATCTTCGTGCCGGACAAGGAGCGGCCGTCGCTGATTCGGCTGGCGGCGCTGGAGGCGGCCGTCGATCGGGGCGCCGCGCACTATGTGGCTCTGGGGGACAAGCACTCTCGGATGCAGGTCGGGTCCACCGGGCGGATCTGGTATTCCGGGTCGCCGGAGGTCACCAACTACGACGACATCGAAACGGACCCGGGCCATGTGCTGATCGTCGACATCGACGAGGACGACCCTGCCCGTCCGGTGACCGTCGAACCGCGGAAGGTGGGCCGCTGGCGGTTCGTCACGCTGCGCCGCGGAGTGGACAGCGACCGCGACGTCGCGGACCTGGACATCAACCTGGATCTGTTGCCGGACAAGGAACGCACCGTGGTCCGGCTCGCGTTGACCGGATCGTTGACGGTCACCGACAAGGCCGCCCTCGACACCTGCCTGGACAAGTACGCCCGACTCTTCGCCGCGTTGAGGGTGGACGACAAGCAGAGCGACATCGCGGTCGTTCCCGCCGACGGCGAGTTCGACGACCTCGGTATCGGCGGCTTCGCCGCATCGGCCGTCGACGAACTGGTCGCGACCGCACGCTCGGACGGCGAGGCGGCCGATGACGCCCGAGCGGCCCTGGCGTTGCTGCTGCGGCTATCGGATCGGGGTGTGGCGTGAAACTGCACCGTCTGGTCCTCACCAATTACCGAGGTATCACCCGCCGGGAGATCGAATTTCCCGACCACGGCGTGGTGATCGTCAGCGGGGCGAACGAGATCGGCAAGTCGTCGATGATCGAGGCGCTGGACCTGCTGATCGAAGCCAAGGACCGGTCGGCGAAAAAGGAGGTGAAAGAGGTCAAGCCGACGCATGCCGACGTCGGTGCCGAGGTCGAGGCCGAGATCTCGACCGGCCCATATCGTTTCGTGTACCGCAAGCGTTTCCACAAACGCTTTGAGACCGAGCTGACGATTGTGGAGCCGCGCCGCGAACAGCTCACCGGCGACGAGGCGCACGACCGCGTTCGGGCCATGCTCGACGAGACCGTCGACACGTGCCTGTGGCAGGCCCAGCGGGTGCTGCAGTCCGGGTCGACGGCGGCGGTGGACCTGTCCGGATGTGACGCGCTGTCCCGTGCGCTCGACGTGGCTGCCGGTGAGGCCGTGCAACTTTCGGGTGCCGAACCGCTGCTGGTCGACCGCGTCGAAGACGAATACCTGCGTTACTTCACCCGCACCGGCAGGCCCACGGGTGAATGGGCCGCTGCCGTCAATCGATTGCGAACGGCCGAGGAGGTGTTGGCCGAGGCGGCGGCCGCCGTCGCGCAGGTTGACGACGCTGTTCGCAGGCACGCCGCGCTCACCGACGAACTGGCCCGGTTGACCGCACAGCGCACCGACGCGGCGAAGCAGGTCGCCATTGCGCAGAACGCCGCCGACGAGGTGGCCGCGCTGAGGGGACAGCTCAAGGAAGCCGAGTTGGTTCTCGCGGCGGCGCAGGCCAACCACGACACGTCGCGTACCGCGGTCGAGGAGCGGCGCCGCCTGCGTGCCGACATCGAGCAGCGGACCGCCGCGATGGCCGACCTAGAGACTGCGGCGGCCCAGGCCGGCGAGAACCAGTCGACGGCCGCCGAGGTGGCCGAGCTCGCCGAGGCCGCCGCCGAGCAGGCACGGAAAGCGTTGGCGGACACTCAGTCCCGCGTCGAAGCGGCGCGCAGCGCCGTTCAACGCCTTGCCGACCGCGACGAGGCCGATCGCATCACCGCGCAACTGTCGAAGATCGAGACCGCTCAGCGTGAACTCGACGGCGTGCTGGACGAACTCGCCGAGGTTCGGGTGACCGGTGAGAGAATGCGGGCCATCGAATCCGCCAAAGCGACGGTCGACGCCGTGGCGGCACAGGTCGAGCTGGCGTCGGCCCACATCGAGCTGATCGCGACGGCCGACGTCGAGGTACGCGTCGGGGGCCAGGCGATCACCCTCGGCGCCGGCGAGGCGTGGAGGGCCAGCATCAGCGCCGAGACCGCCATCGAGGTGCCGGACCTGCTGATCGCTCGGCTGGTGCCCGGCACGCCCGCCTCGCAGACGCAAGCCAAACTCAATGCGGCACAAGATATGCTGGCGTCGGCGCTGACGGCGTGCGGCGTGAACGACGTCGCCGAGGCACGCGCCCTCGATCAGCGGCGGCAGCAGTTGATCACCACCCGGGACCGGCTGGGCGCGAGGGTCGAGGTGCTGACGGGCGACGAACCGGCCGACCGGCTCAGGGCGCGGCTTGCTGACCTCAAGGCGCGTCAGCCGGAGGTGGCCGAACTGTTCGATATCGACGCCGACGCAGCCCGCGCCGAGCTCGACGCGGCGAGCGCCGCGCAGAAGCAGGCGATCGCCGATTGTGAAAAGCAGCGCAAGGTCGCCGAGGAGGCCGCTAAGCGGTTGGGGGAGTGCGACACCCGATCGACCGTGCAGCACGAGAAGTTGGCCGGTGCGCAGTCCGAGCTTGCGCTTGCCCGGGAACGGTTGGAGGGGCAGCGCGCCACTGTCGGTGACGACGAGCTGGCGGTGCGGGCTCAGGCGCATGCCGACGAAGCGCTGCGGGCCACGGCGCTGGTCGAGGAATTGAGCCAGGAGCTGGCCCGCGCCGAGCCCGACGCCGTGGCCGCGGCTCTTCAGGAGGCGACGCGCCGGGCCGACACCCTGTCGGCCGGGCACGACCAGATGGCTGAGGAGTTGCGGGAAGTCAGCACGCGGTTGACGGTGTACGGCACCGAGGGCCGCAAGGGCAAGCTCGACGAGGCGGAGACGGAGCGGGAGCACGCCCTCGCCGAATACGAAAGAGTGCAGCACCGCGCGCGGGCCGCGGAGCTGTTGCGGTCGGTGATCGCTAGGCACCGCGACTCCACCCGGCTGCGTTACGTCGAGCCGTTCCGCGGCGAAGTGGAGCGGTTGGGCCGCATGGTGTTCGGGGACAGCTTCGAGGTGGAAGTCGACAGTGCGCTACGGATCTGCACCCGTACGCTGTCGGGCCGCACCGTGCCATACGACTCGCTGTCCGGTGGGGCCAAGGAACAACTCGGCATCGTGGCGCGGCTGGCCAGCGCGGCGCTGGTGGCCAAGGAGGACAGCGTGCCGGTGGTCATCGACGACGCGCTCGGATTCACCGATCCCGACCGCCTGGTCAAGATGGGTGCGGTGTTCAACGCGGTGGGCGGCGACGGGCAGGTCATCGTGCTGACGTGCAGCCCGCAGCGGTACGCGGCCGTCGACGGAGCCCAGCACATCGCGCTCACGGCATAGCCGCATCCGTGTACGGACCGGCGGTCGGTGGCGCCGATCTCCGGTCGGGTTTCCTCCACTTGCGCGTTTCTCCGTCCCGGAAAACCTAGACTCCGGCGGATGGAAGCCGACTACATCGTCGTGGGAACCGGCTCGGCAGGGTCGGTGGTGGCCGCCCGGCTCAGCGACGATCCGTCCGTCCGGGTCGTCGCACTGGAAGCGGGTCCGCATGACAAGGACAAGTTCATCCGCATCCCCGCGGGCTTCGTCAAGTTGTTCCGCGGCCCGATGGACTGGGACTACCTGACCGAACCGCAGAAAGAGCTCGACGGCCGCCAAATCTATTGGCCGCGAGGCAAGATGGTCGGCGGGTCATCGTCGATGAACGCGATGATGTGGGTCCGTGGATTCGCCGCCGACTACGACGAATGGGGCCAGGCCGCCGGCGAGCAGTGGGACTACGCGCACCTCGAGCCGTACCTGCGCCGTATCGAAGCGGGTCCGCTCTCCATCAGCAAGCAGCGCAGCCCGCGCAGCGCCACCGCCAAATGGCTCACCGCTGCCGAGGAGTGCGGCTACCGCATCGAGAAGCCGAACCAGGCAGCGCCAGAAGGCTTCTGCGAGACGCTGGTCACCCAGCGCCGCGGTGCCCGGTGGAGCGCCGCCGATGCCTACCTCAAGCCCGCCCTCAAGCGCAAGAACCTCACGCTCGAAACGGAGGCGCTGGCGACCAGGGTGGTGTTCGAGGGCCGGCGCGCCGTCGGCGTCGAGATCGACCAGAACGGTGCCCGTCGCGTCATGAAGGCCCGGCGCGAGGTGGTGTTGTGCGGCGGCGCCATCAACAGCCCGCAGCTGTTGATGCTGTCGGGCATCGGCGACGGCGAACGGTTGGCCGAGCACGGCATCCAGACGCTGGTCCATGCCCCGGACGTCGGAGCCAACCTCCTCGACCACTTCATCGCGGCACTCGGCTTCGACGTTCCCAACGACAGTCTGTTCGCCGCCGAGAAGCCGCTTCAGCTGCTCAACTACCTGCTGCGACGCCGCGGGATGCTCACCTCGAACGTGGGGGAGGCCTACGGTTTCGTCCGGAGCCGACCCGACCTCGCGCTGCCCGATTTGGAGCTGATCTTCGCCCCGGCCCCGTTCTTCGAGGAGGGCATCGGCGACCCCTACGACACGCACGCCGTCGTCCTGGGGACAGTCCTGCTCAAGCCGGCCAGCAGCGGCACCATCGAACTGCGTTCGGCCGACCCGGCGGACAAGCCGATCATCGACCCGCGCTATCTCACCGATCCCGACGGCGCCGACCGTGCGGCGGTGATGGCCGGCCTGCGTATCTGCGCCATCATCTCCCAGGCGCCCGCGCTCGAGGGCGTCATCGGCAAGATCGCGCGGCCCCTCGACTCAGCGGCGCTCGATGAAGCGACGCTCGAACGCGCGCTCGCCACGTTCTCGCACACGCTGTACCACCCGGTCGGCACGTGCCGCATGGGCCGCGACGACGCGAGCGTGGTCGACCCGAATCTGCGCGTCCGCGGCGTCGAAGGGCTGCGAGTCGCCGACGCGTCGGTGATGCCGGCGATCATCCGCGGGCACACCCACGCGCCCAGCGTGCTCATCGGGGAGAAGGCCGCCGAGCTACTGCGTGCCTGATAGCCGCGAGTGTCAAGATGGTTCCATGGCCGAGCGCGACCGCGACGACGCCGGGCGTCCCCGCAACACCCGACCCCGCGATGCTCTAGGGCGGCCGCTGCCCCACGGCAGCGAGGGTGTCGAGCGCATCCCCGACGACCTCGACCTGCCGCCGACCGAGACCCTCGCCTACGCCCAGGAGCTCCTCGACGACGGCATGGCGTTTCACGCGCACGAGGTGTTGGAGGCGGCGTGGAAGAACGGCCCGGACGCCGAACGCACGCTCTGGCAGAGCCTGGCCCAACTCGCCGTCGGCATCACGCACATCCAACGCGGAAACACCCAGGGAGCGCTGGCGGTGTTGGACCGCGCACGCGCTGGTCTGGCCGACGCCTCGGTCGCCCACGACGTCGACGTCCCGGGACTCGTCGACTATGCCCAGACGCTCATCGACGACCTCGAAGCGGGAGCGGCGATCGACCCGCAGCGATTGCGGCCGCGCCTGCACTAGGGCTTCATGAAGCCGATCTTCGTGTAGTCGGCGTCGGCCAGGCCGAACGCACCGAAGTTCGCCAGATTGCTTCGCGTCGCGATGTTTCCCGGCGACTGGGTCAACGGCAGGCTGAACACCTCTTCGAACAGCATCTTGTCCAGCTCGTTGGCCAGCACCCGGGCTTTCGCGGGATCCAGTTCGCCGACGGTCTGCTCGATCTTCGCGTCGATCTGCGGGCTGCCGATCTGTCCGAAATTGCTCTCGGCTCCGGTCCGGTAGATCTGCGTCAGGCTTGCGAGCGGGAAAGCGTCACCGCTCCAGGAGAATTGAGCGATGTCGAAGTTGCCGACGGTGACGTAGTCGGTGAAGAAACCGGCCGCAGGCCGGACATCCAACTCCAGTTTCACGCCGATCTGGGCGAGGTTGTTCTGCGCGATCTGTCCGTACTGCCGGGTGCTGAGCGAGTCGAACAGCACGTCGCGGATCACGAGTTGGCGGCCGTCCTTCTCCCGGAACTGGCCATTGAGTCGCCAACCGAGCGCGTCGAGTTCCTGCTTGGCCTTCTCCGGGTCGAAGGCTATAACGCCGCTGTTGTCCTGGTAACCCTCCTGGCCCGCGACGAAGATGTGGTTGTTCAGTGGTGCGGGGTTGTCGGCGAGCCCGCGCTGGGTGACTTCGGCGATGGTCTTGCGGTCGATGCCCTTGGCGATCGCGCGTCGCAGCGCGGGGTCGGCCAAAATCGAACCCGGAGAGCCGTTGAACGTGAAGTGATACCAGGCCAGACCGGGCGCGCGCCGGATGGTCACGCCCTGCGTGCGTCGAGCGATCTCCATCTCGTCGAGCGTCGCCAGACCGGTGGCGTCGATCGTGTTGTTCTGCAGCGCGGGAATGCGTGCGGCGTCGTCGAGGACCAGGAACGTGATGCTGTCCAGCAGCGGCTGCTCACCCCACCATTTGGGGTTGCGGGTCAACGTGATTCGTTTGGCACCACGGTCGAGGTTGGAGACGATGAACGGCCCCGCCGACGGGCCGGGGCCGTTGAGCTGACCCTTGTTGAAGACCTCCGGGTTCTCCGTCGAGCTCTTGGGCACCAGCATGCTGGTGCCCGCAAACATCCCGCGCCAATCGGACCACGGCTCGGCGAACGTGATGACGGCCTGGCGGTCGTCGACGCCCCGCTCGACCTTCTCGACCCGGTCGCTGCCGTTGGTCGCGGCGATCGCGAACCGGTCGTCCTTGCCGCTCGTGGCGTTGATCTGGGACTGGATGTCCTCCCAGGTGATCGGCGCGCCGTCGCTCCACACCGCTTTCGGGTTGATCGTGTAGGTGACGACCTGCGGGTCGGTGCTCGTCAGCTCCACATCGGTGAAGTAGTCGGTGTTGACGGTGGCCGAGCCGTCGGGGCCGATCCGGAACGCGCGCGGCATCGCCGGTTTCATCAGCGAGTTGTTGTCACCGGTGTTGCCGTCGATGTGCAGCGGGTTAAAGTTCGGCGGGAACTCGTTGATCGACAGCCGGAGGTTGCCGCCCTGCTGCAGGTTGGCGACGTCCTGCGGGTTGATGTCGTTGGTGTTTCCCACCGCCGCCTCGCCGCCAGCGGAGGGGGCTTCCTCGGAACCTCCCGAGCACGCGGTCAGGGTCAGCGCGGCGATCATGGAAGCCGCAGCAAAGCGTCGCATCCTCATGCGGTCCGACTTTAGCGGCGATTCACCTGCGGTCGCGGCACCGCGGCCAGCAACCGCCGGGTGTAGTCGTGCTGTGGGTCGGTGAACACCTGGTCACCGTCGCCCTGCTCGACCACGGTGCCCTTGTACATCACCGCCACCCGGTGGGCCAGGTGCCGCACCACTGAGAGGTCGTGGGAGACGAACAGATAGGACAGCCCGAACCGCTGCTGCAGATCCAACAGCAGGTTGATGATGCCGGCCTGGATCGAGACGTCCAGGGCCGACACCGGCTCGTCGAGCGCGAGGATCTTCGGCTGTAGCGCGAGCGCCCGCGCAATGCCGATGCGCTGCTTCTGCCCGCCGGAGAACTCGGCCGGATACCGGGTGGCGTCTTCACGTTGCAACCCGACGATGCCGAGCAGCTCGCCGATCCGTTCGTCGCGCCGGCGCTTGTCGAAACCGTTGGCCTGCAACGGTTCGGCGAGCACTTCGAACACCGGCAGCCGCGGGTCCAACGAGGCCACCGGGTCCTGGAACACCACCTGCAGGTCCCCTCGCAGCTCGCGGCGGGCCCGCCGGTCGAGTGAGGCCACATCCTTGCCGAGCACCTCGATAGAGCCGCCTTCCGGGGCGGTCAGCGCCAGGATCTGGTGCAAGGTTGTCGACTTGCCCGATCCGGACTCTCCGACGATGCCCAGCGTGCGACCCTGGTGCAGTGCGAAGCTGATGCCGTCGACGGCGCGCACCTCACCGACCTGGCGGCGAAACACCACGCCCTTGGTCAGCTTGTAGGTCTTGACCAGATCATCGACGCGCAGCACCACCGGCGGCTCGGCCGAAGACGGTGTGTCGGGCGGGGCCGTGGACACGCCGTAGATCTCGGCGGCGCTGCGGCCGACGACGTGTTCGGTGCGGATGCACGCGGCGAAATGGCCCGATCCGGAGTCCATCGGCAGCAGCTCGGGCTCGGCCGCGCGGCAGTCGTCGATCGCAAGCGGACAACGCGGGGCGAACGGGCACCCGGGCGGCAGCGCGGCCATCGACGGCGGTGCCCCCGGGATGGGGATCAGGCGCGCGCCTTGTGCTGCGTCGAGGCGCGGCACGGAGCCCAGCAGCCCGACGGTGTAGGGCATGCGGCGGTCGCGGTAGAGCTGATCGACGCCGGCCACCTCGACCGCACGCCCCGCGTACATCACCAGCGCGCGGTCGGCGAATTCGGCGACCACCCCCAGGTCATGGGTGATGATCAGGACGCCGGCGCCGGTCACATCGCGGGCGGTCTTCAGCACTTCGAGGATCTGCGCCTGCACCGTGACGTCCAGAGCGGTCGTCGGCTCGTCGCAGATGATCAGGTCGGGATCGTTGGCGATGGCGATGGCGATCACGACCCGCTGGCGTTCACCGCCGGACAACTCATGCGGGAACGACTTGGCCCGTCGGTCGGGCTGGGCGATACCGACCAGCTCGAGCAGTTCGACCGCGCGCTTCCTGGCGGCCTGCCGACCGATGCCGCGCTGGTGGATCCCGATCGCCTCGGCGATCTGGTCGCCGACGGTGTAGACGGGGGTGAGCGCCGACATCGGGTCCTGGAACACCGTGCCGATGGCCTTGCCGCGGATCGCCGACATCCGCTGGTCGGACAGGCCGATCAACTCGTCGCCGTGCAGGCGGATGGAACCCGACACCTCGGCGTACTCGGGCAGCAGCCCGACGACGGCCATCGCGCTGGCCGACTTGCCCGCCCCGGATTCGCCGACCAGCGCCACGACCTCGCCCTTGCCGACGTCGAAGTTCATGCCGCGCACCGCTTCCACCGGTACCGAGTCCGTGGGGAACTCGACGGTGAGGTCGCGGACCTCGAGCAGGCTCATCGCTTGCGCCTCCGCAGCTGACGCGCACCCGGATCGAGCGCGTCGCGCAGGCCATCGCCGACGAGGTTGGCGCACAGGATGATCAGGACCAGTACACCGCCGGGGAACAGAAACAGCCAGGGGAACGTCGTCGCCGACTTCGTCCCGTCGGCGATCAGCGTGCCGAGCGACACATCGGGCGGCTGGATGCCGAAACCCAGGAAGCTCAGTCCTGTTTCGGCCAGCACTGCCACACCGACGTTGAGCGCCGTGTCGATGATGATGATCGACGCGACGTTGGGCAGGATGTGGCGGATGATGATCCGCCAGTTGCTGACACCCATATAGCGTGCGGCCGCGACGAATTCGCGGTCGCGAAGGCTCATCGTCATGCCACGGACGATCCGGGAACTGATCATCCAGCTGAACAACGACAGCAGCACGATCATCCAGATGATGTCACCTTTGGTGCGCTGCACCACGATTGAGATCAGCAGGAAGCTCGGCACCACCAGCATCAAGTCGACCAGCCACATCAGGGCGGGGTCTCGCCAGTCGGCGAAGTACCCCGAGATCGTGCCGACAGTCGCCGCGATGATCGTCGAGATGAACGCGACGCAGACACCGATCAGCATCGACTTCTGCATCCCGCGCAGCGTCTGGGCGAAGAGGTCCTGTCCCAGCGCGTTGGTGCCGAACCAGTGCTCGGGGCTGGGCGGCTGCTGCAGCGCGAAGTAGTCGAGGTCGTTGTAGCTGTAGGGCAACAGGGGCGGCGATGCGTAGCACCCGATGAACATGACCACCAACAGCACCAGGGAGATGACGGCCGGCTTGTTGCGCAGGAACCGGCGGAACACCAGCGTTCGTCGCGACGCGAAGCCCTCCGAGACGCCGGATTGCGCGGTAGTCGACTTCTGTGTGGTGGCGGGTTCGGTCATGACGCCCGCACCCTCGGATCGAGCGCGGCGTAGACCACGTCGGAGAGCAAGCCGGCCAACAGGATCATCGCGCCGGACAGCACGGTGATCGCCGCGACGATGTTGATGTCCTGGTTACCGATGCCGGTGACGATCCATTCCCCGATTCCGTACCAGCCGAAGATCTTCTCGATGAACACCGCACCGGTCACCAAACCCGCGACGCTGTAGGCGAACAACGTCGCCATCGGGATCAGCGCGGTGCGCAGGCCGTGCCTGACGAGCGCGCGCCGCCGCGTCAGGCCCTTGGCCCGCGCGGTGCGGATGAAGTCCTGACCGAGGACATCGAGCATCGCGTTGCGTTGGTAGCGGCTGTAGATCGCGATCGAGGAGATGGCGAGCGTCATGCTGGGCAGCACCAGGTGCTGCAATCGGTCGACGAACTGGTTCCACGCCCCCTCGATGGGGAAGGGCGAAGTCTCGCCGGTGTATTCGAAGATCCGGACGCCGAGCACGTTGTTCACGCCCAGCGCGGCCAGGATGAAGAGGTTGGCCAGAACGAAGGTCGGCGTGCTGATCACCAGAAGGGACAGCACCGTCACGACGCGGTCGCTGAGCCGGTACTGCCTGATGGCGCCCCACGCCCCGGCGGCCACGCCGATCACCGTCCCGACGACCGAGCCGATCACCAACAGGCGGAGGCTGACACCCACCCGTCGCCACAGCTCGTCGGTGACCGGCTGCCCGCCGATGGTCATACCGAAGTCGCCGCGGATGGCGCCCGATACCCAGTGGGCGTACTGCTCGAGCACCGGCTTGTCGAGATTGAGTTCGACGCGTTTGGCGTCGATGACGCTCTGTGGCGGGCGCGGGTTGCGGCTCTCCAGGCTGTCGAGGGGATCGAACTGCCACGACGCGAGCAGGAAGACGAGGAACGAGGCCAGTGCCAGCAGCACGACGTAATTGAGCAGTCGGCGCGCCAAGAACCGCGTCATGCGGAGCGTCCGTCGGTCGGCTGCATGCGCTCAGGTTAGGAGATGACTGCCGTGATGGCCGGTATGCGGGCCGTGGAGCGCGGCAAGCTGCGCGATTTGGCGAATACGCACCCAGGGTCCAGCACGCTCGCAGGAACGCCCTGTTCAGTGAATGCGCAACTGAGTTTCACCGGTGGCCGCGCCGACGGGGCGACTGGGTAACCACGAATGGAGTGACTCAAGTGGTTCGTGACGGGAAGCGACGAACAATTCACGTCAAAGCTATCTCTGCGGTTCTCGGCGGCGGCGCGATCGTCGCGTTGACGGCGCTCGGCGCGGCGGTCGACCAAACGTCCGACCCGACTTCGATCGCGATTCCGAGGATGACCGTCGGCGCGACGGACACTCAGACCACACCGTCCGAGGCGCCCGGCGTGGGCAGGGCGGAGCCGACCATCAAGGGCACTGCGCCGTTTGCCGTGAAGAGGTGAGCGGCCGCCCAACACCTGGGGCGGTGTGACCGGCCTGTTTCGCCGGGCCTCCGTTCGGTTATCCACCACCTAAGGGTTCGACGACGAACCCTGTTTGCGCTGTTAGACGGGCCGCGACGGCGATCGCGCCCACCGGACCAAACGGAGACCGAAGTGAACACGAAACAGGTCAAGTTGTTCTCGGCAGCGGTCGGGACCATTGCCCTGCTCGCGATGGGGGCCTTCTCGGTCGCGTCCACCACGGCCGCCCAGGACGACGAACCACCCGTGACCCCGGGACCGGTGACGACGTCGGAGATCACGACCGGTGAGACGGTTACCGACAGCAAGGCTCCCGAAACCCCCACGACGTCGGTGGCCACGCCGCCGGTGACCGCCGAACCGGCGCCGACCGGCTAACCGAACCGGGCGGTTTCACAGCCGGCACCAAGGAAGCGCACAGCCGCCCCTCATGGGGCCCGCGATAATGGAGCCGTGGCGACCCCCGGCGTGAGCGAGCAGGACTCGGGCCGAGTCGTCATGCGTCGCGCCGACGGCACACCGATCCACGTACTGGTTGTCGATGACGAACCGGTACTCGCCGAGCTGATGTCGATGGCCCTGCGCTACGAGGGCTGGACCATCACGACCGCCGCCGACGGGGCTTCGGCCATCGCCTCGGCGCGCCAGACCGCGCCCGACGTCGTGGTGCTCGACGTGATGCTGCCGGATATGAGCGGTCTCGACGTGCTGCGCAGACTGCGCGAGCAGATTCCCGGGTTACCGCTGCTGCTGTTGACCGCCAAGGATTCGGTGGAGGATCGCATCGCCGGGTTGACCGCAGGCGGCGATGATTATGTCACCAAACCGTTCAGCATCGAGGAAGTGGTCCTGCGCCTGCGCGGGCTGCTGAGGCGCACCGGTGTGGCCACAGAACCGGACGGTGCGAAGATCGTCGTCGGTGACCTGGTGCTCGACGAGGACAGCCACGAGGTGACGCGCGGCGGTGAGCTGATCACCTTGACCGCGACCGAATTCGAGCTGCTGCGGTTCATGATGCGCAATCCCAAACGCGTGCTGAGCAAGGCGCAGATCCTCGATCGCGTATGGAGTTACGACTTCGGCGGCCGCTCGAACGTCGTCGAGTTGTACGTCTCGTACCTGAGAAAGAAGATCGACAACGGGCGAGCGCCGATGATCCACACCCTGCGCGGTGCCGGGTATGTCCTCAAGCCCGCGCGCTGACGGGCCGTCGACGCGGATCCGCTGGCCGCGGACGTGGTCGTTGCGCGCTCGGCTGCTCGCTTCGCAAATCGTGTTGCTTGCACTGGTGTGCGCGTCGGTCGGGATGGGGACCGTCCTTGCGCTGCAACACTTTCTGGTCAACCAACTCGATGGGCGTTTGGCCGAGACGGCTCGACGTTCGGCCGGCCTGTTCGAGTTCGGCCCGCCTACGGGGCCGCCGGGATTGCCACGACCGGGTTTTCGTCATCGCATGATGATCCGAGACGATCTCGGGCCGGGGCCCGCGTTTCTCAACGCGCCGGGGCAGGCAGCCCGCACCGTCGGCGCGGTCGTGTCGGGCGACACCCCGGTCGACGCCGGCGTGATCAAAGCAGACGGCACCCGCAGCCAGATCAGCACGGCCGCAGCACAACAACTCGCGCGCGTGGCGCCGGACTCGCCGACCACCATCGACCTCGACGGGCTCGGCCGCTACCGGGTGGTCGCAATGCATTCGCCCCGACGCGGCGACACGATCGTGATCGGGCTGCCCACCTCCGACGTCGACGACACGTTGTTCACCGTCGCGATCATCTTCTGCGTGGTCGGGGCGACCGCGTTGATCGGCGGGACGACGGCGGGCGTCGTGATCATCCGCCGCCAACTCGCGCCGTTGGCAAGGGTTTCCGATGCGGCACGCCAGGTCGCCGATCTCGAGCTCGACCGCGGCGAAGTACGACTACCGACGCCGATCGTGAAAGTCGACCCGGCCGGCGTACATACCGAGGTCGGGCAGTTGGGCTCCGCGCTGAACCGGATGCTGGACCGGATCGCGTCGGCGTTGTCGGCGCGGCACGCCAGCGAGACACGCGTGCGCCAGTTCGTCGCGGACGCCAGCCACGAGCTCCGCACGCCGCTGGCCGCCATCCGCGGCTATACCGAACTGGCGCAACGCAAACGCGATGACGTCCCCGATGACGTCGCCCACGCGATGAACCGAGTGGAGTCCGAGACGCGGCGCATGACCGAACTGGTCGAAGACATGCTGCTACTGACGAGACTCGACACAGGGCGCCCGCTACAGAGCGAGTCGGTGGATCTTTCCCGGTTGATCCTCGACGCGGTCGGCGACGCCCACGTCGCCGGGCCGGACCATCGGTGGCAGCTCGATCTGCCCGAGGAGCCCGTCGTCGTGGTCGGCGATCAGGCGCGCCTGCATCAGGTGCTGGCGAACCTGCTTGCCAACGCGCGTACGCACACTCCGCCCGGCACGTCGGTGACGACCTCTTTGCGCGCGGCCGGCGACGGGTCCGCGGTGCTGACCGTCGCCGACGACGGCCCTGGAATCCCCGGGTGGCTGCAGCCCGAGATCTTCGAGAGGTTCGCTCGCGGCGACTCGTCACGGTCTCGTCGCGACGGGGGGACCGGCCTCGGGTTGGCGATCGTGGCCGCCGTCGTCAAGGCCCACCGCGGCACCATCGAGGTGGTCACCGCCCCCGGCGACACCCGCTTCGTGGTGACCTTGCCCAGCCGGTGATCTGCTCCGTCATTCGATCGGCCTGATTTTCATGGGCCTCTTCTCGGGGGCGCGGTTATATGGTCGACGGATGTCTGTGACCGACGAATATCTGAAGAACAACGAGGAGTACGCGAAGACGTTCTCCGGTCCGCTGCCCCTGCCGCCGAGCAAGCACGTCGCGGTGGTGGCGTGCATGGACGCCCGTCTCGACGTCTACCGGATTCTCGGTCTGGGCGACGGTGAGGCCCACGTCATCCGCAACGCCGGCGGCGTCATCACCGACGACGAGATCCGCTCGCTGGCCATCAGCCAGCGGCTGCTCGGCACTAAAGAGATCATCCTGATCCACCACACCGACTGCGGCATGCTGACCTTCACCGACGACGGTTTCAAACAGCAGATCCAGGACGAGATCGGCATCAAGCCCGAGTGGGCGGCCGAGTCGTTCATCGACCTCGAGGTGGACGTGCGGCAGTCACTGCGACGAATCGAGGCGAGCCCGTTCGTCACCAAGCACGAGTCGCTGCGCGGTTTCATCTTCGACGTAGCGACCGGCCGGCTCACCGAAGTCACCCCGTAGCCCCTTTTTTCACTGCCGCGAGCGACCGTGTCTGTACACGAAACGCCGCCCAAATTCCGGCATTTTGCGGTCGCTCACCGCTCGCGAGGGACCGCTAACCGACCTTGTAGGTCGCGATCGCCTTCGCCACGGCATCGCCGTCGGCGGTCACGACGTCGACCTCGCAGTTCACCAACGTCTTGCCTCGCCGCAGCACCCGCCCGATGGCGACCAGGTCACAGGCGCGAGCGGGCGCCAGGAACTGCATCGACATCGACGTGGTGACCCCGCGCAGTGACTCCGGCACCTCGGCTTGCGACCACGCCGCGGCCATCACCGCGACGTCCGCCAACGCCGCAATCGCGCCGCCGTGCACCATGTCGCCGACGGTCACGTTCGATTCATCCCACGGCAGTCGCAATCGGATCGCGTCGCCGTCGAGTCGCTCGGCGACGACGCCGAGTTTGGCGACGAACGGGGACTGCGGGATGAACTGCGCCATGACATCGGCACCCGTCCGGGGCGGGGAAGTGGTGGTCATGGGTCGAGTATCGGCACTGGGCGTGTCGAAGCAATTACCTCGCGGGTAAGCGTTGAGCGCACGCTCGCGGCCCCTTGAGCGCGGCCAAACTGTCGACTTTTGGCGGCGTGTCCTGGGCAAACACGCACGCTCGCGCCACGAAGGGGAGGTGCGGGGGGAGGCACGAAAGGGAAGCGGGGCACCGACCGGTCGCGTTGACACTCCGGGCGGCAGCGGTGTCTAATATCGGGTAATGATCGTAAATATGGTCATTCCTACCAACTTTACGAGGAAATGATGACGGTCACGAGCGAACAGCTCAACGCGGGGCGCTACGAGCTCAGCCATCTGCGGTCCCTGGAAGCCGAAGCCATCCACATCATCCGTGAGGTCGCCGCCGAGTTCGAGCGGCCGGTGCTGCTGTTCTCCGGCGGCAAAGACTCCATCGTGATGCTGCATCTGGCGCTCAAGGCGTTCCGCCCGGGCCGGCTGCCGTTCCCGGTCATGCACGTCGACACCGGACACAACTTCGACGAGGTGCTGCAGACCCGCGATGAGCTCGTCGAGGAGTTCGGTGTTCGGCTGGTCGTGGCCAAGGTGCAAGACGATATCGACGCCGGCCGCGTGGTCGAGACGATCCCGTCGCGCAACCCGCTGCAGACGGTGACCCTGTTGCGCGCGATCCGCGAGAACAAGTTCGACGCCGCGTTCGGCGGCGCCCGCCGCGACGAGGAAAAGGCACGCGCCAAGGAGCGGGTGTTCTCCTTCCGCGACGAGTTCGGCCAATGGGATCCGAAGGCCCAGCGGCCCGAGCTGTGGAACCTCTACAACGGCCGCCACCACAAGGGCGAGCACATCCGCGTGTTCCCGCTGTCGAACTGGACCGAATTCGACATCTGGTCCTACATCGGCGCCGAGAAGATCAAGCTGCCGTCGATCTACTACGCCCACCGCCGCAAGGTGTTCGAGCGCGACGGCATGCTGCTGGCCGTGCACAAGTACCTGCAGCCCCGCAAGGACGAGGAGATCGTCGAGAAGACCGTCCGGTTCCGCACCGTCGGCGACGTCACCTGCACCGGCTGCGTGGAGTCGCACGCCGCAACGGTTTCCGAGGTCATCGCCGAGACGGCGGTGTCGCGGCTCACCGAACGCGGCGCCACCCGAGCCGACGACCGCATCTCCGAGGCCGGTATGGAAGACCGTAAGCGAGAGGGCTACTTCTGATGACTCGCACCACCGAGCGGCCCACCACCCGGCCCACCACCCGGCC
>NZ_NKCO01000025.1:0-83874 GCF_002245615.1 Mycobacterium neumannii | reverse complement strand
GGTCCTTCACACCTGATGCCGGCAAAACGCGTGAACGCCAACCAAAGGCGGCAGCCAATCTAAGAGCCAGACACCAGGTGAAAAGGATTCAACCACCGCACTACGCGGCACCTCACCTTCACACTGACGCCAATCTACGGAACCCTCGCGGCCGTCCGGACGTTTACCACGTATGGCGATGCGGCTGTTTGTCCTCTATGTGGTCATCGAGACCGCGGTCGTGGTGGCTCTGGTGTCGACGATCGGCATCGGCTGGACGCTACTGCTGCTGCTCACGACGTTCGTGCTGGGTTTCGCGCTGGCCGGATCGCAGATCAGGCGTCACGTCGGCAGGTTGCGTGCGGGCCTGACCCCGGCGACCCTGCACGGCACCGCCGCCGACAGTGTCCTGGTCGCGCTCGGCACAGTGCTCGTCGCGATCCCCGGGCTGGCCAGTTCGGTCGCGGGGGCGCTGCTCCTGCTGCCACCGACGCGGGCCGCGGGGCGCCCGCTGCTGACCGCGCTCGCCGCCCGCCGGGCGCCGCTGATCACCGCGGGAATGGCGGGGTGGGGAGCGGCTACCAAGCGGAATGACTACATCGACGGTGAGGTCGTCGACGTGGTCGACGTCGACCCGCCCGCCGTGGAGCGCCCGCGTCCGCCCGCCGACGGGCTGTGAGAACCTCCCCTAGGTGACGACCCTTCTGCTCAACGGGCGGGTGCACAGCCCCGCCATGCCCGACGCCACGGCGCTGGCCGTGCGCGACCGTGTGATCGCATGGTTGGGCAGCGACGACGTCGGCCGTAGCCAGTTTCCCGACGCGCGGATCATCGACCTCGACGGTGGCTTCGTCGCGCCCGCCTTCGTCGACTGTCACATCCATCTCACCGCCACCGGGCTCACGTTCTCCGGGCTCGACCTGCGGCCCGCCACCTCGCTACAGCACTGCCTGCAGTTGCTCGCAGACCACGCGCGCCGCTACCCCGACGGCCCGATCTGGGCCCACGGCTGGGACGAATCGGACTGGCCGCAGCACACCCCGCCTCGAGTCGATGACATCGACGCTGTCGTGGGGGACCGGCCGGCCTACCTCGCCAGGGTCGACGTGCACTCGGCGGCGGCCTCCACCGCGCTGCGCACGCTGTGCCCGGGCCTGGCCGACGCGACCGGATACGACCCGCAGCGGCCGCTGACCAGCGACGCTCACCACCTGGTCCGCGCCGCGGCCCGGGCCGGTCTGACCGCCCGACAGCGTGCCGACGCGCATGCCGCCGCGCTCGACGCAGTGGCAGCGCACGGCATCGTCGCGGTGCACGAATGCGCGGGCCCCGACATCGGCGGCCTCGACGACTGGGATGAGATCCGCGTCCTCGACCACGGCGTCGAGGTCGTCGGCTACTGGGGCGAAGCGGTCGCCACGGCCGACGAGGCACGCGCACTGATCGACCGCACCGGCGCCCGCGGCCTGGCGGGTGACCTCTTCGTCGACGGGGCACTGGGCTCGCGCACTGCGTGGCTGCAGGAGCCCTACGCCGACGCGCCCGGCTGTGTCGGAAACACCTACCTCGACCCCAGCGCCATCGCGGCCCACCTGCAGGCGTGCACGGAGGCGGGCATCACGGCCGGCTTCCACGTGATCGGCGACGCCGCCGTCACCGCAGTCGTCGACGCGTTCGAGTCCGTCGTCGCATCCTCGGGCGCCCCCGCGGTCGCCCGGTGCGGGCACCGACTCGAACATCTGGAGATGGTCACCTCAGAACAGGCGCACAAGCTCGGCGCCTGGGGCGTGCTCGCCAGCATGCAACCGAATTTCGATGCGCTCTGGGGCGGCGACACCGGCATGTACGCCCAACGTCTCGGGGCGCAGCGAGCCAGATCGCTGAACCCGTTCGCGCTGTTAGCATCCCAAGGCGTGCCCCTCGCGTTCGGCTCGGACAGCCCCGTCACCGGGATCGACCCCTGGGCGACGCTGCGCGCGGCGGCGCGACACCAGACGCCGGGCAGTGCACTCTCGGCGCGCGCGGCGTTCGCAGCACTCACCCGAGGTGCGTGGCGCGCCGCAGGTGTGCGAGACGGGTTGGCGGGCACCCTCGTTCCCGGTGCACCGGCGTCGTACGCGATATGGGAAGCCGACGAACTCGAGGTGAGCGCGCCCGCCGACGCGGTGCAACGGTGGTCCACCGACCGGCGGTCGCGGGTACCGCCGCTGCCGCGACTCGACGCCCCGTCTCCTCGCTGTCGGCAGACCGTCCATCGAGGTGTCGTTATACATGGCTGAAACTCTCTCGAGGGCAAGGCGATTCGGCCAGGGCCTGGTGGACCGGCTGCCGCAGCTGGGCGTGGCGATCGTCGCCGGGGTACTTCTGTGTCTGAGCTTTCCGCCCATTGGATGGTGGTATCTGGGCTTCCTCGCGTTCGCACTGCTGGCGTGGGTGCTGACACGCGAGACCACCACGGTGCTCGGCGGATTCGGCTACGGGTTCCTGTTCGGGGCCGCGTTCTACCTACCGTTGCTGCCGTGGGTCGGGGCGTTCGTCGGCCCCTTCCCGTGGATCGGACTGTCGCTCGCCGAGGCGGTGTTTCCGGCCCTCTTCGGCGCGGCCGCGGTGGTGGTTCGCCGACTGCCGGGCTGGCCGCTGTGGTTCGCCGGGTTGTGGGCCGCGCAGGAGTGGCTCAAGTCGACGCTGCCGTTCGGCGGATTCCCCTGGGGTGGCGTCGCGTACGGCCAGACGGAGAGCCCGCTGCGCTCGATCGCCCAACTCGGCGGGGCGCCGCTGCTGTCTTTCGCGGTGGTGCTCGTCGGGTTCAGCTTGGCGGCAATGGTATTCGAGGTGATCCAGTGGTGGCGTCGCGACGACGCGCAGACCACACCACCGGCCGTGGTGGTGCCCGGCCTGTGTATCAGCGCCGTGCTGCTGGCCACCGCGCTGACGTGGCCGCACGTGCGCCAGTCCGGCCTCGGCGCCGGTGACGAGCACTCGGTCACCGTCGCCGTTGTCCAAGGCAATGTGCCCCGGCTCGGATTGGATTTCAACGCCCAGCGTCGCGCCGTGCTCGACAACCATATCCGCGAGACGTTGCGGCTGGCCGAGGACGTGAGGGCGGGCCGCGCGCCGCAGCCGATGTTCGTCGTCTGGCCCGAGAACTCCTCCGACATCGATCCACTGGCCAATTCCGACGCTCACGAGCTGATCTCGTCGGCCGCCGCGGCCATCGACGCGCC
The DNA here is from genome assembly GCF_002245615.1 of Mycobacterium neumannii. Classification (NCBI taxonomy): domain Bacteria; kingdom Bacillati; phylum Actinomycetota; class Actinomycetes; order Mycobacteriales; family Mycobacteriaceae; genus Mycobacterium; species Mycobacterium neumannii. Next base: position 80,671 of record NZ_NKCO01000025.1, on the reverse strand, counting down.
GATCCTCGTCGGCGCGGTGGTCGAGGCTCCCGGCGCCACGGCCGAGGTGCCGACCACGACGAACTCGGTGATCGTGTGGAACCCGGAGAGCGGGCCCGGCGAGCGCCACGACAAGCAGATCGTGCAGCCGTTCGGCGAGTACCTGCCGTGGCGCGGGTTCTTCCGCAACTTCTCCGAGTACGCGGACCGCGCCGGCTACTTCGTACCCGGTGACGGAACGGGCGTCGTGCACCCGGCCGGCGTGCCGGTGGGGGTGGCCACCTGCTGGGAGGTGATCTTCGACCGTGCGCCGCGCGAGTCGGTGCGCAACGGCGCACAACTGCTGGTCGTGCCGTCCAACAACGCGACGTTCACCGAGTCCATGAGCGAACAGCAACTCGCGTTCGCCCGGCTGCGTGCTGTCGAACACGACCGCTACGTGGTCGTGGCGGGGACGACGGGGATCAGCGCGATTATCTCGCCGGACGGCCGTGAGCTGGCTCGCACCGCGTTCTACGAACCGGCCTACCTCGACTCCGCCGTGCGGCTGAAAACCCAGCTCACAGCCGCGACGCGGTTCGGGCCGCTGGTGGAGGGGCTGCTCATCGTCCTCGGCGTGGGCAGCCTGATCGTCGCGATGCTGCACAATGAAGGCTTTGTGCGTCGCCGAGTGGGCGGCCGCACCACAGACAGAGGAGCCACATGACGACGGGCCGGGACCCGGGGGAGCGACCCAGCCAGCGCGCGCTGGTCATCATCCCCACCTACAACGAGCGGGAGAACCTTCCGCTGATCGTCGAGCGCGTCCAGAACGCTCTGCCCGACATCCACCTCCTGATCGTCGACGACGGCAGCCCTGACGGCACCGGCAGGCTCGCCGACGAACTGGCCCTCGCGGACCCCGACCGCATCCACGTCATGCACCGCAATGCCAAGGGCGGCCTGGGCGCGGCGTACCTGGCCGGTTTCGCCTGGGGGCTGAGCCGCGAGTATTCCGTGCTGGTCGAGATGGACGCCGACGGCAGCCACCCGCCCGAGCAGCTGTACCGGTTGCTCGACGCCATCGACGGAGGCGCCGACCTGGTCATCGGCTCGCGCTACGTGCCCGGCGGAGAAGTCCGTAACTGGCCCCGGCGTCGCCTGCTGCTATCGCGTACCGCCAACGGTTACTCGCGCATCCTGCTCGGCGTCGACATCCATGACATCACCGCCGGTTACCGCGCCTACCGCCGCGAGGTGCTGGAGAAGATCGATCTGAGCGCGGTCGACTCCAAGGGTTACTGCTTCCAGATCGACCTGACCTGGCGCACGATCAACAACGGCTTCGTCGTCGTAGAAGTGCCCATCACCTTCACCGAACGCGAGTTCGGTCAGTCCAAGATGAGTGGATCCAACATCCGCGAGGCCCTGTTCAAGGTCGCGGAGTGGGGTCTGCGCGGCCGCATCGATCGCGGCCGTGGGGCCCGCGTCACGCGCTGACCCTCACATTCCGCGAGCGACCGCGTTTGCACCGCGACACGCCGTGCTTTCGTGGCACGAAGCGGTCGCTCGCCGAGGGCGGGGTCAGCCGCGGCGGCGGGCCTTGATGATGTCGAGCCGCTCCTTGAGCAGCTCTTCGAGCTCCTCGATCGACCGGCGCTCGAGCAGCATGTCCCAGTGCGTGCGCGGCGGCTTGGTCTTCTTCGGCTCGGGGGCGTCCCCCTCGATCAGGGTGCCTTCCATGCCGTTGCGGCACAGCCAGGTGTGCGGAATCTCGGCGTCGTCGGCGAACGGAACGTCGAACTCTTCACCGTTGTCGGTGCGGTACCGCGCGACCTGACGCGGCGCCAAGTCGTGGTTGCGGTCGGTCTCGTAGCTCACGGCTCCGAGGCGACTTCCCCTCAAGACGCGATCAGCCATCGTCAAACACTCCTCGATCAGCGCGTTATTGTCCGAATCATCAACGCCGCAGCATGCTGTGAAGTTCCCGACTCGACCCACCATGATACCGGGAAACCGATGACCGTCGGTTTACAGTCTGGCCTGTGACATCCGGGATCAAAAGGCGCCTCCGCCCTGCGGCCTGCCGCTGGTGCGGTCGTGAGGTCGGCGATGCGGGGCTGGGCAGACGGCGGCAGTACTGCAGGCAGTCCTGCCGCCAACGCGCATACGAGCAGCGCAGCGTGATCAAGGGCACGACGCTGGCCCCCGACGCGGTCGTCCTCACCCCGGACGAGGCCGCCGAGCTCTCCGACCGCATCTACCAGGTCAGATGCGCGGCCGAGGACGTCGCCACGGCGGTCGAGGAAGGCGCCGACACCGTCGAACTGCGGCAACTGTGCGGCGCGCTGATGACGGCGGCCAAGGCCGCCGACGGCTGGCGCTGACGCGCCCCGGTTTTCCGCTATTTCGCTGCGTCGTTGAACCACCATGGGTGCTGACTCGTCGTCTCGATGACCAGTCAGTTCTGCCCGATAGGACCACCATGACCAGGAAGAGATGGACCCGCGTTCTGTTCGTGGGTATCAGCGCGACGCTCGCGTTCACCACCCTGACCGCGTGCTCTGGCGGCTCAACCTCGGAGTCGACGACCACGGCGCGAGCCCAGCCGTTTCCGCAGTCGGCGCGCTACGTCGCGGACATGAAATCTCCCGACGGCAAGCCGATGACCATCGGTATCTCCGTGGACGGCGGCGAGCTCGCCGCGTACGCCTGCAACGACAGCGATGACGAAGCCTGGTTCTTCGGCAAGAACGCCGACGGCAAGATCGATCTCACGTCGAGGTTCCGCGACACGCTGACCGCGCAGTTCGACGGCGCGGACGTCGAAGGTGACCTGACCATGAACGGGGTCACCTACGAATTCACCGCGGCACCGGTGTCCGGTGAGGCCGGCGTCTATACCGCCGACCTCGACGGCGTACGAGCGGCCTGGGTGGTCCGCGAGGACGGCTCGGCCGTCGGCGTGCAGCTCAACGGGTTCAGCGGCACGCTCGACCAAGCCGACATTCAACAGCTCAACGACGCCCAGTTCCGCGCCGAGGTCCGCAACAAACGCCAGCTGCAGCAGGCCCAGCAGATCACCCGCCTGTCGAACGGGGCGATGAGCTCCAGGATCAACGGCGCGGACGTGACCCCGACCCCCGTCACGGGTGCGTTCCGTTTGAGCTGACAACACGATTCCACGGCCCGCCGGTTCGCCCGATCACCCGGCGGGCTCGTGTCTTTCGTTCACCCAGAATCAAAGCCTTCAGGCCCGGCGCGGCCGTCCGTAGCGTCAGACCACGTGACCGCCCCACCCGATCTCACCGCGCCCACCGCGCCGATCACGGCCGGACCGGCCACGAATCGCACTCGGCGGCAACACAAGTGGGCCGCTATCCGGTTGGCGTCCCCGGTGGTCCTGCTGGTGCTGTGGCAGCTTCTCAGCGCTGTCGGCGTCATTTCCCAGGACGTGCTGCCCGCCCCGTCGCTGATCCTCGAGGCGGGCGTGGAGCTGGTCCGTAACGGCCAACTCGCCGACGCGCTGAGCGTTTCCGGAATCCGGGTGGTCGAGGGCCTGGTTCTCGGCGGCGTTCTCGGTGTCGCGCTCGGCACGGCCGTCGGCCTGTCGCGGTGGGTGGAGGCCGGCATCGATCCGCCCATGCAGATGGTCAGGGCGCTGCCCCATCTCGGCCTGATCCCGTTGTTCATCCTGTGGTTCGGCATCGGCGAACTGCCCAAGGTGCTGCTGGTCGCGTTGGGTGTCAGTTTTCCGCTGTACCTGAACACGTTCTCGGCTATCCGCCAGGTCGACCCGAAACTTTTCGAAACCGCTCAGGTGCTCGGCTTTTCGTTCTGGCAGCGATTCTGGCGCATCATCGTGCCAAGCGCGGCGCCCCAGGTGCTCGTCGGGTTTCGGCAGTCGTTGGCGATCGCATGGCTGACGTTGATCGTCGCCGAGCAGATCAACGCCGACAGCGGGATCGGCTTCCTGATCAACAACGCGCGCGATTTCCTGCGCATCGACATCATCATCTTCGGCCTGATCGTGTACGCGTTGCTCGGTATCGGTACCGACGCGATCGTCCGCGTTCTCGAACGACGCGCATTGAGGTACCGCTCATGACATTGGCCACCGCACGGCAACTCCGCACCGCGGCCGAACTGCGGCACGTCGACAAGTGGTACGGCGAGCACCACGTGCTCGTCGACGTGTCGATGAGGATCGGCAGCGGCGAGATCGTCGCGCTGATCGGCCGCAGCGGATCCGGTAAGTCGACCGTGCTGCGGGTGCTCGCCGGCCTGTCGACCGAACACAGCGGGCAGCGTGTCGTGTTGGGCCCGCCCGCACTGGCCTTTCAGGAGCCGCGGCTGTTTCCGTGGCGTGACGTGCGCACGAACGTCGAGTACGGGCTCACTCGCAGCGGGTTGCGCAAGGATCAGGCCCGGATACGCGCCGAGCGGGCGCTTGCCGACGTCGGGCTCGCCGACCGTGCCGGCGCATGGCCGCTGACGCTGTCCGGCGGTCAGGCACAGCGGGTTTCGCTCGCTCGTGCACTGGTGGCCGAACCCGATCTGCTGCTGCTCGACGAGCCGTTCGGCGCGTTGGACGCGTTGACGCGGTTGAGCATGCGCGAGCTGCTGCTCGATCTCTGGCGCGAGCACGGGTTCGGCGTGCTGTTGGTCACGCACGACGTCGATGAGGCCGTCGCGCTCGCCGATCGTGTGCTCGTGCTCGACGACGGCCGCGTCACTCACACGCTCGATATCGCCGACCCACGCACCTCGATCGGCGCGGAGAACCACCGTGCCGAACTGCTCGCCCAGCTCGGCGTGCAGGGCTGAAACCGTAAGCAACCGAAGGGAATCGTCATGTCCAGGGTCGTCGCCGTTCTCGCGCTCATCGGCCTGTTGGTGAGCGGGTGCGTGTCGCGACAGGACAGCTCGGTGACCAAGGAGGCACCGGCCACCGTACCGTTGTCCGACCTCGCCGGCCTCACGCTCAACGTCGGCGACCAGAAGGGCGGCACCGAGGCGCTGCTGCGCGCATCGGGCGCTCTCGACGGCCTGCCGTACCAGATCAACTTCTCCACGTTCACGTCCGGTCCGCCCCAGATCGAGGCCGCCACCGCCGGCAAGATCGACTTCGCGATCACCGGCAACACACCGCCGATCTTCGGTGCCGCCTCCAACGCGAAGGTCAAGGTCGTCTCCGCCTTGGACGGTGGTGGGTTCGGCGATCAGATCCTGGTGCACGCCGATTCACCCATCCAGCGGGTCGCGGATCTGCGCGGCAAGAGCATTGCGCTCGCCAAAGGCAGTTCGGCACACGGTCATACGCTGGTTCAGCTGGATCGGGTGGGGTTGACCGCATCGGACGTGAAGCTGGTGTTCCTGCAACCCGCCGACGCGCTGTCGGCGTTCACCCAGCGCCGCGTCGACGTCTGGGCAGTATGGGACCCTTACACCGCCCAAGCCGAGACCGACCTGGCGGTGCGCAGTATCGCCCGTGCCACCGGTGTCACCAACGGTGCCGGGTTCGGAATCGCCTCCGACGCCGCGCTGGCCGACCCGAAACGCAACACCGCACTGACAGACCTGGTGCAGCGCTACGCCAAGGCCGTCCGGTGGGCCGATGACAACCGCGAGCAGTGGGCGAAGCGCTACGGCGAGGAAGTCGGTCTCGATCCCGCGGTCGCCGCACTCGCCCAAGGGCGCAGCCTGCGGTTGCCCACCGACCTGTCCGATGCACTGATCGCGTCCGAGCAGGAGATGGCTGATCTGTTCGCCGAGTCCGAACAGATCGCGGCGTCACCGGATTTCGCGCGCTGGGTCGACCGCCGCTATACCGACGTGCTCAAGCCCCTCTACCTGACTCGCGATTAGGAGCGACATGTCCTCGGGGAAGTTTTTCTGGTTCCTGCCCACCGCCGGAGACAGCCGCTCCATCGTCGGCTCCTCGCACGCGTCGTCACAGCAGACCGTGCCCGCCAATTACCGTCCGCCGACGCGGCGCTACCTCGCCGAGGTGGCCCGCGCCGCCGACCGCCTGGGCTACGAAGGGGTGCTCACCCCGACCGGAACCTGGTGTGAGGACGCGTGGTTGAGCGCATCGGCCCTTCTGGCGGAGACCGAGCGGCTGAAGTTCCTCGTCGCGTTCCGGCCGGGGCTGACGCCGCCCACACTCGCCGCGCAGCAGGCCGCGACGCTGCAGCGGTTCTCCGAGGGGCGTGTGCTGCTCAACATCGTCAGCGGGGGTGACGACCTCGAACAGCGCCGGTTCGGCGATTGGCTCGACCACGACCAGCGCTACGCGCGGACGGGGGAGTTCCTCCACATCGTCGACGCCATCTGGCGTCAGGAATCGCTGGACTTCGAGGGCGATTACTACAAGGTCGCCGACGCCCGGGTGTCGGAGCCGCCGGATCCGCTGCCGCAGATCTACTTCGGCGGATCCTCACCGGCCGCGCTGCCGATCGCCGCGAAGTACGTCGACGTGTACCTGACATGGGGCGAGCCCCCGCATGACGCCGCCGCGAAGATCGCGCGAGTTCGTGAACTCGCTGAACACCGCGGCCGCACGGTGCGGTTCGGCATCCGGCTGCACACCATCAGCCGCGACACCTCCGCGGCCGCCTGGGCGGTCGCCAACGAGATGCTATCGGGCCTCAGCGCCGACCAGATCGCCAAAGCCACTGCGCTGCACGCTCGGTCGCAATCCGAAGGGCAGCGTCGGATGACCGCACTGCACGGCGGCCGGACCGACCGGCTGGAGATCTACCCGAACCTGTGGGCGGGTGTCGGCTTGGTGCGCGGCGGCGCGGGCACGGCGCTCGTCGGCAGCCATGAGGAGGTCGCCAATCTGATCTACGAGTATTACTCGCTCGGCTTCGACGAGTTCATTCTGTCGGGCTACCCGCACCTGGAAGAGGCCTACTGGTTCGGCGAAGGCGTGCTACCGCTGCTGAAGCGTAAGGGCGTCGCCTAGCGCGGGTGGTCAGCAGCTGAACTTCTCGCCGGTCTGCGGGGGCGCGGCGACCGACTGCAGGCAGCCGAAGGGTTCGATGCCTGCATCGCTGAACTTGACCGCGGATTGGTAGGCGTGGTTGACGCAGAAGAGTCCGACGGTGTCGGTCCGGCAGCGGTAGTCCCCGAACGACAGCACCAGGCCGTACGGAAGTTCGGGCCCCTCACCGGCGGTGAACCGGCCGGGGTCTCCGTGCACGGAGCCGATGGTCACGCTGTTGCCGTCGTAGTCGACCCAGCCGCCCTTCCACTCGCCGTAGGCGTCCTCGGGCCGTGGCGGCGGGTCGACCAGGTCCACCAGGCAGGCCAACGCACCGTCGGCGTACTGGCTGTCGGTCATACAGCTGGTCTTGCCCGACGGCGTGGTGAACGCGACGTCCTCCCCGAGGTCCGTCGTCTGTCCCTCACGCGTGGCCACGTGGAACTGGGCGGCGTCAGCGGGTTCACCGGCTTCGACCCAGGCCACCACGTCGCCGATCGGTGCGCCGGGGGCCGGTGGGGCGGTCGGCTTCGGTTTGGTCGTGGTCGTGGTGGGCGAACTCGCCGGCGGCGCCGGCGGGATCGGTTCGATCCGTTCAGCCTGTCCGCCCGTGGTCGTCGAACACCCCGCTACCAGCACAGACGCGATCAGCACAGCCATTCGCATACCGGCCAGGCTAGCGGGCCGACACGCAATCTCTGGCCAGGCGCGGCGGGAGGCCATGCTCGAAAGGTCATTGCTAACGTCGGGTGATGCACGAACACACCGTCCGCGCGACCATCGCCTCCGGCACCATCGAGGGGTTCACCCGCGACGGCGTGCACCGTTGGCGTGGCATCCCCTACGCGCGCCCGCCGGTGGGTCCGCTGCGCCTGCGCGCGCCCCAGCCGGTGCAGCCGTGGCGCGGCGTCCGCTACTGCCACGGATACGGCAACTGCGCCCCGCAGCAACGCATGTACACGATGCTGGCGCCGGGCAAGTACCAACCGATGAGCGAGGACTGCCTGACCCTGAACGTGGTGAGCCCGAAGAAGAAGTCGGACTCCGCGCTGCCGGTCATGGTCTTCATCCACGGCGGCGGCTACTTCATGGGGACGTCGGCCACCCCGATCTATGACGGTGCGGCGCTGGCCCGCAAGGGATGTGTGTACGTCTCGGTCAACTACCGCCTGGGCGCGCTGGGGTGTCTGGACCTCTCGTCGCTGTCGAACCGGGACATCACGATCGACGACAACCTGTATCTGCGCGACCTGGTGATGGCCCTGCGCTGGGTACGCGAGAACATCGCGGTGTTCGGCGGCGATCCCGACAACGTCACGATCTTCGGTGAGAGCGCCGGAGCGCACGCCGTGGCCACGTTGCTCGCAGTTCCCGCAGCGAAAGGCCTTTTTGCGAAAGCGATCTCGGAGAGCCCGGCGGCGGGGATGGTGCGCACCCCTGAGGTGGCCGCGCAGTACGCGACGCGGTTCGCGGCGATGCTGGGCGCGGGGGAGGACGACGGCGCCGACGCGGTGATGGCGGCGCGGCCGGCCGACCTGGTCGAGGCGTTCGAAGAGCTCATCAAACAAGGCCAGCGTGAGATGCTCGGCGCCTTCGCGGCCGGTCCCACGAGCGGAACCGAATATCTGCCACAGGATCCGGTGGAGGCGATGCGCAGCGGTAAGGGCCACCGGCTTCCGCTCATCGTCGGGACCAATGCCGAAGAGGCCAACCTCTTCGGTCGCTTCCTCAAGCTGCTGCCCATGTCCGAGCCGATGATCGAGCGGCTGCTCGCCGAAGCCGAACCCGAAGAACGCGAACGCATCACCGCCGCGTACCCCGGCTATCCGAACCAGAGGGCATGTGTCCAGTTCGGCAGTGATTTCGCGTTCGGTTCGGCCGCCTGGCAGATCGCCGAGGCGCACAGCCGCCACGCGCCGACCTACCTCTACCGCTACGACTACGCACCGCGGCCGTTGCGGTGGTCGGGACTCGGCGCCACGCACGCCACCGAACTGTTGGCGGTGTTCGACGTGTACCGCACCGGGTTCGGTCGTCTGCTCACCGCAGTCGGTGACCGCCGAACCGCGTTGCGCGTCAGCGATGACGTCCAACGCCGCTGGCGCGAGTTCGCCCGCACCGGCGTGCCTTGCCCCGACTGGCCCACCTACACCGGCGCGGACCGCGCCGTGCGAGTGTTCGATCAGCGCCCGCGCATCGAGTTTGACCCGCACGCCGCCCGCAGGGAGGCATGGGCGAACTTCTCGCTAGTCTCGCGTTAACGGCGGCCCCTAGCCGCCAGGGTTCACACAGAGGAGAAAAGTGCCCACCATCAATGTCGTCGAGCGCCCCGCGGAACTGAACGCCCAGTGGCTCACGTCGGCGATCGGTTCACCTGTCGCGGACTTCTCCTACGAGCGCATCGGAACCGGCCAGATGAGCGAGTGCTACCGCGTCGCGTTGACGTATGCGGGTGAGGACACCGGCCCCGCGACCGTGGTGCTCAAGGTGGCCGCCACCGACCCGGTCAGCAGGCAGACCGGTTTGGCGCTGGGCCTGTACGAACGCGAGGTGCGGTTCTACACCGACATCGCGCCGCGGATCGGGGGGCCGGTGGCGCCGTGCTTCTCCTCGGCGTTCAACGCCGAAACCGGCGCCTTCCATCTGCTGCTCGGCGACGCGGGACCCGCGACCGTCGGCGACGAGATCCGCGGCGCTTCAGCTGAACAGGCCATGCTGGCGCTGTCCGAGCTCGGCCGGTTGCACGGGCCGCTGCTCTGCGATCCCGCTGTCGCGAGCGCCGAGTGGCTCAACCGAGAGGCGCCGGTCAACCAGGCGCTGATCGCCGGCTTGTACGCGGGCTTCGCCGAGCGGTACGCCGACTTGATCGCGCCCGCGCACCGTGACGTGTGCGAGCGACTGATCGCAAGCTTCGACGAGTATCTGGCAGCGGAATCCGCGCCCGATCGGGTCATGGGGCTCGTGCACGGCGATTACCGCCTCGACAACATGCTGTTCGGGCAGCCGGGCGCGGATCGTCCTTTGACGGTGGTGGATTGGCAGACGGTTACGTGGGGGCCTGCGATGACGGACGTCGCGTACTTCATGGGCTGTGCGCTTCCTGTCGAGGTGCGCCGCGAGCACTACGACGCGCTGCTTTCCGCATACCACTCCGCGCTTGGTCCGAACCCTCCGATCACCCTCCACGACGTGCGCGACGGGGTGCGTAGGCAGACTTTCTTCGGCGTGATGATGGCGATCATTTCGTCGATGCTCGTCGAGCGGACCGAGCGCGGCGACGAGATGTTCATGACGATGCTGGCTCGCCATTGCGAGCATGTGCTCGACGTCGACGCGCTGAGCGCGCTGCCAGAACCGACTGTGCCAGAACCGCTTACGCCCACCGCCGAGGACGATGGCGAACACCCGCCCGGTGACGAGCCGCTGTGGAATGAGAGCTGGTACTTCGACTTCGTCGACCCGCAGCAGGAGATCGGCGGGTGGGTGCGTCTGGGGTTGTACCCGAACATCGAGACGTCCTGGATCAACGGCCTGGTATGTGGTCCGGACATCCCGACCTACGCGCTGCTCGACTTCGAGGGCACCGATGCGATCGAACTGACGCTGACCCCCACCGAACCGCTCAAGACGTTCCGCGTCACGATGCGCGGTCGCGGCCAGGCGTACGACGATCCGGCCGGGCTGTTACGCAACGAATCCGGCCGTCCCGTCGACGTGTCGATGGAACTCGAGTGGACCACCACCGGCACTCCGTATCTGTACCGGGTGACCCCGCGATACGAGATTCCGTGTTCGGTGTCGGGCACGGTGTCCGTCGACGGTCGCGAGTTCACGTTCACCGACGTGCCGGGCCAGCGCGACCACTCCTGGGGTGTGCGCGACTGGTGGGCGATGGACTGGGTGTGGAGCGCACTGCACCTCGACGACGGCACCCACCTGCACGGGGTCGACATCCGTATCCCCGGCGCCCCGCCGCTCGGTATCGGTTATGTGCAACCGCCCGGCGAACCGCTGATCGAACTGCAGACCGTCACCGCGCGAGAGACGTTCGCCGACAACGCGTTACCGGTGGAGACCACGCTGACCCTCGCGCCCGGCGACGTCACCGTCACAGCCGAGGTGCGCGCCCATGCTCCCGTGCTGCTGACCTCCCCCGACGGGCGGATTAGTCACTTCCCGCGCGCATGGGCAACGGTCACGACCGCCGACGGCCGCAAGGGCGTGGGCTGGCTGGAGTGGAACCGCAACCAGCCGTAGCAACTCGCCTCTGTTGTGCGAGCGTGCGGGTCTGCACACGACACGCCGCGAAAAATCAGCGTCTCGTGCACGCTCGCACCGCAGCGAGCGTGCGCTACCGCGGGGCGTACATGATCAGGCCGACCCCGGCCAGACAGATCAGCGCACCCGTGACATCCCACCGGTCGGGCCGGAAGCCGTCGGCGACCATGCCCCACGCGAGTGAACCGGCGATGAAGACCCCGCCGTACGCCGCCAGAACCCGACCGAAATGGGCGTCGGGCTGAAACGCGGCGACGAAACCGTAAGCGCCGAGCGCCATCACGCCCGCCCCGATCCACCACCAACCGCGATGCTCACGCACGCCCTGCCACACCAGCCACGCGCCGCCGATTTCGAGCAGCGCGGCGAGGACGAACAGCATCACCGATTTGAGCACCATCACGACACTCAGCGTGCCGTGAGCGTGCGCAAAATGCTGGCGCACCGCGGCGTGTCGTGTGCAGACTCGCACGCTCGCGGCACAAAGGGCTAGGTGAGGTGGGCGCTGTCGTCGTCGAGGTCGGCGCGGTTAAGCCCCATCGGCGTCGCGGCGGGGAGGTCACCGCCTGCGACGACCTTGCGGGTGATCGGGGTCAGCGTGCGAAACAGCGTCTCGATCTCGTCGTTGCTCAACGCGTCGAGCACCGGCAACGCCAACCGGTCGGTGCCGTCCTCGATCTGCTGCTTGAGATCGCGGCCGGCGTCGGTGAGCTCGTCACCGTCGATCAGCCCGCGCTCGGCCAGCCGGTCCCGGTACAGGGCCCACTGTTCGTCGTCGTAATCACGGCTGCGCATGATCATCTCCTTGGGCACGCGGCCCGCAGCGGCGTGCAGGATGTTGCTCTCGCGACCGGAGATCCCGTGACTGATGAGCAGCGCGATGTGACCGTCGCCGCGCTGTTCCCGCAGCAGTGTCGTGGCGTGCCAGAGCCTGCCCAGCGGTTCGTCCGGCCATGGCAGCGCCGCGTTCGCGGCGAACAGGCATCGGCCGTCGAGTGCGGCGTTGCGGGCGGCCTTCGCCAACAAGTCGGCCGCGGTCGCCACCTCGTCGCCCTGTCCGACGCCGTAGCGCTCGAGCGCCGCCACCGCGGACTCCAGTCGCACCCGCAGCGCGTCGGCCGGGGGAGCGACCGACCACGCCGCCGGAAGGGCCTTGGCCACCCGCTGCGGGGCGAAGTTGTAGAACGCCGCCGTCACCACCTCGGGGGCCACCTCGCCCAGCGGTGCCGATCTGGCTGCGAAGTAGCCCATCCAAAATCCCGTGTAGCCAAGGCCGTCGAGGGCGGCGCGAGCTTCCGGGGCGAAGTAGGTGACGGCGTGCACGGGTTCGAGACGATCGAAGAAACGGCGCGCCAACGATGGTTGCCTGTCCACGTCGGCAGTTAATCACTGCGCTCGATCCGCATTCGCCGCGGCCCGATCAAGACGGGTCAACGCCCCGAGTCGTCCCCGGACACCGCCGAACTGGCTTCGTCGATGATCGCGCGCATGGCCTGTTCGGCCGCCGCTTCGTCGCGCATCCTGATCGCGCGCGCCACCTCGTCGTGCAGGTTGATCGCGGCCGGGTTCGGTGTCGAGGGCATCATCCCGTGGTGCGTCCGCCCCGCGAGCACCTCGGCGACCACGCCGTCGAGCGCGCGGAACATCTCGTTGCCGCTGGCTTCCAACATGGTCCGGTGAAACAGCTTGTCGGCCTCCAGATAAGCGTCGAGGTCACCCGCGCGGCCGTGTACGACCATGTCCGAAACGGCGGCCGCCATGATGCGGCACTGATCGGGACCGGCCCGCCGCGCAGCCAGCGCCGCCGCCGCCGGCTCGAACCCGCGGCGTAGCTCGGAAAGCGAGAGGAGTTGGGCGGCGCGGTCGCCGGCATCCAGGCGCCAGCGAATCAGTCTGGGATCGAAGACGTTCCACTTCTCTGCGGACTGAACCGTGATGCCCACCCGTCGTCGCGACTCCACCATGCCCATCGATTCGAGCACCCGGATCGCCTCGCGCGCCACGCTGCGCGACACCCCGTGACGCGCGCTGACCCCGTCGAGGGTCAACACCTGCCCGGCGGGATACTCACCGGAGACGATCGCGGTGCCCAGCGCCTTGAGAAGATTGCCATGCAGCGCGCCGACGATTGGTTGAGACGCCACGCATACATCTTTTCATAGGATCACCAAACCCACTTAAAGACATATCAATACGTGACGCTATTGCAATCGTATGCCTATTACGGCATGCTGTGTGATGCCAAACACAACTGGGTAGGTGGAGGGAATGGCATCTCCGATCGTTGTCATGGGCGTTTCGGGCTCGGGCAAGTCGACGGTGGGTGCCGCGCTTGCGCAGCGTCTGCGCGTACCGTTCGCCGACGCGGACGACTTTCATCCGCCTGCCAACATCGCGAAGATGACGTCCGGCGAGGCGCTCAACGACGACGACCGCTATCCCTGGCTCGAGGCGATCGGGGAGTGGTTGGCCGAACGGTGCGAAACGGGCGGAGTGATGAGCTGCTCTGCGCTCAAGCGCAAGTACCGGGATCAACTGCGGCGTCACTGCCCTGAGATGACACTGCTGCATCTGGTCGGCACCCCCGAGGTCATCGGCAGGCGGCAGGCCAGCCGTCCCGGTCACTTCATGCCGGCATCGCTGCTGGTTTCGCAATTCGAGACACTCGAACCGCTGGGCTCCGATGAGCACGGCGTTGACATCGACGTCGACCAGAGCATCGATGCAATCATCGACAGCTACGTTTCGACAACGGCTTCGACCGACCGGTAAGCGCGTGACCGACATCCCGGATGAGCCAAAGACGATGCCAGTAGGGCACTTTGAGCATCCACCGATCGGCCTGAAATCGCACGGCATCGACAGTTCGGAGGCCTGATGGAAGCAATCGATCCCGCCTACGGAGCCACGACGCTCCTGCTGATCGCTGCGGGCGCGGTGGCGCTACTGCTGTTCCTGATCATGAAGGTCAAGCTGCACGCCTTCGTGGCGCTGGTGCTCGTCAGCGTGCTCACGGCGTTGGCCGCGGGCATTCCGGTCGGCGACGTTCCCGACGCCATCAGCTACGGATTCTCCGACACCCTGGGCTCGGTGGCTCTGCTCGTCGGCTTCGGCGTGATGCTCGGTCGGTTGCTCGAAGTCACCGGCGGCGCCCAGGTTCTGGCCGATACGCTCATCGCCCGGTTCGGCGAGAAACGGGCGCCCTTCGCGCTCGGCGTCGCCGCGCTGCTGTTCGGATTCCCGATCTTCTTCGACGCCGGTCTCGTCGTGTTCCTGCCCATCATCATGACCGTCGCCCGGCGCTTCGGTGGCTCGCTGCTGCTCTACGGTCTGCCCGCCGCGGGTGCGTTCGCCGCCATGCACGCCCTGGTGCCGCCCCATCCGGGGCCGGTGGCAGCGGCCGAGGCGCTCGGCGCCAGTATCGGCGTGACGCTTCTGGTCGGCGCTCCGGTCGCCATTCTGTCCTGGTACATCGGCGTGCTGCTGGTGTCGCGGGTGATCGGGCGCCGGGTACACGTCGACATCCCGACGACGTTGTTCGGCGAGATGAACGGCGGGACAACGAATCCCGACCCCAACGGTGCCGACGACGCCCCCGACGGGGCCGGCGCCGGAGGAGTGGCAACCGCGGCCCGGACCGCTCCGTCCTTCGCCGCGGTGCTCGGCGTTCTGCTTCTGCCGTTCGTGTTGATCTCGTTCAACACCGTTCTCGACACTCTGGTGACCGCCAGGATTCTGGACGACGACACGTGGGTGCGCTACCTCATGCTGCTCGGCGACACCAGCGTCGCGCTGCTGATCACGGTGATCGTCGCGGCGGTGGTGTTGGGTCTGCGGCGGGGTCGGTCGATGGATGACGTCAGCGCCCTCTACGACAAGGCCCTCGGACCCATCTGCTCGGTCATCTTGATCACTGGGGCCGGCGGCATGTTCGGCGGGGTACTGCGATTGAGCGGCATCGGCAGCGCGCTGAGCGACTCCCTGTCGGGTCTGGGGATATCGCTGATCGTTCAGGCCTTCATCATCGCGACGCTGCTGCGGGTGGCCCAGGGATCGGCAACAGTCGCGCTGACGACGACGGCCGGTCTGATCAGCGCCGCAGCGGCCGAGGCGAGCCTGAGCAGTCTCCACCTCACCCTGCTGGTCATCGCGATCGCCGCGGGAGCCACCGTGCTCTCACACGTCAACGACTCGGGCTTCTGGTTGGTCAGCCGCTTCTTCGGGATGGACGTGAAGACCACGCTGAAGACGTGGACGGTCATGGAGACCACGCTCGGCCTCACCGCATTCGGCTTCAGCCTCGTTGTGTGGCTGGTGATCTGACCCCCGGACCAAGTCGGGGTCAACGGCGTCGACCGGTCCGGCGGTCAGCCCTTGACGACCTGCGTTCCGCCCGCGAGTTCGTCGTGCTTGCCCTGCTTGGTCGGGCTGCCGCTGATGGTCACGGCGATGACGATGATCGCGATGACGCCGAGCAGTCCGCCGACGAACGGGATGATCGGGAGCAGCGTCCACGAGTTGCGAATGGCCGCCTGCGCGGCGGTCGGCTTGGCGGCCCCGCCGGGGCCGCGAACCGTCAGGCCGAGCAACTTCTTGCCCGGAGTCGAGCCCGTACCCGCTTCGAAGGCGAGGAAGTAGACGAACATCAGGCCGCCGGTAAAGAAACCGGTGACCATGATGTTGGAGGCGGAATCGGTGGCGAAGGCCAACAGCCAACTCACGATTCCGACGAGGATGCCGTCGATGAACCGCGCGAGCCAACGCAGAAGCAGGCCGCCCGGCTGACCGCCGCCCGCGGGATAGCCGCCGCCGTACTGTCCAGGCTGGGGTCCGCGATTTCCGCTAGTCATCCGAGTCAATGTACCGGCGACCCCGACCGATCAGGGGCGCTTTCCGATCGCTCGGTGGAACCTCAGCGAAGCTTGCGCTGCTGGCGCTTGGCCTCTTTGCGTGCCTGTTTGCGGGCCGTCTCGGCCTGTTTGCGTGCCGTGTCGGCTTGCTTGCGGGCCGTCTCGGCCAACTCCGTCGCACGTTCGCGCGCCGTCTCGGCCAGTTCGGGCGCGCGGTCGCGGGCGACGTCGGCCCACTCCGAGCTGCGTTCCCGCGCGACGTCGGCGAGTACCGATCCGCGCTTGCGCGCCACCTCAGCGAGTTCGGGCGCGCGGTCGCGAGCGACGTCGGCCAGTTCGGCACCCCGTTTGCGGGCCCGTTCGGCGAGTTCGGGTCCGCGTTCGCGGGCGACCTCGGCCAGTTCGGCGCCGCGCTCGCGGGCGACGTGGGCGAACTCGCGGCCGCGTTCGGCGCCGACCTGCAGGCCGTGACCGACCTTGTCGGCCAACGCGCTGTCGGCGAGAGTGCCACCGGCCGCCGCCCCGACGGGCAGCGCCGTGCTGACCGCTTCGGACACCTTGTGGGCCGCACGTCGACCGCGCCAACCGATCGAGGGTTTGCCCTCGGTGTCCACCGCGGCGATGATCAGCCCACCGATCAGGCTCACGTCGGTGATGAACGCACGCCGTTCTTGGGCCTTGCGCTCGGGGTCTGTCTCACTCCAGAACGTATGTCCGCCAAGGCTGCCCGGCACCACGCTCAGGGCGAGCGCGGCAGAGGCGAGCCGGGGGAGTTTGCCGGTGGCCAGCAGCAGGCCACCGCCGATCTGGACGGCGGCCGTGGCGCGGGCGACGGTCTCGGCGTTGGTCGGAACGTTGGTGCCGACCGGGTCCGGCAGTTTGCTCAGACCCTCCAGCGTCGGGCGTGCGGCATCGGCCGCGGGTTTCGGGCTGCGTAGGGCCTCGACGCCTCTGGCGATGAAGGCTGCTGACAGCATCGGGCGCGCGATACGTCGAATCAACATGCGCGAGGTGTTCCCAGGCGAACGGGGGCGCAAACGTCGTTACGAGGCATCGCGGGGAGTGCGGTGTCGCAGCGGCACGAGATACCAGAACACGATGAGCGCGACCAGCACGCCGCCCCCGGCGATCCATGCCGCCACCCGGTCGGCGACGGCGTCGAAGATGATCGTCGCCACGCCGGCGAGCGCGACGCCGAGGAGCAGCGTGCCGGTGATGGCGAAGGAGTGCGCCGTCGACACCAACGTGCGCATGCGGTGCCGACGGAACAACAGCCGGTGCATGCTCACCGGAGCGATCAGCAGGACCGTCGCCCCGATCGAGCAGGCCACCGTCACCAGGTAGACGGTCCGCATGACACCGTCGAGATCGGAGAAGTGGTCGGTGAACGGCAAGATCAGCAGGAAGCCCGTGAGCAGCTGGACACCCGTCTGAGCCACCCGTAGCTCCTGCAGCAAGCTGGACCAATTGCGGTCCAGCCGTTGGGCTTCCGTCTCGTCGCGGTGGTAGCCGTCAGGCCCTGCCAGGTCGGGGCGCTCCGAGTTCACACCTGATTCTGGCAGGCGGCGCCGCGGCTGGTCGACCGATCCGCGGTTGTGGGCGGCACAAACGGGGCGCGACGCCGGAGTAGGTTGGCGAAGGTGGCGCTCGTCGCGGGAATAGATTCATCCACTCAGTCCTGCAAGGTGATCGTCTGTGATGCCGACACCGGGTCGGTGGTCCGGTCGGGTTCGGCCCCGCACCCCGACGGCACCGAGGTCGATCCCCGGTCGTGGTGGTCGGCTCTGCAGGCCGCCGTCTCGGCGGCGGGCGGATTCGACGACGTGGCGGCGATCTCGGTGGGGGCCCAGCAGCACGGAATGATCTGCCTGGACGACGGCGGGCGGGTCGTGCGAGATGCACTGCTGTGGAACGACATTCGGTCGAGCGCGGCCGCGGTCGACCTGGTCGACGAGTTGGGCGGCCCGCAGGAGTGGGCCATGCGCGTGGGCGTGGTGCCGGTCGCGGCGATCACCGCGGCGAAGTTGCGCTGGCTTGCCGATGACGAACCCGCGCGCGCCGATGCGACCGCGGCGGTGTGTCTCCCACACGACTGGCTGACTTGGCGCCTCAGCGGATCTTCCGACCTCGGCGATCTCCGCACGGACCGCAGCGACGCCAGCGGGACGGGGTACTTCTCGTCGGCGACCAGCCACTACGACATCGACCTACTCGAGATGGCCATGCGCGGGAGGAGACCACTCGTTCCGCCGGTGCTCGGACCGTCCGCACCCGCCGGGCGCTCGACGACGGGCGCGTTGTTGGGCCCTGGCGCGGGCGACAACGCGGCAGCGGCGCTCGGGCTGAGCACCGGGCAGGGTGATTGCGTGGTGTCGTTGGGAACCTCGGGGGTGGTCAGCGCCGTCGGAACCGTCGCACCTCGGGACCCGGAAGGCATCGTCGCCGGTTTCGCGGACGCTACCGGGAACCAGTTGCCGTTGGTCTGCACGCTCAACGGCGCTCCTGTGCTCGCGGCCGTTGCCAGGATGTTGGCCGTGGAGTTCGACGAACTGGACCGCCTGGCGCTGTCGGCGCGGCCCGGCGCAGAAGGGCTCACGCTGGTGCCGTACCTGGAGGGGGAGCGGTCGCCGAACCTGCCCGCCGCCGCCGGCGCCCTACACGGCGTGACCACGCGAAACCTCCTGCCCGCCAATGTCGCCCGGGCGGCTGTCGAGGGCTTGTTGTGCTCGATGGCGTACTGCATCGACAAGATCAGGGCGCACGGTGTTCAAGTACAGCGCATCATGTTGACGGGCGGAGGGGCGCGTTCGGAGGCGGTGCGACAGATCGCGCCCGCGATTCTCGAGACGGCCGTGCAGGTGCCCGTGCCCGCGGAGTACGTGGCGCTGGGTGCGGCCAGGCAGGCCGCATGGACTTTGTCGCAGGCGGACGCAGCGCCGACGTGGAGGCTCGGTGGCACCGCGTCCTACCGCGCGGATCCGACACCGTCGGTGCTCGAACAGTATCGAGCCGCGCAGCCGCTTACGTTGGGGCAGTGAAATTTCGATGGGACCGGCTGGCTGACGGGGTGTTTCGCGCCCGGCTGCCGTTCCTCGATGTCACCGTCGGGTTGGTCGTCGGGCGCGGCGGCGCCATGCTGATCGATACGGGCAGCACCCTGGCCGAGGCGCGTGCCCTCAGGGCCGATGTCGCCGAACTCGCCGAACATCAGGTGCGGCACGTACTGCTGACGCACCACCACTTCGACCACGTCCTCGGATCGGGCGTGTTTGTCGGAGCGCATGTGTACTGCGCACCGCCGGTCGCCGACACCCTGATGACCGGCAAGGACCATCTGCGTGCCGACGCGTTACGACACGGCGCCGACGGTGATGAGGTGAACGCGGCCCTCGGTGCCCTGCGCGCGCCCGATCGACAGGTATGGGTGGCCGTCGTCGACCTCGGCGGACCGACGGTGTCGATCAGCCACCCCGGCCGCGGGCACACCGGCCACGACCTGGTCGCGGCGGTAACGGGTCTGAGCAGGCCGGTGGTGTTCTGCGGCGACCTCGTCGAGGAGTCTGGTGACCCGTGTGTCGGCGAGGATTCCGACCTCGACGCCTGGCCGGCGACGCTCGACCGGTTACTGAGGATCGGAGGCGAGGACGCGGTCTACGTCCCCGGTCACGGCGCCGTCGTCGACGCGTGTTTCCTCCGTCGACAACGCGAGTGGCTGGCCGACAGAAACCGGTGACGGCTCGGATACCTGACTCAGGCGAGGTGTCACGGAACTCGCGGATGGATGAAGACACCGTCGGCTTCGACGGTCACGCCGTCGGCGTCGGCGATATGCCCGACGGCGAACGTCTTCACGCCCTCGATCCGTTCGACCCAGGCCTGCGCGCGCAGCGGGTGCCCGAGCCGGGTACCGCGCCGGTAGCGCATGGTCAGCGTGCCCGTCACCGCCGGCTTGCCCGGTTTGTGCGCGGTAGCGCCGAGCACGTGGTCGAGCAACATCGCGCAGACTCCACCGTGGACATGTCCCGGGGGACCCTCGAATGCGGCGCCGAGCGTGAATTCGGCCCAGACTCGGCCGTCGGTGTCGTGATGGACGACCAGCGGCGGGGCGGCCGGGTTGCGCACCCCGATCACGACATTGCCCCAGACCATCGCCTCGCCGTCGCGGGTGTGTTGCACACCGAATGAGTCGGCAAGCAGCGATGCGCTGAGTTCGTCACTAGCGCAGTCGATCCGGTTCGTCACCGCTTCGACGGTCGCTGCATCCGCGCAGGTGCGGATCGTGACGTCGACGAGTCGGCGCACCGCTTGTGCCAAGGGTTCGTACACGGCGCGCAGATCGTCGAGTTCGGAGCCGGCCATGGGTTCAGGGTGCGTAAACCCCGCCGCCGCCGCAAGGCGCCGTCCCGGCCAGTGGTGCGTTAGACGAGCGGTTCGAGCTGTCGTTGTTAGGCTGACCGAATGGCGAAAAGCACGTCCGACGCGAAGCCGAATCTGGCTGCGACCAGTTGGGCGTTGCTCGGCATGCTGTCGTACGAACACGAATTGTCGGGCTATGACATCCGCAAGTGGATCGAATGGAGCATGCGGTTCTTCTACGGGAGCCCCGCCTACAGCCAGATCTACTCAGAGCTGAAAAAGCTGGAGCGGCTGGGACTGCTGTCATCGCGCGTCGAGAGCACCGGTGGCACCCGCAACCGTCGGCTGTACAGGATCACCCCGGCCGGTCTGGAGGCGGTGCGGAAGTGGGCCAACGAATCTCCGGTCGATCCGCCGGTGCTCAAGCACAACCCGTTGCTGCGCGTGACGTTCGGACATCTCACCGATCCGGCACGGCTCAAGGAGATTCTGCAGGAGCACGTCGCCTACGCCGATGACATGCAGCGCAAGGCCGCCAAGGACGCCAAGTGGGCAGGCGTGGAGCCGTCGTGGGCGTACGCGAAGGTCGCCTTGCAATGGGCCGAGAGGTACTACGCCGCCGAACGCGAACTCGCGTTGAAGATGCTCAAAGAACTGGACGAGGCCGAAGCCGCCTTCGCCGACGCCGGCATCGAACCCGGTACCCAGATTCCCTGGCCCGCAACCGAATACTGGTACGAGATCGAAAAGAAGGCCGAGGCTGACGACTGATCGGTCACCGGTCGGCGGCGTCCGCGGCGGCGATGTAGCCGTACACCAGACCCTGCGCGATCGTCGCGCCCGCTCCGGGATAGGTGGCACCGAACGCGTTGGCGGCGGTGTTACCGATCGCATACAACCCGTCGATCGTGCCGCCGTCCTCTCGTAGCACCCGGGCGCGGTCGTCGACGCGCAAGCCGCCACAGGTGCCGAGATCGCTCAGCACCATCTTGACGGCGTAGAAGGGTCCGCGATCCAGTGGGCGCAAGTTGGGGTTCGGCGTGACCGTCGGGTCGCCGTAGTAGCGGTCGTAGGCGCTGGCCCCACGCAGGAAGTCCGGGTCGACACCCGCGCCTGCGTTTTCGTTGAAGCGCTGGACGGTTGAGGTGAGGGCCGACCCGTCGAGGTTCATCTTGGGTGCGAGTTCGGCGATCGACTCGGCACGATGCGCGATGCCGGCGTCATACCAGCGCTTGGGTATAGCCATCCGTGGGAACAGTTCGGCGGCAAAGACATAGCTGTTGCGATAGCCCTGATCGAAGACGATCCACATCGACTCGACGGGGTTTCCCGCGCGTTCCCGCTCGAGGATCCGCTGTCCGAATGACATGTAGTCGGTCGCCTCGTTGACGAAGCGGTTCGCGCTCTGGTCGACGATGATCGATCCGGGAAGCGACCGCTCCGCCAGCATGACTTTCGGCTCCGCACCGGGCAGTGCGGCGACGGCGGGGAACCACCACGCTTGATCCATGAGATCGGTTGCAGCGCCGATGTCCTGGGCCAGGCGGATGGCATCGCCGGTGTTGGTGTCGGCGCCCAGGCTGGCATGCTCGCCGAGGAATTCCGATTGGAATTTCCACCGCATGTCCATCTGGTGGTCGAAACCGCCCGCCGCGAGCACGACCCCGCGGCGCGCGGACACGGTGATGTCGGCGCCGCCGTGGCTCAGCACCACGCCGCTTACCCGATCACCGTCGGCGACCAGCCGAAGCAGCGTGGTGTCGGTCCAGACGGGGATGCCCGCGCGCAGGACACCGGCGAAAAGACCGGCGGCCAGCGCCTGGCCCCCGGCGACGTATCGCCGCTTGAGCAGCAGACCCCCAACACCCTGGCCGAGGCGCTTGGCGACCACCGGCAGACCCTTGCGCGGCATCCGCGACATCAGGTTCAGCCATCGATAATCGGCGCCGGTGGTCGGTATCGGAACCTTGGCTTCCATCACGCCGGGTCGCAGTCGCGTTCGGTACGGGCCAAGAATCGCCGAATCGAGGGGACGGCATTCGCACGTGCGGCCGACGGCGGTGCCGCCGGGCGCCTCGGGGTGGTAGTCCGAGTACTCCTTCGCCCAGAACAGCCGCATCGGCGTTGTACGCCGCAGAAGCTCGACCGTCGCGCCGATGTGGGCCACGAATGCGTCCGAGCGCTGGGAGGTCGCGGTCCCGTCGACCACGGCGTCGAGGTACGTCTTCGCCCGCTCCGCGGTGTCGGCGCCGCCGTCGCCGTTGATCACAGTGCTGGCCGGCAGCCACAACGCCCCGCCGGACCTGGCGGTGGAACCTCCGACATAGGTCGATTTCTCGACGATGAGCACGGACAGGCCGCGCTCATGAGCGGCAAGGGCTGCCGCCATACCGGTGCCGGAACCGACCACCACCAGATCGACGGTCGTATCGGTTACGGGCAGGCCCTCCGGGATCGTTGCCGCGTGCGCGCTAGTCACAAGCCATCAACGTAGAGCGGATGGCAGCGGGCCGGTATCGATGTCCTGATGAGCGGAACAGAACCGTGAACAGGGCCGGTGAGGGCTGCTAGAACAGCGGTATGACGATGGACACCGACATCGAGGTCCGCCAGATCGAGGCCGAGGCCGCGCCGTCGCGGTTCGCCCGGGGCTGGCACTGCCTAGGTCTGGTCAGAGAGTTCGGTGACGGTAAGCCGCACCAGGTCTACGCATTCGGCAAGAAGCTGGTGGTGTTCCGCGGCGGCGACGGCCGCCTCAACGTCCTCGACGGGTACTGCCGCCACATGGGCGGCGACCTGAGCCAGGGCGAGGTCAAGGGCGACGAGATCGCGTGCCCGTTCCACGACTGGCGCTGGGGCGGTGACGGTCGGTGCAAGAAGGTGCCCTACAGCAAGCGAGTGCCGCGGCTGACCCGCACCGCGACCTGGACCACGCTCGAACAGGACGGCATGCTGTTCATCTGGAACGACCCGGAGGGCAACCCCCCGCCGCTGGAGGTCACGATCCCGCGCATCGAGGGCGCCACAAGCGATGACTGGACCGACTGGCACTGGTACACGACCGTGGTCAACACGAACTGCCGCGAGATCATCGACAACGTCGTCGACATGGCCCACTTCTTCTACATCCACGGCTCGCTGCCGACGCACTTCAAGAACATTTTCGAAGGCCATGTCGCGACCCAGTACATGAACAGCGCGGGCCGGCCCGATCTCGGCGAGCCGGGGCCGACGCAGATGCTCGGAACCACCTCGGTCGCATCGTATTTCGGGCCGTCCTTCATGATCGACGACCTGACGTATCACTACACCGACGTCGATCACAAGACGGTGCTGATCAACTGCCACTATCCGATCGACCAGGACTCGTTCGTGCTGCAGTACGGGATCATCGTCAAGAAGTCCGAAACATTGCCCGACGACCTCGCGATGCAGACCGCGATCGGTCTCGGCGACTTCGTCAAGATGGGTTTCGAACAGGACGTCGCGATTTGGAAGAACAAGGCCCGCATCGACAATCCGCTCCTGTGCGAGGAGGACGGGCCGGTCTACCAACTGCGTCGCTGGTATGAGCAATTCTATGTCGACGTCGCCGAGGTGACCCCCGACATGGTGGACCGTTTCGAGTACGAGATCGACACCACGCGACCACGCGAGGAGTGGATGAAGATCGTCGAGGCCAACATCGCCGCGCGGGACGCCGTCACGAGCGCGGGATGACCGTCCGCCAGGACAACCGACTCGCCGACGCACCGATGACCTCGGTGACATGCCGGCTCTGCGCGGCAAGCGTTCTGGTGCGCAAGAGCACCTGGGAACAGACCAGCGTGCAGTGGGACAGCGAGTCGACCGCTAGATGTCATCAGCGCCGAGACGCTGACGCCATTTACGCGCACGACGGCAGGCCGTTCCTCGTCTGCTTCGAGCTGCGCGATTCGATCGAGGAGGCTGCCCGCCGCGGCGCGCTACCGATCGTCGACGAAACAGCGTGACTTCGGTGCACTAGTGATCGCCACGCGATTGCTAGTGCACCGAAACCCCGGTCAGGTCAGCTGAAAGGCCGACAGGGGAGCCTCTTTCGGGTACTCGGCCGGGCCGCCCAGGTCGTAGACGGCGTTCAGGGCCCCGATGAACTCGGGATCGTGCAGAGGTTCGCTCGGCACATCGAGCTTGACGCCCTTCTTGTGCACATCATCGACGAGCATGTCGATCGCCTTCTCGACGGTCAGATCATCGCTGCCGTCCATGTTCTTCTTCAGCTCGGCGAAATCGGTGAACACCTCGGCCGACCAGTGCACCAGGAACCGCAGTTCATCGGTGTGGTGGCGGGCGATCACCTGATCGCCGTTCTTCAGCAGCCAGGAGTCGCGGTCCGACGGATCTCCGGTGAACACCGTGTCGAACGCCAACCCCGCGGGGGTCTGCTGGTCGAGCGGTCCGTTGGCCTCGCCGCGGTGCACCATCATCTCGTTCTGCACGAGCACACCGCGGTTGTACACCGGCGGCAGAAGGCGCCGCGGCGGCTTGAGGGGTCCGTCGGGCCAGTACGTGAAACCGCTTCCCTCGTCGAGGGAGAACCATGTGATGACCTGAGCCATCTTGACGAGATAGTCGCGGAACAGTCCTGATTTGCCCATCACGCTGGTCAGCCAGGTCGGGGCGTTCTCATGGCGGACACCGCGGAAGCTGGGCGAGTCCAGGTGACCCGGATCGCGGTTGGCGCAGGGCCCGTTGATGTTGAACAGCATCATCTCGGGCTTGGCGTACTCGGCGTTCCAGTAGCTCTTCGCGTACTCGACGAAGCGCTGGTTGTAGAAGCAGTCGTGCAACTCGGGGTAGAGCACCGTGCCGTAGTTGGCTAGATACCCGCGGAATGTCGCCGTCAGGAAAAGGTCCAGCGACGGGGTGAACCCCTCGGGGAACATGCCACTCATCGTGGCCATCAGTTCCTCGGCCGACGCGAAATGCTGGGCGATGATCAACTTCCACGGGCCCTGTGTCCGCACGATGTCGAGGAGGCGCTCACGCTGGTCGTCGGTGTAGACGTTGTCGATCTCGCGAGGCGGTGAAGCCGGCCGCAGAATGTCGGACAACTCCAAACGCTGCTCTTGGGTGAGCATGTTCTCTCCTACTCTCGAGGTCGGCGTATCACGCCGGTCGCGAAACCAATTCTGCTGTGGGGGCCTACCGGTGACTCGGCACATGTCCGGTCATCGGGACGTCAGTTTCCCGGCGGCCAAAGGGGAGTGGGTTGGCGAACTTGGCGCGCAGCAGCGCACCGATCTCGGCCACCGCGAGGCGCCCCCGCGCGGTCGCATCCGAGCGCATCAGGAACCCGTGGTAGATGCCGGGGTAGCGCGTCAGCGTCGTCTGTACTCCGGCCTCGCGCAGCCGATGCGCGTACCGCTCGCCCCAGTCGCGGATCGGATCGTATTCGGCGGTGACCACGATGGCCTCTGGGAGATGGGTCAGATCGGTTGCCATTGCGGGGAAACGGTATTGGTCCGGCGGTGTGGTGACTCCCTGATCCGCGAGCGCGTGCATGAAGTCGATGTCGTCGCGGTGCAGCATCGGCGCGTCGCGCATGGTCCGGATCGACTCGCAGGCCATATCGCGGTCCAGGCCCGGGTAGAGCAGCACCTGACAACGGATCGACGGGCCGCTGCGGTCCCGCGCGGCGAGCGCGACCGCCGCCGCCAGCGAGCCGCCTGCACTGTCACCGACGACCGCCAAGCGCTGAGAGTCGATCCCGAGCTCGTCGGCGTTGGCCGCGACGTAGAAGGTGGCCGCGTAGGCGTCCTCGAACTGGGCCGGCGCCGGGGCTTCGGGTGCGAGCCGATAGTCCACCGAAACCACGGCGGCCTCGGTGTGCGCGGCCAGTGTCCGGGCGAGCGGCTCGAACGAGTGATTGGAGCCCAACACCATTCCGCCGCCGTGGAAGTACACCAGAACGGGTGTGTCCCCGGCGGGGGTCGGCCGGTAGATCCGGATCGGAACGGATCCACCCGTCCCCGGCACGAACCGGTCTTCGATGTCGGCCATCGCCGGCATGTTCTCGGGGTGCGGTGCCGATTCGATCGCGCGACGTACCTCGGACAGACCGCGCTGACGCATCGGAGGAATTGGTCCGAAGGCCGCGACGCGCTCGGCTGCGTCTGAGTCCAGGTGATACTGCGTCACAGTGGATCCCGGTCGCTCGAGGCCGACCGGAGTGTGGCCGACGCGTGTGCTCCTGCGCGTCGTCCGCTGAAGATGCAGTCCGCGATGGACAGCCCGCTGACGTAGCTGTTGGAGCAGATACCGATCGCGTTGCGGCCCGCCGCATAGAGGCCGGGCACCGTCCCGCCGCCATGATGGGCGACCTCGCCGGTGCGTTCGTCGACGACGAGGCCGCCGAGTGTCAGCCCGGGGATCGGATAGAACATCGACGAGTCCGCGGAGATGTTGATCGAGAAGAACGGCGGAGTCGCCAGCGGCGGACACAGGTCGCGCTCCTTGTGTGCGGGATCGCCTGCGCCGTCGGCGATGCCGCGGTTGTAGTCGTTGACGGTGCGGCGCAGACCCGTGGGATCGATCCCGTTCTTGCCGGCGATGCCCTCGATCGTCGACGCCTTGCGGTGTCCGATCGTGAACAGATAGATCAGCTGCAGGCGTTGGAAGAGCTGTGTCTGCTCCCTGATCTGGGTCTTTACTTTCCGCCAGGTCGGGGCGTCGTAAATGGCCCAGCCGGCGCCCCCGAACTCGCGCATCATCACATTGCCGTGCGTTGCGCCGTAAAGGTCTTCGTTGGCGATGCGCCGGCCGTCCCGGCCCACGGTGAGGCCTTCGAGGAATGCGCTCGGCGGGGACAGGAAGCGCCAGGCCGTGATGTTGCCCATCTTGTCGGTCATGCCGCCGGCTTCGACTCCCAGGGCAATACCCGAGCCGTCATCACCGGGGGTGCCGAGCGGCGAGATCGTCATGAATTCCGGCGCATGTTCGGCCATCCACTCGCGGTTGTGGATGAAACCGCCGGCCGCCAATATCACTGCGGGGGCGCATGCTTCGCGGTCGGTGGCGGCGTCGGACCACAGTGTCTCGGCGCGCTGGACCGCACCCTTGACCAGCCCGGGCAGCCAGGTGCCGGTCTTTCCGCTGAGTTTGGTGAGTGTCCGGTGTTTGCGCGCGTCGGGATGGTTCGTCGGCATCGCGCGGTAGCGGACCCCGCGGACCCGGCCGTCGTCGTCCTGTATGAGTTCGTGCACTCGGCACAACGGAATGAACTCAACGCCTTTGGCTTTCGCCGAGCGGGCAAGGTGCTCGAACAACACCTTGCCCGAGCTCATACCCGGTGCCACCACGCGGTGCCCGCGCGGCACCGGCCGCGCGTGCCGCGCGTAGGGATGGGCTTTCTCGTTGCCGGAGTAGTACAGGTAGAAGTCGTCGGTCGGATAGGACGTCTTATACAACGACACCGGACCACCGCGGAACCCAACGCCTTGGCTCTTGAGCCATTCGATCAGGTCCGGGCTCTGCTCGCAGAACCTCTGGAGGGTTTCGCCGCTGACGGCGTCGCCCACCTCTTGTTCGAGATAGGCCCGCATGTCGGCGACGCTGTCGTCGTATCCGCCGGCCCGCTGTTCAGCCGTACCTGCGCCGGCGTAGACGATCCCACCCGATAACGCGGTCGCTCCGCCGCCGTACCCCCGATCGAGCACGAGGACGCGGGCCCCGCGGTCGGCAGCCTCGATGGCCGCGGCGGCACCGGCAGCGCCGAACCCGACAACGATGACGTCGTACTCAGATCCAGATGCCATCTTCACCCTTACAGAACCGACTTGATCTGCCTGGCGACCAACCGGGTGGCGCGCTTCGCCGACAGCCGGGCCAAGATGTCGAGCGCCAACGCGTCCGTGCCGATCAGGACGCGGAATTCATCACCGGCGATTCCGTCGACGATCTTCTGGCCCGCGGCTTCGACAGTGGTGGAACGGACCTTCCTGCCACCGGCGTCGAGCATGGCCACCCCGGAGTTGCCCGTCAGGTTGGTATCGATGTTTCCCGGAAATAGCGTCACCACGCGGACATTGGTCTCGCACAATTCGGCGTACAACGCCTCACTGAACTGTTTCACCGCGCCCTTACTTGCGCTGTACAGCGTTTGGCTGGCGAACGGCAACAACGCGGAAAGGCTCGACATGTTGGTGATGTTCGCCTCCGGGCGCGTAAGCAGAGTCGGCAGGAAGGCGCGGCACATCCGCACTGTGGCGTCGAAGTTGACGGCCATGATGCGGTCCGTCTCATCTGGGGACAGCTCGGAAAAGGGCGCGAACCGGTGGATGATGCCGGCGATGTTGACCAGCCCGTCGATCTGTCCGTGCGCCTCCGTCACCTGGTTAGGTAGTGCGGTGACCGCCTCGCCGTCGGTGACGTCGAGAACATGCGTGGACATCGGTACGCCGGTGGTGCTCGCGCGTTTCGCCGTACCGGCCAGGCCGACCGCATCGAGGTCAACTGCCGCAATTCGTGCGCCGCGGCGCAAAAGCCCGAGCGCGACCTGCCTGCCCATACCGTTGCCCGCGCCGGTCACCACGAACACCTTGTCGGCGATTTCCACCTCGACCTTCCTTCAATCGAATTCGGTCAATGTCGGGCAGGGTCGAATCGGCGTTTGGTGCGCAACACCGGAGCGCGGCGCTCTGCCAGGGTGGTGGCCCGCTCGGACATCGCATTGCCGACGTACTCGGGTTGGGTCAGCAAGTAGAAATCGCCCGAGGCAGCCTGTTCGAACACCACCCGTGCTGCCTCGACGGGATCCATTGCCTCGGCCTTGATGTCGAGCATCGCCGCCCGCTGCTCTTCGGCCGCCCCCACATCGCCGTCCTCGACTCCACCGGCGGCCTCGAAGATGTTCGACTTCACCGCGCCGGGCAGCACCGCCTGCACATGGATCCGGTCGGCATGCCCGGCCAGCTCCACCTCCAGACGCAGGCACTCGGTCAGCGCCAGCACCGCATGTTTGCTCATGATGTAGGGGGTCTGCAGCGGTACGGCGGCGACCCCGCCGATGGACGAGAGGTTCCACACCCACGACGGTTCATCGGCGGCGATCATGCGCGGTAAAAATGCCCGGAGCCCGTAGAAGACACCGCAGACGTTGATGTCCACCAGTCGATCCCAGTTGGCGACGGGGGTGTCCCACAGGTAGCCGAACTGTTCGACACCGGCGTTGTTGACCAGCAACCGCACCGGCCCGATATCCGAGTACACCTGTGCGGCAACGCTTTCGAGGGCATCGGGGTCGCGTACGTCGCACACGAGATCCACCGAGCCAGCAAGCTCCTCGCGGAGCGCCGCGATGGCGGAGGCGTCGACGTCGACCAGCACGACGGTCATGCCCAACGCGGCCGCGTGGCGAGCCAGGCCCGCGCCTATCCCGTGGCCGGCACCGGTGATGACCGCGACACCGCCGTCGAAGGTCGCCCGCGCGTCCACCCGTTACGAACCTGTCGAGGCCGTCGCGGCGCTCTTGGCCGCGTGCTCGGCGAACGGGATCGAGTCCTCGGCATCGAGGATCACGGTCATCGACGTGAAGACCAGACCGCTGTCCGAGCGCCGGATTCCGACGTCGACCACTCCGCTGGAGACGTCGAACGGGACGTTGTTGGTCACCTGGTTGACGTAGAGGTAGAACCGAGCGGTGGTGACGTTTCCGTCGACGCCGGTGCGGAAGATGTTGGTCGCGTGGTGACGCAGCGGATAGGGATTCTCGTTGCGGTGCTGGGCCAGCCACGCCAACGTCTGGTCTTTACCGTGCAGCTCGGCGGCCAGAAGATGCTCAAACGGGCAGTTGCCGGAATCGGATCGGCTCAGATATGCCATCTCCTCACCGAGCCGGGCACCGAGTTCGGCGAAGTGACCTTGGTCGTAGTGGTACCAGAAGGCGGCGATGAACTCCTGGACCTCAGACAGCGTGATCTCGTTGCTCATGACAGCGAGTCAACCGTCGGTGACGGGGAGTTGGCGCGCCGATGCCCGGTCAGTGGAACACCCGTGTGTCAGCAGCCGGATCACTCGGCGATCAGGCTCCACATCTCCGCTCCGGCCGCGACGGTCGCGTCCAGGACCTGTTCATCCCAGTAGCGCACGGTTCCGAACTCGGATCGCCACGCGAGTGCGGCGCGGGTGAACTCGTGCAACCGGTGCTCGTAGGTGGTTCCGATGGCGCCATGGACCTGGTGCGCGTTGCGCACCACGACCGAAGTGGCATGACCGACACAGGACCGTGCCGCCGCGATGCGGAAGTGCAGGTTGTCCGCCGACCAGTTGCTGGTGACCGCCGTCGTCAGCGCGGCTTCGGTGGCCGCGCGGGCCAGCGCGGCTTCGGCGGCCAGGTCCGCGATCAGATGCTGGACCGCTTGGAAGCGGGACAAGGGCCGGCCGAACTGCACCCGCGACGCGGCGTGTTCGACCGACGACGCGACGATCGTGTCGAGCGCCGCACATACCTGGACCGCCCGCACCAGTGCCGATTTCAGCCACAGCTCGGCCACCAGGTCCGAAGACACCGCCACCCCGTCGAGCGTGGCGATGTCGGCAACGACGCAGTCGCGTGGCTCGCCGATCAAGTTGGTTCCGGGGGTGATCGCTAGTGTCGAGGCCTCGACGTCGGCGATGCGGTGCTTGTGGCCGTCACGCCACACGACGACCACCCGGTCGCTGCGTGCGGCCCAGGGGACACCGCCGGCAGTTCCGTCGTCACCGAGCAGGCACGCTGTCCGCACCGCGCCGTCGCTGTCCATCCCATTGGCATCGAGCAGCCAGCAGGCCAGAAGGTCGTGTTCGGCCAACGGGATTCGCACCGCGTTGCGGGCCGCGGCAGCAAGCAGCTCGGCGGCCTCAAACCACCCCGCCCCGCTGCCGCCGGACTCTTCGGCGCCGGTCAGTCGGATCAGCCCCAGGTCGTCGAGGCGACGCCACAACCCGGTGTCCCGCTCGACGGTCCGCGCCGGTGGGTGGGCGTCGCGGTGCTCGGCGAAAACTGCCTCCATCATCTGCACCAGGGCGGGATCGACACCCGTCGGCGCGGTCTCAGAGGCGCTCATCGCAGCCCCAGCCCTCTCGCGATCACGCCGCGTAACACCTCGTTGGTTCCGCCGCGCAGGGTGAAGCCCGGCCGCTGGTCCACGGCTCTCGAAATCAACTGATCGAAAGTCGGATCCGTGGCCCCGTCGGCCAGTGTGTCCGCGAAGTCGGCGATGTCGCCTTCGGTGGTGGTGCCGAGCACCTTGACCACCGCCGCGGGCACGTCGGCAGGTTCGTGTCGCTCCAGCGCACCGGCGACCGCGGTCGACATCTGGTGCAGGCCGGCGATCCTGGCGACGAGGCGACCGACGCCGGCGTCGCGCGGAATCTCTTGGGCCGCCATCCTTTCGCCGCACGCCTTCAGTAGGACGAAGGTGGACAGGAACCGCTCGGGCCCGCTGCGCTCGAAGGCCAACTCCGAAGTGACCTGACGCCAGCCCGCGCCGATCTCGCCGAACACCATGTCGTCGGGCACGAAGGCGCCGTCGAGGATCACCTCGTTGAAGTGGTGCGCGCCGTTCATCGAGACGACCGGTCGGATGTCGACGCCGGGCCCGCGCAGATCGACGATGAACTGACTCAGTCCGGCGTGCCGGTTGTCCGGGTCGACGGGCGCGGTGCGGGCCAGCGCGATGAACGCGTGAGCGTGATGCGCTCCCGACGTCCACACCTTGGTTCCCGTCAGCGACCAACCTCCGTCGACCTGCACCGCTCTGGTGCGCACGCTGGCGAGGTCCGAGCCGGAATCGGGTTCGCTCATGCCGATACCGAAGTAGCACTCGCCACGCACGATCCGCGGAAGGAACTCGCTCTTCTGCAGTTCTGTGCCGTACTTGAGCAGCGACGGCACGATCTGCCGATCGGCGATCCAGTGGGCGGCGACCGGTGCACCCGCAGCGAGGAGTTCCTCGGTGACGGCGAAGCGTTCGACGAACGAGCGCCCGTGGCCGCCGTACTCGACGGGCACGGTCATTCCGAGATAGCCCTTGGCGGCAAGTGCTTTCGTGAAGTCGTCGTCCCATCCGGTCAGCCAGGCGTCGACCGACGGTGTGAAGGCGCCCGCGGCGCGCTGCTCGGCGAGGAAAGCGCGGACCTCGGCTCGCAGGGCCGCGGTCCCGGCAGCGTCGACGGCCGCGGGCGGCACCAAGCGGGGGAGCGTCATGGCCCGGTCCGCCAACGGCTGATGCGTTGTTCGTGCTCCGGGTCGCGGTGAGCCAGCGGCTGCATGGCCGCGGCCATGGCCAGCGTGGAGTCGAGCGAGCCGGCTCGCGACTCCTGCAGCAGACGTTTGGCCATCCGCAGGGCGTGCGCCGGATTCTTCGTGATCCGCTCGGCCAGCGCGAACGCCTGCGGAAGCAGGTCCTCGTGCGGTACCACGCGACTGACCATGCCCCACTCCAGGGCGGTGGCCGCGTCGATGCGGTCGCCGGTGAAGGTCATCTCGGCGGCGCGTTCGTAGCCGACCGCCCTCGGCAGGAACCACGTGCCGCCGTCGCCCGGGATGATGCCGATCTGCACGAAGCTCTCGGCGAATGAGGCGCGTTCGGAGGCCACCCGGATGTCGCACATCATGGCCAGGTCGCAGCCCGCGCCGACAGCGGGGCCGTTGACCGCCGCGATCAACGGAATTTCCAGGCGGCCCAGCGCACGGGGGATTCGCTGGATCCCGTCGATGTAGGCACGCCGCTGATCGAGCGCGTCGAGACCGAACATTCCGGTGCGATCGGCCATCTCCTTGACGTTGCCACCGGCCGAGAAGATCTTGCCCGCGCCCGTCAGGATCACCGCGCGCACGTCGATGTCGGCGTTGGCGGCTTCGACCGCAGCCTCGAACGCCGCGATGAAGCCCTTGTCGGTGATGGCGTTGCCCACCTCGGGAAGGTCGATGGTCCACGTCTGTGTCGCACCGTGAGCGGCGATGTTCAGCGGTGTGCTCATGACGGCAACTGTAGGGACTTGGTGTACCGGAGTTCCACGTGCATGGGTCTCCTTGAGTTCAGGGAACGATGCTGGCGCGGACGTCGCGCTTGTGCTCGGCGGCGGCGAAGGCCTCGTTGATGTCATCGAGCGGATACTGCGCTGCGGCCAGCCGGTGCAGGGGCAGGGTGTGCTGGTGCTGTTCGAGGAAGGTCAGCGCTCTGGAGAGCACCGACGGTTCGTAGAGCGACACGCCCACCATCGTCTTGTTGGCGAAGACGAAGCGTGACGGGTCGAACTCGAACGTCTTGCCGATGTTGATGTTGCCGATCTCGACGTAACGACCGAACTGACCCAGCATCTTGAGGCCCTCGTCGATGGCGGAGGGGTGACCGACCACCTCGACCACCACGTCGGCGCCGTGGCCGTCGGTCAGGTCACGGACCATCTTCATGCGGTCCTTGGCCGTCGCGGCCGTAGTGATGTCAATGATGGCGTCGGCCCCGAATGCCGTTGCCAACCCCAGTCGTTCGGACACACCGTCGATGGCGATGACGCGGGCGGCACCGCGGGCCTTGGCGACCGCGACCGCGTACAGTCCGAGCGCGCCAGCGCCCTGCACGACGACGGTTTCGCCGAGTTGCTGGTCGACGCGCTCGAGGCCGTACATCACTTGCGACAGCGCGCAGTTGGCGCCCGAGGCGATGTCGTCGGTGACCGCGTCGGGCACGGTGTACACCAGCGCTCCGGCCGGCAGCAGGAAGTAGTCGCCGTAGCCGCCGACGAAGAAGGGCGGCGCATCGGCGCGTCCGAGCATGGCCATCGCGAGATTCAGGCACGCGTTGCGCCTGCCCGCCAGGCAGTTTCGGCACCGGTGGCAGGGAAAGAAGTAGGGGAACACCACCCGGCTGCCCTTCTCCAGGGGCGCGCCGTTGGAGTCCGCCGTGACGCCGTCACCGAGTTCCTCGACCGCGCCCACCATCTCGTGACCGAGCACCGTGGGAAGCTGTCCTCCCAGCCCGCGGGTGGCGAAGGTGCCGTGCCATGCGTGCAGATCCGATCCGCAGATGTTGGTCCTGGTGACCTTGATCAGGATCTCGCCGGGGCCGACCTCTGCCAAGTCTACGGTTTCGATCTCGAATGGCTTTCCGGGCGCGTCGAAGCGTGCGATACGTCCTGTGAACAACAGACAGTTCCCTTCGGTGGCTCAGCGGCTCAGCGGTTTGGCCGCGAAGTGTTCGCGCAGTTGACGTTTCAGCAGCTTGCCGCTCGGGTTCTTCGGCAGTGCGTCGACAAAGTAGACGTGTTTGGGGGTCTTGAACCCCGCGAGATGCTGCCGGCAGTGCGCGATCAGGTCGTCCTCAGTCAGGTTGGCGCCCTCGCGGGAGACCACCGCGGCGACGACGGTCTCGACCCAGGTCGGATGCGGGAGACCGAAGACCGCGACCTCCTGAACCCCGTTGTGGCGGTAGATGACCTCCTCGACCTCGCGGCTGGCGACATTCTCGCCACCGGTCTTGATCATGTCCTTTTTGCGGTCGACCACGTGCAGCAGCCCGTGTTCGTCGTAGTAACCGAGGTCGCCGGAGTGGAACCAACCGCTGCGGAATGCCTCCGCCGTCTTCGCCGGGTCGTCGAGATAACCGAGCATCAAATGCGGGCTGCGGTGGGCGATCTCACCCACCACACCGGCGGCGACGGGCGTGTCGTTCTCGTCGAGGATCGTCGTCTCCACATTGACCACCGAACGTCCCGCCGCACCCGCGTGGGCATCCTGCTCGTCCGGCCCGAGCGCGGACGCCAGCGGCGCCAACTCGGTCTGGCCGTAGAAGTTCCACAGCCTCAGGTTGGGTAGCCGGTCGCGGATCTCGGTGAGGATTTCGGTCGGCATGGCCGATGCGCCGTAGTAGCCCTTGCGCAGGCTCGACAGATCGACCTCGTCGAACACCGGGCAACGCAACAGGCTGATCCATACCGTCGGAGGCGCGAAGTAGTTGGTCACGCGATAGCGGGCGATCGTGCGCAGCACCGTCTCGGGATCGGGCCCGGGCAGGATGATGCTGGTGGCACCGAGATAGATGTCGGTGGCCAGGAAGTTGTCCAGCTGCGCGCAGTGATACAGCGGCAGCGAGTGGATTTCGACGTCGTCACCGGCCATCGAGCCGGCGACGATGGTGCTGACGTACTGCCACATCAGGCTGCGGCTCGTGTGCATCGCGCCCTTCGGCCGCGACTCCGTACCGCTGGTGTACATCAACCGCAGCAGCTGGTCGTCCTCGATGCGCGGATTCGGCGCGGGGGTGGTGGTGGAAAGCCATTGAGCGAAGTCGTCCCAGCCGGGTGGAACGCTCTGTCCGGGCCGGACGATCGCGGCCCGGGTGCGCACCGCTTTGTCGATGCGCATCGCGTCCTCGGCGACGCCCGCCAGCTCGGCTTCGACGATGAATCCGCTGGCCCTACTGTGGCCCAGGACGTAGGCGACCTCTTCGGCCGTCAGCATGAAATTGATCGGCACGAGCACCACCGCGGCACGGGCGGTGGCGAACGCGAGCACCGCGTACTGCCAGCAGTTGTGGGCCAGCAGGGCCACCCGATCACCTGGCCGGAACCCGTTGTCCTGCAACGCGGCGGCGGCGCGATCCACGAGCCGGTCGAAGTCGGCGAACGTCAGCACCACATCGCCGTCGATGATCGCGGTCTTGTCGGGTTGCCTCCGGGCCGACCGACGCGGGATGTCGCCCAGCGTGTGGCTGCGTGCCTGGTCGACCACAGCGTCGAGATCCATGGCGCGCAGCGTATGCGCGGTCGGCGTGGCGAGAGCGACCGGTGTCCCGCTCAGTAGGCAGGGCGGTGCCCGGACTGCCGTGTCGCGCCGATACTCAGGTTCGTGACTGCTGATGCTCGTGCCCTTCCGCCACCGCATGTGGCGGTTGACGACCGTGACGAACTGCGGGCGAATCTCGTTCAGGCCGACGCCGGTGTCTTGGTCGCAGTGCTGGCGCAACTGGTGGGTGATCCGTCGGTGATCGAGCGGTTCGGACCGAGGATCACACACATACCCGATCCGCCCGAGCGCGTCGGAGTCACCGATGCCGACACCATGGCATCGCTCGTCGACGCGGTCGTCGAGGCGGTGACCTCACGGCAGCCCGAAGAGAGGGTGGCCGGCGACGACATCGATCTGTTCACCCGCGCGCTGCCGGTGGCGCTGGGCTCCGACGTCGACGACGAGTTCATCCCGCTTCTGCTCGAACAGGGCGGTTTTCATCTCTCCCAGCCCACGTTGCCGCGCACGGTGCCCATCCCGCAGACGACGACGGTCGCGATCGTCGGCGCGGGCATCGCCGGCATCATCACAGCGCTCGCCGCGGCCGACGCGGGGGTGAAGTACCAGATCTTCGACCGCAATGAGGAGGTCGGCGGCACCTGGCTGACGACGAGGTACCCCGGGATCGGTGTGGACACACCGTCGGCGTACTACTCGCTGTCGCGGGAGGTCAACCCGGACTGGTCGAGCTACTACCCGCAGGGCGCGGAGTACCAGAACTACCTGGTGTCCCTGGCGGACAAGTACGGACTGCGCGAGCACACCCGGTTCGGCACCGAGGTCGAAGCCCTGTGGTGGGACGACGAGCGCGGGCAGTGGCAGATCCACACGGTCGACCGCGACGGCAACCGCGACATCAGTCATGCCCGGGTGGTCATCACCGCGGCCGGCTACCTCAACCGGCCCCGGTGGCCGGACGTTGCAGGCCGGGACTCGTTCGAGGGCGTCAGCATTCACTCCGCGCAGTGGGACCCGTCGCTGGACCTCGCCGGTAAGCGGGTCGCCGTCATCGGCGCGGGCTGCACCGCCGTACAGATCGTCGACGCGTGTGTGGACGAGGTCGACCACCTGACCGTCTTTCAGCGTCAACCGCATTGGGTGGCGCCTCGCAAGCGGCTCTCCGATGACGTGCCCGACTACCGCCGGTACCTCGGTCGACACCTGCCGTACTACGCGAACTGGCACAGGGTGAAGTCCTACTGGGCGACGGCGGACAACAACTATCCGGTGATCCTGCGGGACCCCGAGTGGGCGAAGGACCACCTGTCGATCTCGCAGGCCAACGACGTCCTGCTGCAGATGTGTCTGGAGTACATCAACCGCACCTTCGGTGAGGGCTCGGAGCTGGCCAAGAAGGTCACACCCGACTTCGCGCCGTACGGCAAGCGCATTATCCGCGACCCGGGCGGCTACTACGCCGCGCTGACCCGCGAGCACGTCGACGTCGAAGCCAGCGAGCCCGCCGCTGTCAACGCCGCGGGCATCATCACGCAGGACGGCCGGCAGATCGACCTCGACGTGATCGTCTATGCCACCGGATATCACCTCGACTTCCTGTCCACGGTCGACATCCGGGGGCGCAACGGCAGGACACTGCGCGAGGAATGGGGCGACAGCCCGCGCGCGTACCGCGGTGGCACGGTGCCGGGCTTTCCGAACCTGTTCATCACGTCGGCGCCGAACTACAGCCCGGGCCACGGTGCGGGCGCCAACTTTTCGATGGAGGTGCTCGCCCACTACATCATGGAGTGCCTGCAACTGCTCGCGCTGCGGGGCGCCACCACCATGGAGGTGACGCGGGAGGCCTACGACGATTACGTGGCGCGGATCGACGACGCGATGTCGCGCACGGTGTGGTGTCACACCCCGAACGCGCACACCTACTATCGCTCCGGTTCGGGTCGCGTGGTCGTGGCTACGCCGTACCGTCTGGTCGACATGTGGCATCAGCATCGCGCGCCCGTCGAAGAACACTTCGTCCTCCGATGACGGGGCTTCTCGCCGGTAAGACGGCCCTGGTCACCGGCAGCAGCCGCGGCATCGGACGCGCTGTGGCGCAACGTCTTTCCGCGGAGGGCGCGACGGTGGTGGTGACCGCTCGGTCGTTCGAGCCGTCGGCATCGGTACGTGGGGGTGCGGTCACGGCCCTGCCAGGGACGATCGCCGAGACGATCGAGCTCATCGAGGGCGCGGGCGGTACGGCGATCGGCATCGCGGCCGACCTCGAGGATTCCGATCAACGGGCCCGGCTCGTCGACGAGGTCGTCGAACGCACCGGCGGCCTCGACATCCTCGTCAACAACGCCGGTTTCGCGGACTATGCCCGCGTCGAGGAGATGAGCCTGGACACCTTCGACCGCACAGTCGAGCACTATCTGCGCACCCCGTTCGTGCTGACGCAGGCCGCAGTGCCGCATATGCGGGAGCGGGGGGCCGGCTGGATCGTCAACATCGGGTCAGTGACGGGCGTCGCCCCGGTGCGGCCGTACCGCGAGTACAACAAGACGTCGGGTGACGTCGTCTACGCCTCCTGCAAGGCCGCCCTGCACCGTTTCACGCAGGGGGTGGCCGCCGAACTGGTCGACGCGAACATCGCGGTGAACTGTGTCGGTCCTTCCACTGCCATCCGTACTCCCGGTGCGGCACAACTCATCCCGGACAGCTTTCCCACCGAACCAGTGGAGTACCTCGCCGAGACCGTACTCGCGATGTGTCACCTGCCTGCCGCCGAGCGCACCGGCCTGGTCGCATTCAGCCTGCACTATCCGTGGTCGCAGGGACTGACCGTGCACTCTCTCGACGGCGTCACCGAGTTACCGCCCCTGGAGCCTCCCGCGACCGCCAACCCGAACATCCTGCCGGCCGGTCTTTAGCGCGAATTCTGCGGGAGGGTCGCGGATCGCGCGATTTCACAGCCCAGCTGCAGAATTCGACGCACAAGCCGCCAGATCACCCGATGGCGCAGAAGCTGTGGCAGACCCGGTCGCGGACGATCACCTCGGGACACTCGGGGTCGAACCACCGGTCCACGTACGCCCAGTGAATCGGATGCATGAGGTACGGACCGGTCAGACCGTCGAGATCGCGAAACTCCTGTTCGAACACGTGGGTCCACTCCGACACACCGACCGCCGACTCGACCCTGGCGAGCTGCCATGAGGCGATCGAATTGACATAGCGGGGGAGCAGCCGCAGATCGTCCTCGAACCGCGCCACTGCGGCGCCGTCGGTGTCCGGTTGCACACGCAGCAGCAGTGTCCGGTAAACGGTGGCCGAGATGTCCCTGGCGGCGACCACGTCGCCGGTATAGGTGGCGCCGTTGATGCGGCCGACCTCGGGGCGATCGAGGATCGAATTGAAAGTCGTTGCCACCGAGGACCACTCGTCTTCGTTGCGAAAGCGCAGATGCATGAGGATGTCGCCACCGTTGCGCACGCCGGGCAGTGTCGGCTGCACCAGGGCGTGGGCCGCATTGCTGGCCGCCGCGGCTTCGCGCAGCTCGTACAACAAGCGGTCACGTCCGGTGGCCTCGGCGGCATCGATCAGCCGGATGACGCTATACATCGCACAAGCCGTCGACATCACCTGCTGCGGCGGCGACGCTGCGGGTGCGCTCCACGACGAGGTCGGCGATGCCTTCCCACCACGGCCCCAGTGTGGCGTCGGGTCTGCCCTGCCATGTCATCTCCCACCACGCCTGAGGGCTCGGCAGGGACCACGTCACGGTGATCACGTTGGATTGGTCGTCGAACCATATCGGCGGGCTGACGAGGACCTCGCGAAGCGTCATCCCGCGATCTCGCGCCCCGGGCGCGTATTCGGCCAGGTACGTGTCGACGAATTGTCGTGCGCATCCCGGCCGGGTGATGACGCGGTCGATGACGAACACCTCACCGTCGGCCATGGCCCGACACTATGGCCACCGGGACGGCGGCACAGACGGCGCTCCCAGCCATCGGGACGACACCGTTGACCGTGGCGATCGGGCGGAGCACCGTGGTCCGATGACAGTAGAGACGCCGGACCCGTTCGCGCCGGCCAGGCTCGGCCCGGTGAAGCTGCGCAACCGCGTCATCAAGGCCGCGACCTCCGAGGGACGCTCGCCCGACGGTACGGTGACCGACGACCTGATCGACTTTCACGTCGCGTTCGCCAACGGCGGCGTCGGAATGACGACGGTCGCGTACTGCTGCGTTTCGAAGGAGGGCGCCAGCGCACCCGGTCAGATCGTGATGAGCAAGGCGGCGCTGCCCGGCCTGCGTCGGCTCACCGATGCGGTCCACGGGGCGGGCGCAGCGATCTCGGCGCAGCTCGGCCATGCGGGCGTCGTGGCACCGAAGAAGCTGACCGGCGTCACCGCGATCTCACCGAGCCGGTTCCTCAATCCGACCTCATTCGCCTACTGTCGCGAGATCACACCCGCCGAGATCCATGTGGTCATCGAACAATTCGCCGCGGCCACTCGCGTGGCGATCGATGCGGGCTTCGACGCCGTCGAACTCCATTTCGGCCATCTGTACCTGCCGAGCTCGTTCCTGAGCCCGCGCATCAACCGGCGCAAGGATGCCTACGGCGGCTCCATCGACAACCGGTCGCGGTTCGTGCGGGAGATCGCCGGTCGCGTCCGGGAAGTCGTGGGAGATCAGATCGCGGTCATCGCCAAGCTGGACATGGACGACGGTCTGCCCGGCAGCATCTGGATCGACGAGGCGCTACGGACCGCGCAACTACTCGACGCCGACGAGACGCTGGATGCGATCGAGCTGACGCAGGGCTCGTCGGTCTACAAGCCGATGTACCTCTTCCGGGGCGACGTCCCGGTCAAGGAGTTCGCCGAGGTGATGCCGGCGGCGCTGCGGCCCGGCGTCCGGCTGGCCGGCAAGCGCGTCATGGGCAGTTACCCGTATCGGGATCTCTACATGCTGGATGCGGCGCGTCAGTTCGTGCCGGTGGTGCGCCACACCAAGCTGATTCTGTTGGGCGGCATCACGAATCACGACCACCTTCAGACGGGTCTGCGCGAGGGGTTCGACTTCATGGCGATGGGCCGGGCGTTGTTGCGTGAGCCCGATCTGGTCAACGCGATGATCGCCGATCACAGCACCCGCAGTCGATGCAACCACAACAACAAGTGCATGGTCACGGTGTTCGGCCGGACCCACTGTGTTCTCGACCCGCATCAGCGCTATGGGCCGGTGGCGAAGGCCTGAACGCGAAGCCTCACAACAACGCTGCGAGCTGTCGCGTAACCTGCCGCCGCGCCTCGTGGGCGATGTCGAGCATCGGCATCGTCATGAAACCGTGGATCCCACCGTCGAAAACGCACCGCGTCACGGAAACACCCGCGGCTTCCAACGCCTCGGCATACGCGACGCCCTCGTCTCGCAGCGGATCGTGACCCGCGATCACCACCACGGCCGGTGGTAGGCCGTCGAGGCGCGCCTGCAGCGGCGACGCATACGGGTGGGCGCGGTCAGCGGGGGAGGGAACATACTGGTCCCAGTACCACTGCAGCGCCGGGCGCGGATTGTAGAAACCCTTGCCGTACAGGCGGTACGACTCGGTATCGAAATCTGCGGCGATCATCGGGTAGATCAGCATCTGGGCAGACAATGTCGGCCCGCCGCGGTCGCGCGCCATCAGGGCGGTCACAGCCGCGAGATTGCCGCCGGCGCTGTCGCCGGCCACCGTCAGACGGGTCGGGTCGCCACCGAATCCCGCCCAGTGCTCGGCGGTCCAGCACGTCGCGGCGTACACATCCTCAGCCGCAGCGGGCCACCGATTCTCGGGTGCGAGCCGGTAACCCACCGAAACGACCACGGCGGGAAGCAGGTTGGCCAGATTGCGGCACAGACCGTCATGGCTGTCGAGGTCGCAGAACACGAATCCACCGCCGTGCGCATACACCACGACGGGCAACGGCGCCTCCGAAGCCGGCCGATAAACCCGCACGGTGATGGGCCCGTCGCCTCCGGGGATGCTGACATCACCGACGGATTCGACGGCTTCGGGCTCTGCGGGCGGCACGAACCGCGATCGGATCGTGGCACGTGCCTGTGAACCGCTCATCGTGTGCACCGGCGGAAAGCCCGAGTCCAGCGCCTCGATCAGGTCGGCGATCTGCGGATCGAGGCTCACGCGTACTGCAGCACCGGCTCACGCGGCGATGTGGGCCGCGGCGCAGGCACATTCCGCAGCGGCCGAGCCTGCTGCAGCGTCGGCGCCACCCGGCGCGGGCCGTCCTCGGCGTTGCGCCAGATCGCCATGGCCGTCATCCGCACCGGTGCGACGAGACGCTGGTCGAACATCATGCGACTCATCGGACCGCAGACCGACACGGCCGCGACCGCCTCACCCTGACCACCGATCGGTGCTGCGACGCAACCGAATCCGCTCAGCGCCTCCTCACGGTCGAACGCGATTCCGTGCTCGCGTGCCTTGGCGAGCTCGGTGCGCAGCTGGGCGGGTGATCCGATGGAGTACTTTGTGCGGCGGTTCGTCAGGTCGATCGTGCCGTAGTCGAGGTCGGTCACGGACGCCAGCATGGCCTTGCCCAGCGCCGAGCAGTGAGCGGGCTGGCGCCCACCGACCCGACTGGGAATGGCTGCCCCCAGCCCGTCACCGATCTTCTCCAGATACACGACATCGGCGCCGTCGAGGACGGCGAGGTGGACGACGAGTCCGGTGGCGCGGTGCAGATCGTGCAGCAGAGGCACCGCCGCGCGGTGCAGGCGGTCCTGGTGCACCGCGAGTGACCCCAACTCGACCAGCCGCATACCCAGCTCGTAGTCGCGCCCGTTGCGTCGCAGCCACCGCAGTTGGACGAGGCGCTCGAGCATGCGGTGCGCGGAGGAGCGGGGCAGTCCGGTGCGGCGCACGATCTGCGCGAGTGTCAGCCGGCCCGGCCCATCGAAGGCGTCAAGAACCAGCGATACGCGGTCAAGGACTGCGCTGGGTGTTTCGACGGGCGTTGTCATGTGGCCTCCGGAGCACGAGCTGCAACACGCAGACATATTTCTAATAGGAATATGCCTATTTGTAGCACGGAGATGTGCAGAGTGTCACACAATCCCCGCGATTGGGCGTCGGTCACGTCTGCGACCTGCGGTTAATGGTTTCGGCGCAGCGGCGTGTGTCGCCTAGCAGGGTGATTTCGTGCAGCCAGTCCGTGGGATCAGCCATTTACGGTTCGGTGGCGCCGCTCTGCGGGTCGATGAGGATCTTGGCGTGCGCTTCGGCGGTACCCAGGATCTCGAAGGCGCGGTCCACGCCCGCCAAACCCACCGTGCCTGTGATGAGCGCCGAGGCATCCACCTTGCCCTCGGCGAGCAGGTGCAGGGTGTCGCGAAACTCCAGCGGCGTGTAACCGAAGACGAACCGCAGGTCGATGTCCTTGCCGTTGGCCACCGCCGGCCGGAAATGGTCGGTGCCCATGCACACACCCACCACGACAACCCGCGACTGCACGGGCGCCGCACGGATGATCCCGTCGATGATTCCCGGCACACCGACGCATTCAAAGACCACCGGTCGCTTGGGACCCGCGGCGCCCAGCGTGTCGGCGAACCGGTACAGATGCGACCAGCCCGGCAGGCGGCGCAACTTCTCCATGGATCCGACGGCGAGTTCGAACAACTGTTGCGCCTCGGAGATGGCCCCGGCCTGCCCGGCAGTCGTATACGGCGAATCGACGGCGGGGTCGATGACGACGTCGGCGCCGCACCGCGACGCCATCTCGCGCCGAGTCGTTGAGAAGTCGCTCGCGACGATCGTGTGTACGCCGAGCGACTTCAGATGACAGATCACCGCGAGCCCGACCGGGCCGCAACCGATGACGACCGCCACGTCACGCCTGCGAATCTCGCTGCGGCGCACCGCATGCAGGGCCACTGCCATCGGCTCGGTCAACGCTGCGGTATCGAGGTCCAGCCCGTTCGGGACGACGAAACTCATCGCGGCTTCGGCGAGGACGTGCTCGGCGTACGCGCCCGGCGCCAGCGGCGACAGGCCGGTCATGTGCACTCCGCCTGCCGCACGCACCATGGGAAACGACACCACGGGAGACCCGACCTTGAACTCCTTGGCCGTCCCTCGGCCACGCTCGGCGACTTCACCGACGAACTCGTGGCCCAACACCACGGGAGTGTCCTGGCGCATGAAGTCCGGATAACCCACCTCGTCCATTACGTCGGTCAGTTCATCGGCGTGGTCCTTCGCGTGCAGGTCGGATCCGCAGATACCGCAGCGACGCACCTCGAGCAGGAGCTGTCCGCGCGCCGGGGTGGGCGTCGGGAGATCGACGACGGAAAGAGTGCCTCGTTCACAGCTGACGGCCTTCATGCGG
Source organism: Mycobacterium neumannii (assembly GCF_002245615.1). Classification (NCBI taxonomy): domain Bacteria; kingdom Bacillati; phylum Actinomycetota; class Actinomycetes; order Mycobacteriales; family Mycobacteriaceae; genus Mycobacterium; species Mycobacterium neumannii. Next base: position 36,089 of record NZ_NKCO01000025.1, on the reverse strand, counting down.
TCCATCCTGTACCACCGGGCAGGGACGGCCCGCCACCAGACAGCCAGGGCCTTAAGCGCGCGCCGCGTTGCGTCCGGCGCGCCGGCCGTAGAAGCTCCCGTCGCCCAATGAGATACCGCTTGCGTACCCCCACGCCGCGAGACCCGCGGTGCAGCGCCCCGCGGCGAACAAGCCGGGGATGGGTTCGCCGCTGACGTGCAACACCTCGGCATCCAATGACGTCAACAGCCCGCCCAGGGTGAAACCGCCGGTGCTCTCGCGCAGATCGATGGCGCCTACCGGGGTGCCGATCGGCCGCAGCCACTGAGACTTCTTGTGTAGCAGCCGATCCTCTCCCACGGCGGCCCCGGCGTTGTACGCCGACACGGTCGCCTGAAGCGAGCCCTGCGCCAAGCCCATCTCGGATTCGAGTTCGGCGACCGTCTCACACACCCAGGTCGGCTGGCGCATCATCAACTGCGGCGACAGCGATGCCATCGCCTCCTCCTGCGCCTTCTCGTCAATGATCAGGAACGCCGTGTTGTCCTGGTTATACAGCGTCAACTGCCCGACCCTGCCCGGATAGGTGTCCTCGGCGACATAGCGCTGGCCGCGGCCGTTGACCAGGATGCCCCGCACCAGTTGCTGCGGATCGATGAAGATGGCGACCTCGGTGGCGTCCATGTGCGCGAGGTCGGCGCCCAGCGCCTGCGCCATCCGGATGGCCTGCCCGTCATGCTGCTCGATGGCGGCGGCGGGCCGGCCCGCGATGCGGGGCGCGTACTGGGCCACCATGGCTTCGTTGTAGGCGAAGCTGCCCATCGCCAGCACCACACCGCGACGCGCACGCACGGCGATCTCCTCGCCGTATCGGCGCGCATGCACACCGGCCACCCGACCGTCGGGATCGACGATCAACCGCTGCACCCGAACGTCGTAGATCGCGCGGGCTCCGGCCGCGGTAGCCGTCTCCACGAGCGGTTTCATCAGCATGAACCCGGCGCTCGACTCGCCCTGCTTCTTGTCCGACATCTGCGGGACGTGCCCGCGGGGAGCAGGTGCGGCGATGGTGTTGAACGGATACGAGTTCTCCCCGCCGCTGAACATCAGACCCTGATCGCCCATCGGCTCCCAGCCGGGTTCGCCGAAGAACTCCGGCTTGAAAACCACGCCGCAGCCGACGAGCCAGTCGAAGTGCTCGAGGCTGCCGTCGCAGTAGTCGGCGATGCGCTTCTCGTCGGCACCGGGACCCATCGCGGCGTTCAGGTACGCAGCCATGTTCGCGACGGAATCGTCGAAACCGCATGCCTTTTGGATCGGAGTACCCCCACCGAGGTAGATGAAGCCGCCGGCCATGGACGCCGCACCGCCCCACGAGCCGGTGCGCTCCAGGACCAGGACGTCGGCGCCGGTGCGTGCGGCCTCCACGGCGGCGGCAGCACCCGCGATGCCGAAACCGGCTATGACGACGTCGGCCTCCTCATCCCACCGCGCGACACCCGCCGCGGGAAGGGGAGTGACGTCACCACTCACGGGCGCATCGCCGCTGGAAGGTCGGAGACCCACTCGTGACCCCAGTAGCTGTCGGCGGTGATCTCCTCTGCGGTGTAGTAGGTTTCGTCGACCCGCATACCGTCAGTGCCGAACTCGATATCCCAGTCGCCGGGCGCCCGAACGTAGAACGACACCATCTTGTCGTTGGTGTGCCTGCCAAGCGTCGAGGACAACTGGAAACCGTCCTTGTTCACCCGGTCGAGTGCCTGTCCGACGGCGTCGAGGCTGTCGACCTCCACCATCAAATGAATCAGGCCCGGGTCACGCAACGTCATCGCGGGGCAGATCGCCAGGCTGTGGTGGCGTGCGTTGATGCCGAGGAAGCGGACGCGCAGCGGCCCGAACTCCGGCGGCGTCGGAACCCGAAACGCTCCGCGCGACTTGAACCCCAGTACCTCGGTGTAGAACTGAAACAGTCCGGGCACATCGAGGGCCGGCAGCACCACATGGCCCAGCCCCTGATCGCCGGTGACGAATCGGGCGCCGAACGGCGTCACCACCGGACTGTGGTCGAGCACTGCGCCGTGGAAGACTTCGGTCGAGGTGCCCGCCGGGTCGTCGAAGGCGATGACCTCCTCGACGCGGCGGGCGTCTGCCTCCTGGAGCGAGAGTTCCTTGACCGCCACGCCCGCACCGTCGAGGGCCGCCTTCACCCGCGTCAGCGCCGCATGGTCACGGACTTCCCAGCCGACGGTGACGATCTTGTCGACGTCGCCGGGCACCACGATGATGCGTGCGGCGCGCTCGTCCATGCGCAGATACAGCGCATCGCCATCGGGGCCGGAGCCTTCGGCGAAGCCGAGCACCCCGAACGCGAAGTGGCGCCACCGGTCGATGTCGGTGGCCTGGATCTTGACGTAGCCGAGGCTCTTCAGATCGCTCATCAGATCATCGCCCGCAGCGGACCCTGCGGGTCCACACCCAACGAGCTCAGCGCTGAGGCGTGAAACACCGTGCCCGGCACATGGATCGCGTGTAGCTGGCCGACATGCACGTCGCGCCAATACCGCTGCAGCGGCTTGTCCATGCGGGCGGCGTTACCGCCCGAGCGGGCGAAGATCTCGTCCACGGCGGACACGGCGCGCCACACCGCGCGGATCTGCGTGCGACGACCCGCGGCCCGGTCCTCGAAGCTGACCTCCTTGCCCGCGGCGACCATGTCGTAGATGCGATCGGCATTGGCCAGCAGTTCTTGACGCGCGGCGTTGATGTCGGCGGCCGCCTCGCCGATGGCGTACATGACGTACGGGTCGTCCTTGATCGCCGTCCCGGTAGCGCCCACCCGCTCGCGTTGGTAGTCGAGGTGTGCGGCCAGCGCGCCCTCGGCGATGCCGATTGTCGCTGCCGAGATGCCGAGCGGGAACATCGTCGACCACGGCATCAGGTAAAGCGGCTCGGTCATGCCGGCTTCGCGCTGGGCGGTTCCGTCCATCACCTTCGTCGCGTCCATCGTCCGGTACTCCGGGACGAACGCGTCTTTGACGATGACGTCCTTGGAACCGGTGCCGCGCAGCCCGACCACGTCCCAGGAGTCCTCCACGATCTCGTAGTCGGACCGCGGCAAGATCATGTGCAGCATCTGCGGTGGCATCAGCGGTTTGCCGTCGGCGTCCCCGAGCATCGCGCCGAGGATGATCCAGTCGCACGCGTCGGTACCGGAACTGAACTGCCACCGGCCGTTGAAGATGTAGCCGCCGTCGACCGGCTTGGCCACGCCTTGGGGCGCGTACGGCGACGCCATCCACGTGTCGATGTCGTCGCCCCATACTTCCTCGCCGACCCGCGGATCGGCGTAGGCGAGCTGGTACGGGTGCACGCCGACCACACCGTTGATCCAGCCCGCCGCGGGGTCCAGGGCCGCCGTGGCCATCACGGTCTCGGCGAACTCGCGCGGATGCGCCTCGTAGCCGCCGTGTTTCTTGGGCTGCAGCAGGCGAATGGAGCCGACGGCCTTCATCGACTTGACCGTCGCATCGGTCAATCGCCCGACCTTCTCGGCTTCGGCGCCCTGCTCCTTGAACTGCTCGGCCAGTTCCATCACCCGGTCGAGTACGCGCTCGCTCATGCTGGTGTCCTCACTATGTGGCTGCACTTGATGGTCTACCGCACCGAAGCCGCGAACGGGACGGAATCCCGGTCAGCGGGCGGCGTTTCCGGCTCAGTACTCGATGTGGAGCTCGTCGCTGATCGGTCGGGCCTGGCATCCCAGGATGAGGCCCTCAACCAGGTCGGCCGGTTCGAGGATGTCGCAGGCAGCCATGTCGACCTCGCCGGACACCACGGTCGCGACGCAAGAACCGCAATGGCCTTCGCGGCACGAGTGGGGAGCATCGATCCCGGCGTCGAGCATCGCGTCGACCAGCGACTTGTCGCGAGGCCAGCGCAGGTTGTGCCGGGTTCCGTCCAGATCGACACAGACGGTGGCATCAACCCGGGCTTTTGTCGGTGGCATGCGCCGATCGTGACGGTTCGAACAGGCCGGGTCGAGCGACCCGTCCGATGGGCGGTACGGCGTTCGCTCGATTGCCCGGTCATCGGGAAACTCCGGGGGCACCGCGACCGCGACGCCCTACCGTGACGTCGTGGGTATCTCCGAGGAACGCTCAACGGTGGACGCGGTCGTCGTCGGCGCCGGCTTCGCCGGGCTGTACGCCTTGCACAAGCTGAGCTCGCAGGGCTTGTCGGTCCGCGTGTTCGAGGCGGCGCCCGAGATCGGGGGGACCTGGTACTACAACCGCTACCCAGGAGCGCGTTGCGACGTCGAGAGCGTCGACTACTGCTACTCGTTCGATCCGCAGCTCGAGCAGGAGTGGGACTGGTCGGAGAAGTACGCCACCCAGGCCGAGATTCTGCGCTACCTGAACTGGGTGGCCGACCGGCTCGACCTGCGTGACGGCATCACGTTCAACACCCGGGTCACCTCGGCGGTACTCGACGAGAGCGACCTGAAATGGACCGTGTCGACCGATGCGGGTGAAGTGGTGACCGCCCGCTTCTGCGTGATGGCGACCGGTCCGTTGTCGGCGGCCCTGACGCCCGACTTTCCCGGCCTGGACGGTTACGCGGGGGAGCTGTACCACACCGCGCACTGGCCGCACGAGTCCGTCGATTTCACCGGTAAGCGGGTCGCGGTGATCGGGACGGGTTCTTCGGGTATCCAGTCCATCCCGGTGATCGCCGACCAGGCCGATCGGCTCTACGTGTTCCAACGGACGCCGAATTACAGTGTGCCCGCTGGTAATCGGCCATTGACCGATGAGGACCGGGCCCAGATCAAGGCGACGTACGCCGAACGCCGCCGGTTGTCGTGGCGCAGCGGCGGCGGCTCACCGCATATCGCGCATCCGAAGCTGACGATGGAGGCCACGGCCGAGGAGCGCCGGGAGGCGTTCGAGAAGCGTTGGGAGCTCGGGGGAGTCCTGTTCTCGAAAACGTTCCGCGATCAGATGATCGACATGGCCGCCAACGAGGAGGCGCGCAAGTTCTACGAGGAGAAGATCCGCGCGGTGATCGACGACCCCGAGGTCGCCGAGCTTCTGATCCCGAACGACCATCCCATCGGGACGAAACGAATCTGCACCGACACCAATTACTTTCAGACGTTCAACAAACCGCATGTGAAGTTGGTGAGCGTGCGCAAGACGCCGATCCTGTCCGTCGACGCCGACGGCATCAACACCACCGACGCCCATTACGACGTCGACGCGATCGTGCTCGCCACCGGGTTCGACGCGATGACCGGTGCGCTGGGCAAGATCGACATCGTCGGTCGCGGTGGGCAGAAGCTGCGCGACGACTGGGCGCACGGACCGCGCACCTACCTCGGTCTCGGCGTGGACGGCTTCCCGAACCTGTTCCTGGTCTCGGGGCCGGGTGCGCCCGCGGTGCTCGCCAACATGGTGTTGCACGCTGAGGCGAACGTGAACTGGATCGCCGACGCGATCTCCCACCTCGACGAACACGGCTACACCGCAATCGAAGCCACCGGTGACGCCGTCGAGAACTGGATCGCGGAGTGCAATCGACGTGCAGACGCGACGTTGTTCCCGAAGGCCAACTCGTGGTACATGGGCGCCAACGTCCCGGGTAAACCGCGCGGATTCATGTTGTTCATCGGCGGTTTCGGCGTTTACCTGGATGTCTGTGCCGAGGTGGCCGCAGCCGGTTACAAGGGCTTCCGCCTGATCTAGGATCGTCGTCGTCAACTCAGTGTGATGACAACTTTATCGGCCATCCCTGGCGTGCCGACGCAGCGCAATGCCTCCTCGAGATCGTTGAAATCGAATGTATGACTGATGATTAAGCGATATTTCTCCCAATTGGCGACGATGTCTTTGGTCACCTCGAAAATCTCACTCGGATAACCCATCGACCCGACGATAGTCAGCTCGTTGCTCATGACGTTCATCATGTCCACGTTGACGGGCTCCTTGTGAACGGCGACGACGCCGAGCTTGGCCCCACGTTGGGCCACGCCCATGGCCGAGTCGATCACCTCGGGCACGCCCGCTGCATCGAGGAAAATGTTTGTGCCCGCCCTGTCGGGCCACATCGAATCACCGGGGCCGTGCAGGTCGATCAGCCGTGCCGCGAAATCCTCATCCTGGGAGTTTATGACCGCGTCGGCACCGATCTTCAAGGCCTTGTCGAGGCGGGACGGCAGAATGTCGGTCACAACGACGTGTTCGACTCCTCGCGACTTCAGCGCAAGGGTGATTCCCAGGCCGATGGGGCCTGCGCCGAACACCAGCACCTTGTCACCGTGTCGAGGCGCCACCTGGTTGACCGCGTGAAACGCGACCGCCATGGGTTCGTTAAGCGCCGCGACCTCGTACGGGATGTGGTCGGGAATGACCTCGAGGCTCCGACCCCGCACGGCGTCCTTGATGAGGAGGTAGTCGGCCAGTGCACCGGCCGACCCGCCGTTGCCGATGATGTCGTCAGCGAGGGCCATCGGATTGATTACCACGCGATCGCCGACCGATATATCGCGGACGTCGGTGCCGACCTCGACCACCTCGCCGGCGGGTTCGTGTCCGATCGGCATACTGCCTTGTCGCGGCGGCAGCCCACCGATGGAAATGTAGAGGGTGTCCGATCCGCAGATTCCGCACGCTCGGATCTTGACCAGTACATCGGTGGGGCCGACGGTCGGCGTTGGTACGTCGATGATCTCGGTCTTCTCAGGGGCGGTGATGATGGCTGATCGCACTGCCGTTTTCCTCCTTAGATGGGGCGCCGATGTGGTCAGAGCACGCTGTAGCCGCCGTCAACAACCAGCGCAGACCCGGTGCTGTAGGCCGCGTCGGCGCTGCATAGATAGAGGATGGGGCTGGCGATTTCAGCGGGCTCGGCGAACCGGCCAAGCAAGATGTGATCGATCTGCTCCTGCTTGATCTCCGGTACGTACTCCATCGGCGCAGTCATGCGGGTGGCGACGACACCGGGGACGACGGCGTTTATTCGTATGCCGTCCGCCGCCCACCTGGCGGCGAGGTTTCGCGTCAGGGCGAGAACACCCGCCTTCGCCGATCCGTACCCGGGCACCACCGGCACCGCACGGATGGCAGCCATGGAGGCGAGCATCACCACGCTCGCACCCCCAGCCGCCCTCGACGTTTTCAGAGCACCGTGCAGCCGTTCGGTCAACTGAAACGGTGCGAGCAGGTTCAATTGCACTGAAGCAGTGAAGCCTTGCGCCGTGGACTCGTCGAGGCCGCCGGGGAAGTTGGCTCCGGCGTTGTTGACGAGGATGTCGAGTTCGGTGAACTGTTGGGCGAAAGCCTCGATGGCGCGCGGGTCGGTGAGCTCCAACTGTCGATAACTCATTCCGGCCAGGTCGGTGTCGTACTCCTCGGGCGCGGCCCGCGTGCCGGTGATGGTGACGTGTGCCCCGCTGTCACGCAACATGGTCGCCGTCGCATGTCCGATGCCGCTCGTTCCTCCCGTCACCACCGCTGTCGCACCGGTGAAGTCGAAAAGTACACGGTTCGTCATGACAGTCCGGCAATCCGCGTACGCAGCCAAGCGGATTCCCAGAAATTGCCGCTGCGTTCCAGTAGGACGCGGTGCGCGCTGATCAACACGTCTTTGGCCTCCTCGTTCTCGGGTTGTGCGCGATTGACCATCTCGGCCAATTGGACCGCCCACACCGGTTCTCCGGCATCCAACAGGGTCCTGCACCGGTCCAGAACGGCTGCAGCACCTGCTATTTCGATGAGATCTGCTTCTGCCTGGTCGGGGCTATCGGCATAGAGTTCGGCCGTCGATCGATGGTGGAACCAGCCGGCATAGTTCTCCCAGATCGCGCGGACATTCCAGCGTACGGTTCCGTAACCCTGACCCACCTCCAACTCGGACGGCAGCACCACTTCGCGCATGAGTGTGTGAACGTCTTTGCCCTGGTTCATCCCTTCAACCGTGCGGTCGTGGATGTAGAGCACCGCGTCGCGGAGCCGGGTCAGCTCCCATTTGACGCGGTCTTTGCCGACGATCGGGCCGAAGTGACCGGTGAGCAGGGTCTCGACGCCCAGTGCGCGGACCCGGTCGATCGACTCAACCACGGTAAGCGCATCCCGGTAGCGATCGCCGCGCATGGTGACGAGGTTTGGGATGTGTCCAAACAGCGCGCCAAACAGGTTGCCGCACAGGCATACACCTTCGCTCGGCAGCCAGACCACCAGGCTGTCGGTAGTTTCACCGCCCGGTGTTGCGAGCAACTCCAGTCGACGACCGCCCAGCTCGATGGTCAATTCGTCGTCGACGACCATCGTCGGAGTCGGCACACTCTGCGGCCGTAGGGCACCAAATCTCGCTGTGGCGCCCTCGATGGTCGCCATGACCTTGTCGACCCACGCGAACGCGGAGTTCCTGGCCCGGAACTCTGCGAGCAACTCGTTGTCGCGCCGCCAAGTTTCCCAATTCGCCTGGGCGACGACGTCGGTCTGGGGGTCCGCCAGAGACCCGATACCGCCGACGTGGTCGACGTGTCCCTGCGTGAGGATGATGTAGCGGGTCGGCGCCGCGTCGATGGCGTCGTAGTTGGCGCGGTGCACGGGCCCCTCAAACCCCATCCCGGTGTTCAGCACGATCCGGCCATCGCCGGTCACCAGCATGTAGGAGTTCGACAGGCCGGGGGAGAGCCATATTCCAGCGCTGACCTCTTCGGCCGGTGCCCCCGCGCCGACTATGTCGTCGGCTCCCGGTCTGCCCAGATATGCAGGCTCGTAGTCGTTCACGTCTCCTCCCGCACATCAAAGCGGTCGAAGTAAAACCCGAATCGCGTCCGGACATCCTCCGGCGATCGCCCGAAGTGGCGTCTGAGGTCGTACCGCAGCCGCCCGTGTTTGCCGCGTGGATTGTCATCGAGGTAAGCGCGGAACCCTTGTCGTGCCTCGGGGCTCAACTCGGTGCCGTTGCAGGAATACAATTTGTCCAGGATCGTCATCTCGTTGCCGTTGAGTTCATGAAACGAGATGTCCATGCTCTGGCCGGATCCGACGAGTTCGCGGTCACGCACGCACGCTCGCAGCAGGTGCTCGACTCGGTCGATCCAATATTCGACGAGGCCCTGCGGGTCGATCTCCTTGCGCCGAACGCGATCACCGTATGCCAACATGGTCACGGCGGATGTGATCACCGCTACCGGGTCGCGATGGGTGAAGGCGACGGTGGCATCTGGGAATGTGCGCATCAGCGGCCCGAGTTGCTCGCAGTGCTGCGGCGACTTCAGCACCCACCGCCGTGGTCCTCGCAAGAAGGTCAGCGCTTGCAGAATCGTTCGCAGGTAAGCGTAGTGCGCGTCCTGATTCAACCCGAGATAGAAATCGCGCCATTGCGGAACCCGGGCGTGCCACTCCAGCACATAGCTCGCGAAGTCCAGATCGAGAAGCTCCACTTCCTCCTCAATCGCCTGCGGGAACCGGTCATGCATCGCCTGCAGCAGGGGGGTCATCATCTGTGCCGACTCGTGCTCGGCGACACTGCGCACGAACCGGGGATCCACGCCGTTGATGTCGGGCCCCTCACCGCGCATCGGGAACGGTTCTTGGCTTTCCCAGTACGGCAGGGCGCGGCGTCTGGTATCGGCCGCGACGAGATTCACCAGATGCGTTGTGCCCGAACGTGGTAGCCCGACCACGATGATCGGCTTCTCGATCTTGATTTCGTGGATCTCGGGGTACCGGCGCAGCAGATCGGTGAGCAGCAGCCGCTGTGAGAGCAGACGAACGATCCGATTATGCAAGATGAGGCGGTTGAGGTTGGTGTTGCCGGCGTCCGCATCGGCTGCCCCTGCGTATGCGTCGAGTCGTGGGCGAAAGTCACCGGGTCCGAAATCGTCCAACCCGGTCTTTGCGACCGCCTCGGCGATCAACGCAGTCGGCTCCAGGTCGATCGACACCCCGGCCAACTGGTCGAGGATTCCTCGCTGCACCGAGTCGAGTTTCGGGCAGGTCAAATCATCGATGTCCAGTACGGCATCAGGCATCCGGTCCTCCAAGTCCGCTACTCGTGTGACGAATATTCGTTATAGGCTCCGAATATATGAACATCAAGCTAGGGCCGCCTCGGGAACCGGGTCAAGACCCTTCGCCGCCGACCCGGCGCGTCGTCGCGATCGTGGAGCGCCTCGCGCAGGCTGGACCGGAACCGCTGACGTTGGCTGAAATCTGTCGCGACCTGCGGATCAGCCGATCCACCGCGCACGCCATCCTGGCCACGCTCTGCGCGTGCGACTGGGTTGTCCGCGACCCACTCAGCGGGAAATACGCACTCGGCAGTGGCATACCTAGGCCGCACCCGGGGAGCGTGCCAGTCTCGCGAATGCTGCGTGCACCGTTGGGTCGACTGTGCTCGGCGATCGGCATGGCAGCCTGTATCTCCGAAGTCAGGGACGGTTCCATCGCGGTCGTCGAATCGATCGCTCCGGACGCTGGGCGCCCCCAACTGCAGGCTGGGCAACGATTGCCTTTCGTTGCACCTTTTGGGCGCGAATTCGTCGCATGGGCACCGGCAGCGGTGCGTCAGCAGTGGTTGGACGCTGCCGGCCCGGTAAATGATGTCTATCGGGCACGAATGCCCAAAGTCCTCAACGAAATTCAGAAGCGCGGCTTCGGCATCGAGCGACTCAGCGACCCCCTCCTCAAGGTGTATACGGCGCTCTTGGCGCTAGAGGACGGTGATGTGGCCGGCCCCGTGGCGATGCGTCTGGCCGGCGCCGTCGCCGATCTGACCATCGTCGACTTCCTGCCCGCCGAACTGCCTCAGATCGAGCAGGTTTCACTCGCAACCATCTCTGCGCCGATCTTCGACGAGCACGGGAACGTGGTGATGTCGGTGTCCGCGCAGGTCTACAAGCACCTGTCTCTCGAGCAGGTACGCGACGTCGGCGAGCAGATCCTGGATTTCGCCGGTGATGCGAGTTCCGCGATCGCACAACATGTTTCCGAGACGATCAGACATCGCGCCGGCCAGGGTATGGACAACCGATGATCGACTGCGCGCCGAGCTGCCGTCCCAGCCAGTGGGCATGCTCGGCCCACCGGCGCGAGGGGGATTTACCGTGAGCGAAACAGCCGGTGGAGTCGGTTCTCTCAGCTCCTATGGGCTGCTGCGAATGGAGGGCCAAACGCGATGACCGGTTCACGAGTTCTCTACGACCCGGCCACACCGCAATTCCAGACCGAACTGTGGGATGTCTACCGCACCATGCGAGACGACCACCCGGTGTACTGCGACCCGGATGGTCAGTTCTACGCTCTGACCCGGTTTGCCGACGTCTGGACCGCCGCCGCTGACCATGAGACCTTCTCCAGCCACGTCGCGGAGGCCAATGAGCTGCTGCCGCAGCTCATCTACATCGATCCGCCGCGGCACGCGGCGCTGCGCAAGTTGATATCCCGGGCATTCACCGCGCGGCGAGTGGCCGCTATGGAGGATGAGATCAGGAAGAGCATCAGAGCGCTGATCGATGAAATTGCCGTAGGCAGCGTGTGTGAGTTCCAGCACGACTACGCTTCGGTGGTCCCCAGCGTCGTGGTGGGCGGCATGATCGGCCTCGATGAGCAGTACCTCGCGCCGATGCGCACTTGGACAGAGGCGTTCATAGGTTTGGCCGATAGCGGCGAACCCTTGGAAGCCGCGATGAACATCTACGCGATGTTCGCCGAGCTGCTCGAAGAGCGCCGCCGCAGCCCGCGCGACGATCTCATGACCGCACTCCTGAGTGCCGAGATTGATGGGGAGCGACTCACTGATCGAGAGCTGCTTGGCTTCTGCCTGCTCTTAGTTCTGGGTGGCAATGCCACGACAGCCAACTTGATCGGTTCGGGCACTGTACTTCTGTTGAGTCATCCCGACCAGCTTGATCTAGTTCGCAGGGACCAGTCGCTCTGGCCGACGGCGATCGAGGAGATGCTCCGCATCGAAGCGCCCACCCAGGCGCTGCCCCGAATGGCCACACGTGACGTCGAGTTGCACGGTGTCCGAATCCCCGCCGGATCGCGCGTGATGCTGGTGTGGGGCGCAGCCAATCACGACGACCGTGAGTTCCGGGAACCCGAGCGCTTCGATGTGACTCGTCGTGCGCAACGCCACGCCTCGTTCGGGCACGGCGTGCACTTCTGCATGGGGTCGGGATTGGCGCGGTTGGAGGCCCGTCTCGCGTTCGCCGAGTGGTTCCAGCGCTTTCCTGACTGTTCCCTCGCCGGCGAACCCGAGCGAATAGCGTCCATCTGGGCCCGCGCGTTCAACTCGATTCCGCTTCGTCTGGGTTGACCCTTTCGAGCCCAGGTCATTGCAGTCACCTGCCCGGTTCGGCCGGTCCGAACCCGACATCCTTGGCTGACTGTGTAGCGCACCGGCTCGAAAGCACCGAAGTGTCGCATGACCGCGGGAGGCCAGGCGGCGAGCGAGCCGTCTTCCAGCGTCAGGGTCTGTTGAGGAACGCCAAGACCGTGCTCTCGAACGCCGACTTAGCCTCGATCATCGCCCAGTGCCCGCAGTTCGGAAAGACGTGCAGCTCGGCATTGGGGATGGTGCGCATCGGGATCAGCGCCATGTCCAGCGGGCTGACCCGGTCGTCGCGCCCCCACGTCAACAGCGTGGGTGCGGCGACCTTGTGCATCTGCGCCCACGGCAGCGGCGCATCGCTGCCGCGCATGAACGCCATCATCTGCGTGAAGGCCTTCTTGCCGTACATGCGCCGGGCGGACTCCAGCGTCTCCGGATCGGTCGCCAACTGCCAGCGTTCCTCGATCAGTTGTTCGGTGACGAGCGACTGGTCGTACACCATCGAGTTGAGCCAGTCGACCAACCGCTGACGGGTGGGGTCCTCGGTGAACTCCTGGAGCAGCCGAATCCCCTCACTCGGGCCGGGACTGAAGATGTTGGTGCCGATGCCGCCGATCGTGACCAGCCGGCCGATGCGGTCCGGGTTGCTGATTGCGAAGTTGATCCCCACGCCGCCGCCCATCGAGTTGCCGACGATGTCGACGCGATCGATGCCCAGCGCGTCGAGGAAGGGGACGACAGCGCCCTGCGCGGTGATCATCGGATGGCCGCCGAAGTCGTCGCTGACCCCGAAACCCGGGAATTCCAGGATCACGCAACGGAAATGCTCGGCGAAGGTGGGCAGCACACCGCGGAAGTTGCGCCAGCCGGTGACGCCGGGCCCGGAGCCGTGAAGAAAGAGCAGAACAGGACCGTCACCGACGTCGTAGTAGCGCAGCACACCGGAGGGGGTGGGTGTCTCACGGAGGTCGCTCTCGACGCGGGCGATGAAGGCTGCGGTATCGGTCACGCCCACAGCCTGCCACGCGCTCGTCGCGCCGCGGGCGGGTGTTCCGTTCATCGGTCGTCCCGGTAAGCGGGACGCTCACTGTGCCGGTGCGCGTTTCACTGCGACGCTTTCCCGTCGAGACATGGCGCCCTTACCGCCCGCTGTCAGATGACGCAATCAGGAGGCGTGATGTCCCGCGATGCCGATGGTGCTTCGCAGTGACGTCGACGAACGAGGTTGCTGGCCATGACGACTAAGGCGCCCGAGCGGTGGTCTGCGGGTCTGCCGCCGTTGCGGAATCTGGCTGGGCCGATGCAGGCGGTCGGGGCGTTGTTCGCGATGTCGGCTGATGCGGTGCGGTTTGTGTTCCGCCGGCCGTTTCAGTGGCGGGAGTTTTTGGAGCAGTGTTGGTTCATCGCGCGGGTGTCGTTGGCGCCGACGTTGTTGGTGGCGATTCCGTTCACGGTCCTGGTGTCGTTCACGTTGAACATCTTGTTGCGGGAATTGGGTGCGGCTGACCTGTCGGGTGCGGGCGCGGCGTTCGGCGCGGTGACCCAGGTGGGCCCGATCGTGACGGTGTTGATCGTGGCCGGTGCCGGTGCGACGGCGATGTGTGCCGATCTTGGGTCGCGCACGATCCGCGAGGAAATCGATGCGATGGAGGTGCTGGGCATCAACCCGGTCCAGCGTTTGGTGACCCCGCGCATGTTGGCCTCGGGACTGGTGGCGTTGTTGCTCAACAGTTTGGTGGTGATCATCGGGATCCTGGGTGGTTACACGTTTTCGGTGTTCATCCAGGATGTGAACCCCGGCGCGTTCGCTGCGGGGATCACGCTGCTGACCGGGGTGCCCGAGGTGATCATCTCGTGTGTGAAGGCGGCATTGTTTGGTCTGATCGCCGGATTAGTGGCGTGTTTTCGCGGGTTGACGATCACCGGTGGCGGAGCCAAGGCGGTCGGTAACGCGGTCAACGAGACCGTGGTGTATGCGTTCATGGCGTTGTTCGTGATCAACGTGGTGGTGACCGCGATCGGCATCCGGATGACGACGGGCTGATCGGGAGCTATCGATGGGAACCGTACAAGTTCTGCGCAGCACCTATCCGCGCCTGACTCGGGGGGCGCGCAAGCCGGTCGACTTTTTCGGTCGCATCGGCGATCACATGCTGTTCTACCTGCGGGCGCTGGCCGGGGTGCCGCACGCGTCGGTGCATTTCCGCAAGGAGATCGTGCGGTTGATCGCCGAGATCTCCATGGGTGCGGGGACATTGGCGATGATCGGCGGCACGGTGGCCATTGTCGGCTTCCTGACGCTGGCTGCCGGCGGCACCTTGGCGGTGCAGGGGTATTCGTCGTTGGGCGACATCGGGATCGAGGCGCTGACCGGGTTTTTGGCGGCATTTATCAATGTGCGTATCGCGGCCCCGACGGTGGCCGGGATCGGGTTGGCCGCCACGTTCGGGGCCGGGGTGACCGCGCAGCTGGGTGCGATGCGCATCAACGAGGAGATCGACGCGCTGGAGTCGATGGCGATTAGGCCGATCGAGTATCTGGTGTCGACCCGGCTGATCGCGGGGATGGTGGCGATCACCCCGCTGTACTCGATCGCGGTGATCTTGTCGTTTGTTGCCAGCCAATTCACCACCGTGGTGTTGTTCGGCCAGTCCGGCGGGCTGTATGACCATTACTTCGACACGTTCTTAAATCCGATCGACCTGTTGTGGTCATTTTTGCAGGCGGTGCTGATGGCCATCACGATCCTGTTGGTACACACCTATTTCGGCTACTTCGCCTCCGGCGGCCCATCGGGGGTGGGCGTTGCGGTCGGTAACGCGGTGCGCACCTCGCTGGTGATCGTCGTGTCGGTCACCCTGCTGGTATCCCTGGCCGTCTACGGTTCCAACGGCAACTTCAACCTGTCCGGGTAGTGGCACCTTGACGACCAACCAGCAGACGTCGGCGCCCGCGCAGCCACGTGAATACGCAAGACCGGCAGCGGGACTCATCGCTGTCCTCGCGGTCGTCGCGGTCGTCGCCATCGCCGTCGCGCTCTTCCGCGGCGACTTCACCAAAACCGAACCGGTCACCGTCGTCACCGACCGCGCCGGCCTGGTGATGAACCCCGACGCCAGGGTCAAGCTGCACGGCGCTCAAGTGGGCACTGTCGCGTCGGTAGAGCCTCTGCCCGACGGCCGTGCCGCGATCCACCTCGCCATGGACCCCTCCGCGATGGAGCTGATACCGGCCAACGTGCGTGTCGACATCTCGTCGTCGACGGTGTTCGGCGCGAAATCCGTTGCACTGGTGCCGCCCGCGGACCCGTCCCCGCAGGGGCTCCGTGCGGGTCAGGTGCTCGACGCCGACCACGTCACCGTCGAGATCAACACCATCTTCGAACAACTCGTCTCGGTGTTGAACCGCATCGAGCCCGCCAAGCTCAACGAGACGCTCGGGACGCTGGCCTCGGGTCTGAGCGGGCGGGGCGAGAAGTTCGGGCAGACGCTGTCCGATCTGGACGCAATGCTCGCGAAGATCGATCCCAGCCTGGGGAATCTGAGTCACGACATCGCGGTCATGCCACAGGTTCTCGAGGCCTACGCCGACGCCAGCCCCGACCTGCTGGCCATCGTCGACAACGCCACCAGCATCAGCGACACGATCGTCGACAAACAGCAGGACCTCGACACCCTGCTGCTCAGCACGATCGGGTTGGCCGACATCGGCGACGAAGTGCTCACCGGCAACCGCAAGGCGATCACCGACGTCGTCCACCTTCTGGTGCCCACGACCGACCTGACCAACCAGTACCACCCGGCACTGAATTGCGTTCTGGCAGGTATGGTCCCGCTGGCCACCGCTGCACCCTCGCCGGTCCCCGGAGTGCTGCTGCTCGACTCCTTCGTGTTGGGCTCCGAACGCTACCGCTATCCTCAGAACCTGCCCAAGGTCGCGGCCAAGGGAGGACCCCAGTGCGCGGGACTGCCCGACGTCGGCTACGAAACGCGGGCGCCCTATGTCGTCAGCGACATCGACGCCAGCCGCGCGCAGTACGGCAACCAGGGGATCCTGCTGAACTCCGATGCGCTCAAGCAGGCGCTGTTCGGCCCGATCGACGGTCCGCCCCGCAACACCTCGCAGATCGGACAACCGGGATGAGCGGCGGCAGAACAGCCATCAAACTGAGCGTCTTCGGCGCGGTGATGCTGCTGTTGACCGGAGCGCTGTTCGCGATCTTCGGCCAGTACCGCACCGGGTCCGCACACGACTACTCCGCGGTGTTCACCGATGTCTCCGACCTCAAACCCGGGGATTCGGTGCGGGTTTCGGGTATCCGCGTCGGCACCGTCCACGACGTCTCCCTGCAACCGGACAACACCGTCGTGGTCACCTTCGACACCGCGCCCGACATCGTGCTCACCACCGGGACCAAAGCCGCGGTGCGCTACCTCAACCTGGTCGGCGATCGGTACCTCGAACTCCTCGACGGGCCCGGCTCTACGAGGGTTGCCGGCCCCGGCTCGCAGATCCCCGCCGACCGCACCGAGCCGGCCCTGGATCTGGACCTCCTTCTCGGCGGGCTGAAGCCCGTGATCCGCGGCCTGAACCCCGACGACGTCAACGCGTTGACCCGCTCGCTGATCCAGATCCTGCAGGGGCAGGGCGGAAACCTCGAATCGCTGTTCGCCAAGACCGCATCCTTCACGAACTCGATCGCCGACAACGGCCAGACCGTGCGGAACCTGATTGACAACCTCAACGCGGTACTGGCCACCATCGCCAAGGACGGGAACAAGTTCTCCGGCGCGGTGGACCGTCTCGAGAAGCTGATCACCGGCCTGGCCGCCGACCGCGACCCGATCGGGGAGGCGATCACCGCACTGGACAGCGGGACCGCATCGCTCGCCGATCTGATGAGCCAGGCCCGGCCACCACTTGCCGGCAGCGTCGATCAGCTCAACCGCGTCGCTCCGCTGCTCGAGAAGGACATACCGCTCCTGGATGTCTCCCTGCAGAAGACGCCGCAGAACTACAAGAAGCTCGTGCGTCTCGGCGCATACGGAAGCTTCCTGAACCAATACCTGTGCGGAATATCGGTAAGGGTCACCGACCTCCAGGGCCGCACCGCGCACTTCCCGTGGATCCTGCAGAACAACGGAAGATGCGGGGAGCCCTGATGCTGAAATACCGTGCCCCCTCGCTGATTCGAGCCGGATTCATCGGCGTTGTGGTTATCGTCCTGATCATCGCCGTGGGGCTGCAACCGGAGCGGCTGTGGTCGTGGGCCACCGCCGTCAGATATCAGGCGCTGTTCACCGAGGCCGGCGGTCTGACACCGGGCAACGACGTGAAGGTCTCGGGTATGACGGTCGGCTCGGTGTCCGATGTGTCCCTGGACAAGGGCAAGGCGCTCGTGACGTTCACCGTCGACGGAAAGGTCCGCGTCGGATCCCAGACCACCGCGCACATCCGCACCGGCACTCTGCTGGGGGAGCGCACGCTGGCCCTGGAACCGGCGGGCGATGACCGGGTGAAGCCGCTGTACGTCATCCCGCTGTCGAGGACCTCTTCGCCGTACTCGCTGACCGAGGCGGTCAGCGAGTTCACCGCGAACACGACCGACACCGACACCGCGTCGGTGAACCAGGCCCTCGACACGCTGGCCGACACGATCGACCGGATCGCGCCGCAACTCGGACCAACCTTCGACGGGCTGAGCCGGCTGTCACGCTCACTGAACGGACGCGACGAGTCGCTGGGCCGGCTACTCAAGAGCGCCGCCGACGTCACGGGTGTGCTGTCCGAGCGCAGCGAGCAGCTGAACACCTTGATCCTCAACGCCAACGACCTGATGGGTGTTCTCGAGAACCGTCGGTACGCGATCGTCAGCCTGCTCGCCAACACCTCGGCCGTCGCCCAGCAGTTGACCGGTCTGGTGCACGACAACGAGCAGGAACTGGCGCCGACGTTGCAGAAGCTCAACGCGGTCTATGAGATGCTCGAGCGCAACCGCGACAACATCGCCAAGGCCCTGTCCGGCTTGGCCAAGTACCAGGTGACTCAGGGTGAGGCCGTCAACAACGGGTTCTACTACAACGCGTTTGTCGGCAACCTCCTGCCCGCGCAGTCGCTGCAACCGTTCCTCGACTATGCGCTCGGCTATCGCCGCGGGGTGAACGCCGGTCAGCCGCCGGACAATGCGGGGCCACGAGCCGAATTCCCGTTCCCGTACAACGGTATTCCGGGAGGGTCGCGATGATCGGTCGCAAACCCCTGACCACTACGCTGCTGGTGGTCCTGGTGGGCCTGCTCGTCGCCGGAACCGGTGTGGTGGTTCGGCAGTCGTATTTCGGTCCCAGGACCATCACCGCGTACTTCGCCTCCGCGACCGCGATCTATCCGGGTGACGAGGTACGCGTCGCGGGGGTGCGGGTGGGCACCATCGAGTCGATCGAGCCCGACGGAGCACAAGCCCGTATGCGGCTGTCCGTCGACCGTGACGTGCCGATCCCGGCCGAGGCCAAGGCGGTGATAGTCGCGCAGAACCTGGTGTCGGCGCGCTACGTTCAGCTCGCCCCCGCCTACGAGACCAGCGGCCCGACGCTCCCCGATGACGCCGTCATCGGCGTCGACCGGACCGCGGTGCCCGTCGAGTGGGACGAGGTCAAGGAGCAACTGACGCGGCTTGCAACGGATCTCGGCCCCAGCGGCGACATCTCGACGACCTCGGTCAGCCGCTTCATCGACAGCGCGGCCAACGCTATGGACGGCAACGGCGACAAGCTCCGCGAGACCATCACCCAGCTGGCACAGGTCGGCCGGATCCTCGCCGATGGCAGCGGCGACATCGTCGATGTGATCGTGAACCTCCAGACCTTCGTCAACGCACTGCGCGACAGCAACGCGCAGATCGTGCAGTTCCAGGACCGCCTCGCCACGGTGAGCAGCGTCGTCGATTCGAGCAGGTCCGATCTCGACGCCGCTCTCACCTATCTCGCCGAAGCCGTCGGCGAGGTGCAGCGGTTCATCGCGGGAAGCAGAGATCAGACCGCCGAACAGATCCAGCGCCTCGGCGCCGTCACACAGAATCTCGCCGACAATCGACTGGCCCTGGAGAACGTGCTCCACGTCGCGCCCAACGCGATCGGCAACGGATACAACATCTACAACCCCGACACCGGCACCATGATCGGCGGCTTCGCGTTGGCGAACTTCGCCAACCCGGTGCAACTGGTGTGCTCGGCGATCGGGGCGGTCAAGAACGCCACGGCGCCCGAGGCGTCGAAGG
Organism: Mycobacterium neumannii; assembly: GCF_002245615.1. Classification (NCBI taxonomy): domain Bacteria; kingdom Bacillati; phylum Actinomycetota; class Actinomycetes; order Mycobacteriales; family Mycobacteriaceae; genus Mycobacterium; species Mycobacterium neumannii. The sequence continues at coordinate 16,492 of NZ_NKCO01000025.1, read as the reverse complement.
CATGCGCGGAATACCTCGGGCCCGCACTGCGATTGCTCAATTTCAACTATCTGCCGATGCCCTTCAACGCCTACCTGCAGAAGTCGCCGAGCCCGGACAACCTGATCTATTCGGATCCCGCGCTGGCACCCGGGGGAGCCGGCGGCGCTCCGGTACCCCCAGAAGCCGCGCCGGCGGTATCGGCGTACACCGGCGCCGGTGACGTGCCGCCGCCGGCGGGGTGGGCCACTCCGCCGGGCCTGCCCGGCGCCTACGCACCGCACGGACTGCCGGCCGCGCCGCAACCCGCCCTGTTCCCGGGTGCGCCGGTTCCTCCGGGCCCACCCACGACGGCCTCGCAGCCGACGACTCTCGAGGAGATGTTGATGCCCGCCGAGGCACCGGCGCCGCCGGCGACCCCGATGGGGCCGTCATGACGCGCCGCTCGATCCGTCGCCTCGTCGTGGCGTGTTGCGTCGCCCTCGCGATGACCGGGTGCACGTTCGAAGGCGTGAACTCGCTGCCGCTCCCGGGCACGGTGGGACGGGGTGAGGACGCCGCCGTGTATCACGTCCAGATCGCCAATGTCGGATCCCTGGAACCCAATTCACCGGTCATGCTCGGCGACGTCGTCGTCGGCAGCATCGGCAAGATGAAGGTGACGAACTGGCACGCCGACATCGAGGTGTCGGTGCGGCCCGACGTCGTGATACCGGCGAATGCGGTGGCGACTGTGGGGCAGACCAGCCTCCTCGGGTCGATGCACCTGGCGCTGGATCCCCCTCTGGGACAGGCGCCCAGCGGCACACTGAAACCCGGATCGACCATCGGACTCGACAGGTCGTCGACGTACCCGTCCACCGAGCAGACGCTGTCCTCGCTGTCGGTCGTGGTCAACGGCGGCGGCCTCGGGCAGATGGGTGACATCGTCCGCGAGTTCAACGCCGCACTCAACGGACGCGAAGACCAGATCAGGGACCTGCTGGTCCGCCTGAACGATTTCATCGGGATGCTCGACACCCAACGCGACGACATCAACGCCTCCATCACCGCGATGGATCGCATGTCCGGCACGTTCGCCGCCGAACGCGACGTCATCACCAATGCACTGCAACGCATTCCGCCCGCTCTCGATGTCCTGATCAAGGAACGGCCGCGCATCACCGAGGCACTGGAGCGCCTGGGACGGTTCAGTGACACGGCGACCGGGCTGATCAACGACACGAAAGACGACATCGTGCGCAACCTCGCCAACCTCGAACCTACGTTGCACGCACTCGCCGACGTCGGCCCGAGTCTGGGCACCGTCCTCGCCTACGCGCCGACGTTCCCCTACACGCAGAGTTTCATCGACCGTGCGATCCGCGGCGATTACATGAACCAGTTCATCATTTTCGACTTCACCATTCCGCGGCTCAAGCGGGGGTTGTTCCTCGGCACCCGATGGGGGCAGGAGGGCGCGCCGATGGTGCCCGCCCCGGGCGATCCCTGGTATCTGACCTACACTCTGGACCCGTTGAACGCGCCGATCACGCCGGCGCCCACCGAGGTCGCCGAGCCACCGCTGCTGTTCGAAAGCGTTGACGGGCAAGACGATTCCGACCAAACCGTCGAACACGGATCAGGTCTCGCGACGGACGGCGCAGCGGTCGCCGGCGGAGGCGACAACTGATGTTGACGCGCGTCGTTCGTAATCAGCTCATCATCTTCACCATCGCCTCGGTGATCGGCATCGCGTCGATGGTGTTCGGCTACATGCAGGTGCCGACGCTGTTGGGCATCGGCCGCATCACAGTGCAGCTCGAACTGCCCGGCACCGGAGGTCTGTACCGGTTCTCGAACGTGACCTACCGCGGTGTCCAGATGGGCAAGGTCCTCGACGTGCGCGCCACCCGCGAGGGCGCCGTCGCGACGCTGTCTCTGAACACCGCGCCGAAGGTTCCTGCTGATACCCGGGCGGCGGTACGCAGCGTGTCCGCGGTCGGAGAACAGTACGTCGACCTGGTTCCCGATGACACGAACGGACCGTTCCTGCAAGACGGCTCGGTGATTTCCCGAGAGAAGGCTTCGGTACCGCAAGCCGTCGGCCCGATGCTCGATCAGGTCAGCGCACTGGTCGACAGCATTCCGAAGGACAAGATCAGCGGTCTGCTCGACGAGTCGTTCAAGGCGTTGGACGGGGCCGGATACGACTTCGGTTCGCTGATGGACTCGTCGGCGAAAATCGTCGGTGACGGCAACGCGATCGCCGACAGGACGCGGGCGTTGATCGACGACAGCCTCCCGCTGCTCGACGGTCAGGCGCAATCGGCCGACGCCATCCGCAGTTGGGCGCGCAGCGTGGCGGGTATCACCGGTCAACTGGAGGCCGATGACGCGCAGATGCGCACGATCCTGGAGACCGGTCCCGGCGCGGCGGACGAGGCCTCGCGGTTGTTCAACGACGTTAAGGCCACATTGCCCGTGCTGTTGGCCAACCTGACATCGGTCGGCGAGGTCGGTGTGACGTATCATGCTGCGCTGGAACAACTTCTGGTACTGTTCCCCCCTTACGTGGCGGCCACGCAGACCGTCGGCGTGGCGCGCAACAACCCCACCGGCATGGCGCTGGGGGATTTCACGCTGGTGATCAGCGACCCGCCCGCGTGTACGGTCGGATTCCTACCGCCGAACCAGTGGCGCTCACCAGAGGACGAGACGATCGTCGACACACCCGACGGCCTGTACTGCAAACTGCCGCAGGATTCGCCGATCGGGGTGCGCGGTGCGCGTAACTATCCGTGCCTGGCGCAACCGGGCAAGCGCGCGCCGACCGTCGAAATGTGCCAGAGCGACAAGCCGTTCGCGCCGTTGGCGATGCGCCAGCATCCGCTGGGCCCGTACCCGATCGATCCGGGCCTGATCGCCCAGGGCGTCGCGCCCGACGACCGCGTCGACTTCGACGAGCGGATCTACGGTCCGGTGCAGGGCACGCCGATGCCGCCCGCCCAACCAGGCGAAGCTGCGCCGCCGCTGTCCGGCGGTCCAGGTCCCGCCGCGGCCCCGAGTTCCTCGAGCTCCGGTGGCGGGCCGTCCGTCGCCTTCGCCCCCTACGACCCGCAGACGGGTCAGTACGCGACACCCGACGGGCAGGTGTTCCGGCAAGCCGATCTGGTGGCGCCCGCCGGTGCGCGGAAGTGGCAGGACCTCCTGGTCCCGAGTGGGTGATTCGGTCAGTCGCCGTTCTTGACGAGCTTGAACGGCATGGTGATGAACACCGGTTTGCTGACGCCGCACGCGCCGCTCGGGCCGGTCGTCTGATCCTCACCGGCCAACGTCGTCGACGCGGGGTCGGTCATGCTGCCGTCCTCGTTGACGGGGACGAACCGGAATACCTGGAGGCCCGGGGCCGTGGTGCCGTCAGGACATGGAATCCAGTCCTGGACCGTGTGCTTGACGTACCAGACGCCACCCGTCTTGTAGATCGGCGCCGTCCAACCGAAATCGCTGAGGACGGTGCCCGTGCACTCGGTCGGGTAGCTGCACGTCGTCGTTATGGTCCACGTGCTTCGCAAGCTGGCTTCGTCGCGAAACACCTCGTTGGTCTTGGCGTATTCACCGTTCGAGGTGGCGGTATAGCTGCCGTTGAGTCCCCACTGGTCCTCGGTGGCGTTGGCGTCACCGGCGCACCCGATCCCTGTCACAGCGACAATGACGACACATCCCGCGACACCGGGTATCCGCATCGCCGACTCCTTCACGATCGTGGCGAGGTCAACCTAAATCGGTTCTGGCACCGAGATCGGGTAACGCCCGCTCAGTGGAACAGGCGATCCCGCTGAGTGGCACCGCCGCGGCCCGCCGTCGCCGACATCACGTATCAAGGAGACGTGCCTGCGCAACGTCGCTCCGGGGTCAGCGTTCGCGCCGCGCTGGTGGTGGTGATGCTGGCCCTCCCGCTGCTGACCGTCCCCGGAGTCGGTCGGGCCGAAACCGTGTACGGAAACTTCCATCTGGTGATCGAGGGTCGTTACGACTTCCACACCTGGCTGTGGGCGATCTCGCGCTGCCCCGACGGATGTGTGCACGTACAGGCCATCCCGCAACCCATCGCGAAGGCGTTCGCGTACAGCGGGGACGCCCAGTTGGCAGCCGGCCGGTACACCCTTACCGTCGACGTTCCGGACGGGCTGCGCTGCGGCAACGTCTACTACGGTCCGGTGATCCCGACCCGCGACGTCTACTCATGGGACGCCGTGACCCGATCGGGCATCCTCGAGTCCTCGTTCGCGACCGGCTGTGACGGCGCGCCGGGCGGGACCATCACCTACCCGTTCAGCCTCGCTCGCCTGTAGCAGAGCCACGGCTGGCTGCCGAACGAAATACCGTGGACGCGACCGCTCCACATCCCGTTCAATGCAGGAATGGTGAGCCGTACCCGCAGCGGGGTGCTGATGGCGGTTGCGGCGATGCTGTCCGTGCAGACTGGCGCGGCGGTCGCGGTGACGCTGATCGACCGTATCGGCGCCGAAGGCGCGGCCTGGCTGCGGCTGGCATGGGCAGGTGTGCTGATGCTCGTCATCGTGCGGCCGCGACCAAGCGCGTTCACCTGGGCGACTTTTCGGATGTGCGTGCTGCTCGGTGTCGTCACTGCCGCCATCACCTTATTGTTCATGGCGGCGCTCGCCCGCATTCCCTTGGGCACTGCCAGCGCGATCGAGTTCCTCGGTCCCTTGGCCGTCGCGGTCGCGCACGGGACCGGAAGGACCCGCCTCCTGTGGCCGGGGTTGGCCGCGGCGGGGGTCGTGCTGCTCACACAACCGTGGGCCGGCGAGATCGATCCGGTCGGCGTCCTTTACGCGCTGGCGTCGGCCGCCTGCTGGGCGGCGTACATCCTGTTGACCCAGCGGGTCGGTGACGAGGTGGTGGGCATGTCCGGTTTGGCGGTGTCGATGCCGGTCGCTGGTTTGGTGGCGACGCTCGCCGTCGGCCATCTGGTGCTGCCTCGAATGTCTCCTGAGATCCTGCTGATCGGTATCGGACTGGCGATCCTGCTGCCGGTCGTGCCGTTCGCGTTGGAACTCCTGGCGTTGCGCAGACTCACGACCGCGGCGTTCGGCACGCTGATGGCTCTCGAACCCGGCTTCGCAATGGCCATCGGCCTCATCATCCTGCATCAGGTGCCCAGGCCACTCGGAGTGCTCGGGATGTGCTTCGTCGTGGCCGCCGGCATGGGCGCCGCCCGCGCCGGGGCTCGCGAGCCCTCGCTGCCCGCCGAGGTCGGCGCGTGAGTTCGCGCCGAGTTCTGCACGAGGGTCGTGATTCCGCCGGATTCGCAGCCCTGGTGCAGAACCCGGCGCACCCGGGCGCGTAGCGTGCGCTAGACGTCGATCCGCTTGCGCCGGTACAGGGTTCCCGCTGCCAGCAGGATGAGGCTGATCACCAGGATCGCCGTGGCGAGAACGTTGATCTGCGGTGGCACCGCGGCCTTCACCGCGGCGTTGACATACAGCGGATACGTCACCGTCGAACCGCTGACGAAGTAGGTGATGATGAAGTCGTCGAGCGACAACGCGAACGACAGCATCCCCGCGGCAACGATGCCTGGGACTATCAGCGGCAGCGTCACCCGGAAGAAGGTCCGCGTCGGACTGGCGCCGAGGTCCATCGACGCGTCCTCGAGCGTCCAGTCGAATCCGCGCACCCGCGCGCGAACTGTCATCGCGATGAAGCTGACCTCGAACGCGATGTGCGCCAGCACGATCGTCACATAACCGGTGGCCCAGCCGAGGTCGAGGAACAGCACCAGCAGCGCCGCACCCATGACCACCTCGGGTGCCGTCAGCGGCAGCACGAGAAATGTGTCGACCGCGCGCTGGCCCCGCCACCGTTGGCGCACAAGGGCTATCGCCACCAGCGAGCCCAGCACCAATGCAACCGCGGTGGAGACAGCGGCGACGTTGATGCTCAGCTTCAGCGCCTCGGTCAGCGCGGGATACTTGAACGGATCGGCCCAGTTGTCCAGGGTGAAACCCTGCCAGCTGTAGTTGAACTTGCCCTTCGGGTCGTTGAACGAGAACAGTACGATCACGAAGATGGGCAGGAACAGGTACAGCAGCACCAGTCCCGCGACGGCCCGCAGCAGCCAATCACCCCATCGCGGCGATCCCTTGACTTTCTTGGCCGGCGTGAGGCTGGTCGCGGCGTCCATCGCCTGGACGGTCATACGAGTTCCTCCGTGCCCAATGCCCGGGTGTAAAGGAGGACACCGACGAGGATGATGCCCATCAGCACCATGCTCAGCGCCGCCGCTGCCGGGTAGTCCTTGACGACCAGGAACTGCTGCTGAATCACGTTGCCGATCATCGTCGTTTGGGTGCTGCCCAGATACTCGGCGTTGATGAAGTCACCCGCGGCCGGGATGAAGACGAGCAGGCTGCCGGCCAGCAGCCCGGGAAGCGACAGCGGCAGGATGACTTTGGTGAAGCTGCGGGTGTTGGACGAGTACAGGTCCTTGGAGGCCTCGATGAGTCGGGGATCGATCTTCTCCAAGCTGACGTACAGCGGCAGGATCATGAAGATGATCCAGTTGTAGGTGAGGCCCCCGATGACGGCCCAACTGGTCGACAACAGCCGCCCGTCGGCGGGCAGCAGCCCGATCGCGTCCAGCGCGCCGACCACCCAACCGTTGTCGGCCAGAATGGTTTTCCACGCGATGGTGCGGATCAGGAACGTCACGAAGAACGGCAGGATCACCAGTCCGAGGATGAGGTTCTTGAAACGCCCGGCCTTGAAAGCGATCACATACGCCAAGGGGAACGAGAGCAGCACGCACAGCACCGTCGCGGTGGTCGCGTAGCCGAACGACCGCAGTATCTGCTCCTGATACTTGCTGAACGCCTCGGCGTAGTTCCCGAAGTCCCATGAGAACGTCAGTGTCGGAAGGAAAATCGAGCCGCTGGCCTTCGACAGAGACATCCGCGCCAGGGAGATGAACGGAATGACGAAGAACACCGCCAAGTACGCCATCGCCGGCAGGATCATCAGATACGGTGCGATCCTGCTGCGCTGTCGGCCGCTACTGGCGACTCCCGCCATCTATCAACCGCCGGTGACTTCGGCGTACATCGTGGCGTACTGCTGCTTCTGCTCGTCCTCGAGCGGAGCCCAGGCCTTGATCCGGTCGAGGGTGGATCGCGGGGGATTGATCAGCTCGTTCTTGCCCAGATTCGGGTCGATCCGGTCGAGTTCTGCCGTCATGTCCGAGAGCACCGGAACGAACTGCGTGAAGGCGATGAGTTTGGCGTAGTTGGCCCGGTCGTAGACGAAGTCGATCCACGCTTCGGCGGCCTTCTGGTTCTGCGTGGTGTAGGGGATGACCATCGTGTCGAGGAAGTCGGTGCCACCGGTCTCCGGTACCACGAACTGCAGGTCGGGGTTGTCGGCCTGTAGCTGCACCACATCGCCCGAATAGGCTTGCGCGACCACGACATTGCCCGCAGCCAGGTCGTCGGCATAGTCGTTGCCGGTGAACCGGCGGATCTGGCCTCGGTCGTTCTGGTCGCGGACGAGGTTCACCGCATTCTGCACCGATTCGGTGTTGGGCGATGCGGGGTCTCCGCCCTGGGACTGCATGATCATGCCCAGGCCGTCCTGGAAGTCGGAAAGCATACTGACGCGGCCCTTGAACGCCGGATCCCACAGATCGTCGATCGTGGTGATGTCACGTCCGGTGGCGGCGCGGTTGTAGGCCAGGCCGACCATGCCGGTCATGTAGGGCGCGCTCCACTTGCGGCCCGGATCCATCTGCGCGTCGAGCAGGTCGGGTCGCAGATTCTTCTTGTTCGGAATGCCGTCTTCGCTGAAGTCGTTGACCCAGTTCAGCTTCCGGATCTGTGACGCCATGAAGGAGGTGGGCACCACGAGGTCGGTGCCGATGTCCTGCTTGCGCGACAACGGTTCCTTGACCTTGGCGAACCATTCCTCGTTGTCGTTGAAGTCTTCCTTGTAGTCGACGGTGATACCCGAGCCCTGCTGGAAGGCGGCGATGAACCCCTCGGCCATGTACAGCGGCCAGTTCGAGATCCGCAGTGTGCCGCTCGCCGGTCCGCCCTCTTGGGTGGTGGTGTCGGAAGTGCTGCTGTCTGATCCACACGCCGCGAGGAACGACGGGCCGAGCACCACGGCGGCGGCCGCAGCGGCGCCTCCACCGATGAAGCGGCGGCGCGACGTGCGGTTGGCGGCGAAGCGGGAGAGGCGGGGATCCATCTCGTAGGGCATGGGCGGCTGTGCCTTTCGTCGGAGGGAGGGGAGGGGCCGACAACTTCCGAGTCGCCGCTCGGGGCGGTGCCGGATCGCCACGGGTGACGATCAGGAATCGTCGAGCATCTCCTCGAGATCCTCGGCGGTGGGAATGTCGGCTGCAGGCAACACGAGTGAGGCGTCCGGTGTCCAGCAGACGTGGACCTCGTCGCCGGGGCGCAGCAGCGGCAGATCCTCCTCGGGGCCGATGTGGGCGATCATCGCCGAGTCATCCGGCGCAGCCAACGACAGCCGAACCACCGGACCCTGGAAGGTCAGATCGGTGACCGTCGCGCGCACGCCGACGAGATCACCGGTGGGAGCATCCATGCACACGCGGATCCGTTCGGGCCGCACCATCAGCGTCGCGTGGCCTCCGGGTTCGATCGTCGTCTCGCCCGGCCGCGCTTTCAGCGTCGAGCCCAGCACCTCGATCTCGACGTAATCCCGGTTGGCCCTTCCGGTCTGGCGGCCCGCCCAAAGGTTGGCCTGCCCGATGAAGCTCGCGACGAACACGGTGGCGGGTCGGTCGTAGATCTCCGTCGGCGTACCGATCTGGTCGACGTTGCCGGCGTTCATGACCGCGATGCGGTCGCTCATGGTCAGCGCTTCCTCCTGGTCGTGGGTCACGTAGATGAACGTGATCCCCACTTCGCGCTGAATGCGTTTGAGCTCGAACTGCATCACCTGACGCAGCTTGAGATCCAGCGCGCCGAGCGGTTCGTCGAGTAGCAGCGCGCTCGGATAGTTCACCAGAGCCCGCGCCAGCGCGACGCGTTGTTGCTGCCCGCCCGAGAGCTGGCCCGGACGGCGATCGGCGAAATCGGTTAACCGGACGATCTCGAGGAGCTCGTCGACCCGCTTACGGATCTCACTTTTGGCCAGCTTCTTGCTTCGGGGACCGTATGCGACGTTGTCCCACACCGACATGTGCGGAAACAGCGCATAGTGCTGGAACACCGTGTTGACGTTGCGTTTGTGAGGCGGAACTTTCGAAACATCGACACCTTCGAGCCGGATCGCACCGTCGGTCGGGCTTTCGAAGCCGGCGATCATGCGCAGGGTGGTGGTCTTGCCGCACCCCGACGGTCCCAGCATCGAAAAGAATTCGCCGGAGGCGATGGAGAAGTCCGCGTCGGCCACGGCGACGAAGTCGCCGAAGCGTTTGGTGACGTGGTCGATCTCGATGACCGGGGCGCCCGACGGGCGGGCCGCCTCGCTGTGTCCCGATGATCGGTCGACGGCGGTGGTGTGTGTGCCGGTCAGTGCGGATCCTCCTACGGGCAGCCCCCTGAGCTGTGGGTAAAACAATCGCGGATCGAGCGGTCGTTCGCAAGCGATTCCGCAGGGAATTTACATATTCACAATGGAATCCTTCGTCTGATGTGATGCCGGGCACCAGATTCGCGTCACCGGTGCAGTCGTCGGCCCGCCCGGCAGACCGCAGGCGGTGCCGACGCTGAACCGGTGTCGTGATCAGTTTCGCAGTCGGCGCCGCCATGATCGGGCGAAACGCCGTTTACCTGCCCCGGTTCGGGGGGTACGGCACTAGTCATGGCAGCAGTGGACGTTGCGGTGTCGTCGGACCTGGCCCCGCACAAGGCGTGGGAGTTGGCCTCGGACCTGAGCCGGTTCGACGAGTGGCTGACGATCTTCGGCGGGTGGCGCAGCGAGGTGCCCGCCAACATCGAGGTCGGGACATGCGTCTCGTCGCTGATCAAGGTCAAGGGATTCCGCAACACCATCCATTGGCAAGTCACGCGCTACGACGAGCCCAAGGTCGTCGAGATGGTCGGCCGGGGCCGCCCGGGCATTCGCATCGGGTTGACGCTGTGCGTCCGCGCCGACAATCCAGGGTCGACGTTTCAGGTGGTCGCTGACCTGTCTGGCGGGCTGTTGAACACGCGCATCGGCAATCTGGTCGCCAAGGTGATCGAATCCGACGTGCGCAAGTCGGTCAGCAATCTGGCCGCGCTGCACTGACCAACGGACGTCGCTGGCTGGGCGGCGTCAGCCCCATTCGTGGTTCATGGCACGCGTTTCGTAGCGGGCCTCCACGGAATCGATCGGCCGTGACGACGGACGCGACATGGCGATCAGCACCAGCGCGAGCATCGACGTGATCGCGCCGCCCAGGAAGATCGCGAAGAAGCTGTTCTCCATCGGCACGCCCGTTCCCGGCACCGACCGGCTGAGCAACATGGCGACGACCGCGGCCGCGATCGAACTACCGATGGTGCGGGCTATCGCGTTCATGCTCGTGGCCACGCCCGTCTCACCGGCGTCCACCTCGCTGACGACCAACGCGGGCAGCGCGCCGTAGCCGAGGCTGATGTAGGCGTTGGCGAGGATGCTCGCGACGATGATCTGCCACGTGTGCGAGTGCACCAGCGCGACGAACAGGAAGCCGGCGATACCGGCGACCGCCGCCACGAGGAGCACCGGCCGGGCGCCGAAACGGTCGATGAACCTACCGCTGACCAACGCGACGATAAACCCGGTGAACGCACCCGGAAGCAGATAGACGACGCTGGCCTCCAGTACCGTCGCGCCGAAGCCGTAACCCGCTGCCTCACGCGGTATTTGAACGAAGAGCGTCAACCCGAGGAACGCGAAGTACAGGCCCATGCCGACGAAGATCGTGGCGACGTTGGTGAGCAGGATCGGGCGCCGGGTGAGCATCGCCGTCGATACCAGCGGGCGGTTGATGTGACGCTCCCACCACCACCAGCCCGCCAGCACCGCCACTGCACCGAGAACGCAGCCGACGGTGGCAGGCGATGCCCAACCCCACGTCTGGCCCTGGCTGATCGCCAACAGCAGCGCCGACAACCCCACCGCCAAACCCACCGCTCCCAGCCAGTCGATCGATCCGGCGACGTGGCGCGGCCGTCGCGGCACCACCAGGAGCACGATCGCGATCACCACGACCGTGAACGCGGTCGTCAACCAGAACACCCGGTGATAGCCCGCGTCACCGGTCATCAGCAGGCCCACCACGACGAGGCCGGTTCCGCCGCCGAAGCCCAACGTCCCGGACAACACCGCCATCGCCGACATCAGACGGTCGGGGGGCAGTTCCTCGCGCAGGATCGCGATGCTGATCGGGTAGAGGGCGAAGGAGGCGGCCTGGAGCACGCGGGCGACGATGAGCAGTTCGAGGGACGACGTGACGGCCGCGAGCAGTGATCCGGCCAGCACGACGACGAGCACGCCGAGCAGGACGCGATGCTTGCTGTGAAGGTCGGCAAGCCGGCCGAGCAGCGGCGTGGCCGCGACGGCGGCCAGCAGGTTCGCGGTGACCGCCCAGCTCACGCCGACAATGGATGCGTCGAGTTGGTCGGCGATGATGCCCAGCACCGGGACGACGGCCGTCTGCAGCACCGCGACGGTCAGCACGACGATGGACAGCCCGGCGACCAGGACGCGAGGGGAGCGTTCGCGACCGATCGCTGGCGACTGCGCCGCGCCGGTCCCGACCACAGCCCGCTCCGATCCTTAGATGACCTTCCGTTTCGTCGATTATGTCTGCGCGTTCCGGAGCCGCCCGTACCGGGCGGTGCAGGCGACGCGGCTACGGCTCGCTGTGGGTGACGGGTTGCCCGGCCGGCTGCGCGGTCGTGGTGATGAAATCGTCGAGCAGGTCCACCACCTCACTGGGGCGTTCCACGTGCGCAAAGTGCCCGACGCCTTCGAGCACTTCGAGCCGGCATTCGGGCCGTGCCTCTTGCGCCACGTACGCGTGACCGACCGGAATGATGCGATCCTGGTCACCCCAGATGGCCATGATGGGCATCTCCGATGCGACGTGCAGCCGGTTCAGGGCGCTGACGGCTTGGCCGCGATAGTCGACGACCGAGCGCAGCGTCCGAAGGAAGGCGTGGCGTGTCTGGGCGTCGGCCAGCGAGGAATAAGCACTCCACATCTCCGCGCCGCGTGGCGATTGGATGCCCGCGGTGGAGAACCAGTTGCGCAGCCGGTTACCCGCGGCCAAGACGGCTCGGGGTGCGATGAGCGGAAGCAGGAATTCCGAACCCGGCGCTGAGAGCAGGCGAAGCGTCCAGCCGACGTCGGGTCCCAGCCCGCCGCTGCTGATCAGCACGAGGCGCTGGCAGTAGTCGGGATGCTGGTAGACGAACTGCATGGCCACCCCGCCGCCCAGCGATTGGCCGACGACGGTGGCCTTGGACACGCCGAGTTCATCGAGCAGGTCGCGCAGCCACACCGCGAACGCGCCCAGCGAGTAGTCGCCGCGGGGCTTGTCCGACTGACCGTGCCCCAACAGGTCGGGCGCGATGACGCGATATCGCCGCGACAGCTGGGGGATCACCGCCCGCCACGTTTCGGAGCTTCCGGCCATACCGTGGATCAGCAGCAGCGCTTCTTCACCGCTGCCGACGTCTCGGTACGCGACGCGGTCGCCGTGCAACTCCAGATAGTTCATCTCAGTCATGATCGTGGTCCCTCCCCGGTACGGCCTCATATACCCGGATCGAGCCGCACGTATTGCTCGCACGGTCAGGGATCGGCGTGTTCGGCGGCAAGTTGCTCGACCGACGCGCCGTCGACCAGCCGGTCCAACGCCCCGGTCATCGTCGGGCATTGGCGGGCGGGGTGGTCGGTGGGGCAGTGCAGCGCATGCGTGAGGAACTGCTGAGCCCCGCGCGCCTGGGCGATCACCTCGTCGAGCTCGCCGATCTGCTGGCGCACGAGTTCGCGCCACTGGGGGCTGGGGGCGTCGAGGACGGCCGCAGCGGTGTCCAGCGGCAGCCCCAGTTTGTTGAAGATCTTCAGCAGCGCCAGGCGGCGCAGTTCGTCGTTGCCGTACATGCGCCGACCGGCCAGCCGCTTCTGAGGACGAACCAGACCGCGCTCGTCGTAGTAGCGCAACGTCGATGAGGCCATCTGCAACCGGGCGGCCGCTTCGCCGATGGGAATCGCGTCCATGCCGCCATTTGACTTCAAGCCGACTTGAAGCGGCAAGCTAGTGGTCGTGAGCGCCGCCGAGAATCTGCCCGTCAACCACCACGCCGACCATCCCGGCTTCGCAGGCCCGATGGGCGCGCTGGTCGGGCTGGTCTTGATGCTCATGGGGCGGCCGACTGCCCGCCTGGCGGCGGACCTCACCGGTGTGTCGGCCGCGGACACCGTCGTCGACATCGGGTGTGGGCCCGGGTCCGCGGTCCGGGAGGCCGTCCGTCGCGGTGCGGCCGCGACCGGCGTTGATCCGGCGCCCGTGATGCTGCGGCTCGCCCGCATGTTCACCCCCGACGGTTCCGTTGCGTGGACGACAGGCACCGCCGAGCGCGTGCCCCTCTCGGACCAGTCGGCGACCGTGGTGTGGTCGCTGGCGACCGTGCACCACTGGCAAGACGTGGATGCGGGGCTGAACGAGGCGGCCCGACTGCTGGTCCCCGGTGGCCGCCTGCTCGCTGTCGAGCGACAGACGAAGCCGGGTGCGACGGGCCTGGCCAGCCACGGGTGGACACGCCAGCAGGCTGACGCGTTCGCGGAGCTGTGTCGGTCTTCGGGCTTTGCGGACGTGACGGTCGGCGCGCACAAGGCGGGACGGCGCGACGTGTGGGCGGTCTTGGGCCGTCGTCCCTGAGGCCGCGGTCGACCTCCGGCGCCGAGTGCGCGTCTGCTAGACCTTTAGGACGCGCGTCAGAACTCCTTGGTCTGCGGATGCTCCACTGATCGGCATAACGCGTTCTCTGACAAGAGATTACGAAAGGATAAGTGAATGAAGACAGCGGTCGTCACCGGCGGCGGCTCGGGGATCGGACGCGCGATCGTGAAGCGCTTGCGCGCCGACGGCTTTCGCGTCGCCACGCTCGACCTGGCGCCGAGCGACGAGGAGTCCACCTTCACCGCCGACGTCACTGATCGCGGTCAGGTCGACGCCGCGCTTTCGACCGTCCGTAGCCAGCTCGGACCGGTGGCGATTCTGGTCAATGCTGCGGGCCTGGACGGCTTCTCGCGGTTCGGCGACATCACGTTCGAGCAGTGGCAGCGCGTGGTCGACGTCAACCTCAACGGCGTCTTTCACTGTGTGCAGGCGGTACTGCCCGACATGGTGGACGCCGGCTGGGGTCGGATCGTCAACATCTCGTCGTCGAGCACACACTCCGGTGCGCCGTACATGTCGCACTACGTGGCGGCGAAATCGGCGGTGAACGGGCTGACGAAGACGCTGGCGCTCGAATACGGTCCGGCAGGCATCACCGTGAACGCCGTGCCGCCGGGCTTCATCGACACGCCGATGCTGCGAGCGGCAGAGGCGCGGGGCTACCTCGGCGACGTTCAGGCCACCATCGACGCGACCCCTGTGCGCCGCATGGGTAAGCCCGAGGACATCGCGGCCACGTGCGCGTTTCTCGTCTCGGAGGAAGCCGGCTACATCACCGGTCAGATCATCGGCGTCAACGGCGGTCGCAACACCTAGCCGAAGCGCCATTGGCGTCCTGTGCGAAGATCCGCAGATGAGCACTGACCCCGCGTATTTCACGCCGACGGCGGACGGCGCATTCATGCCGTCGATCTTCGCCCAGAGCCATTGGGGTGATGATCATCTCAACGGACCGGCCATCGTCGGGTTGGCGGCGCAGGCGCTCGAAAAGGAGTGCGGTTCGCCGGACTTCATGCCGACGCGGATCACCGTCGACTTGTTCCGGGCGGCGCGCAACCTGCCGACGACCGTTGAGGTGCGGGTGATCCGTGACGGTCGGCGCGTACGCAATGCGGAATGCGAAGTGGTGCAGGATGGTCGGCCGGTCGCACGTGCCACGCTGGTGCAGTACCGACGATCGGCTGCGCCGCCCGGTGAGGAGTGGATCGCGCCGGTCGATGCACCGCAGTTGCCGACCCCGGATGGGGATCTCGTACCGTTCATCGGCAGCGATGATGGCGGTTGGACGCGGTCGCCGGAGGCTCACCAAAACACTTCCCGCAAACGGTTCTTCTATACGAGCCCGAATATCATTGCAGGAGAGCCGGTCTCACCCTTCATCAGAGCCGTCAACGTAGCAGAGTCGACGAGCTTGGTGACCAATTTGGGCACCGAGGGGATCGGCTATATCAACGGTGACCTCACGGTATCGTTGTCGCGCTTGCCGCTCGACGAGTGGATTCTCGTGCAGGGGGACTCGCACTGGGTGGCTGACGGAATCTCGGTCGGTACAGCGACGCTGTTCGACCGGCAGGGCGCCTTCGGGTCCGGCATGGTGACCGCGGTGGCGAACCCGACCGCGCAGATCGACTTCCGAGGGCGGCCGTTTCCGCGCGGTGAAGTCAACTACGAGTGATCACTCGGCGGCTTGCGTCAGGGTTTCTTGCGGGTGCGTCCACCGGAGGGCTTCTTGTCTGCCGGCGGGTTCGAGGTCCGAGACGCGAACCGGCCCACCGTCGCAACGCCGGGGATTCGGCCTACGGCGTTGTAGACGTCGTTGCCGGTGGCGATCAGCGCCTCAAGTTGGGGCACGATCGCGTCCATGGTCCGGATCATCGGATCGGCCAGTGCGAGATAGCGTTCCGCACGGTCGATCGCCGCATTGAGGCGCTCCGTCGCCGCGGCCATGTTCTCGATGAGGTCCGGCACTTGGGCCATCATCTGTAGCGATGCGGGTGGGATGCGCATCGCCTCAGTGGCGACCGTCTGGGCGGTCTCGGCGGCCGCCTGCGCCGCTTCTCTGATTTCTTTAGGGGTGGGAACCTTGGGGCTCATGTGACAACGATCCCGCACGGTGACCGCATTGTCCGGTATTTGCCACGAACGATTCGCGCGATGGACAGGCGGGGAGTGCGCAAATCGTCACGTGACATAACGATGGTCGTTCCGCGGGGAGAGGCGGGGAGGGCCCAGGGGGCGAGGTCGCTGTTTTGGTGGCGCCGGCGACAGCACGAGCCTGATGACGCGCGCCCTTCTGGATGTGTGCCGATGGCCGACTTTTTGGTTGCTATCAGTCTGGCGGGTCGCATGCTCGAAATCGCCTCGGAGCGAGTGCTTTCCAGGTCCGGCTAGGCGGCATGAAATCGTCACAGTGACGAAATGACATCGCGCGGCGGGGAAGCCGGGAGACACCCGATGGAGGTCCGAGCCGTCCTATCTGTCCGTTCTCATTGATTCTGGGGCATTCTCATTGAATCTGGGGTAAGTGCGTGTCTTTCTCATTGAATCTGGGGCACGAGGCTTAGCGTTTATGTGTGCTGACGTCGGCTGTTTCGGCTGGGCCAG
>NZ_NKCO01000024.1:0-85286 GCF_002245615.1 Mycobacterium neumannii | reverse complement strand
CTGGCCCAGCCGAAACAGCCGACGTCAGCACACATAAACGCTAAGCCTCGTGCCCCAGATTCAATGAGAAAGACACGCACTTACCCCAGATTCAATGAGAATGCCCCAGAATCAATGAGAACGGACACGAGACGCGACTTCCGGTAGGCGAAGGAGTGACAAGGGTTATTAGCTGGTTGTCGAATGAGTGAAAAAGTCAGAGGTCAACTGCACAACGCAGTACAACGCAGTAGTACAACGGAAAAAATCGAACTCTGGCTGATCAGTTAGACGAATTCCTCTGTGCCGCAACCGATTTGCCGATAAACTAGGTTATGTAAAGTAGCGGTTTCCAAATATGGTAACTGACACTTGCCATGGGTTGCGTACGAGGAGCAGACTGACATTCGTGACTTCCCCGGCATCCAGCCATCTTGGCCGCCTCATCGATGAGTACCTGCGCCGCCACAGCGCTAGCATCGGCGGCCTGGCGGACAGGATAGGCATCAGCCGTCAGGCGCTGCGGCAATGGCGGGTTGGCGAAATACGGTCTCTTCCAACGCAACAGAACTTGAAGTCAGCAGCGGTCCAGATTGGCTGCTCGTATGAGCAGATACTCGATGCAGCCCTACACGATGCCGGCTATCTGGACGCCGATCGTGCCACCGCCGCCGATTCAACTCCCAGGACCGCTGGCGCAGCGTTCATTCATAACGTGATCGTCGCCGAAGGCTTCTCAGGGCGGGCGGACAACCGGGTGCACGAGTGGGCGCGCGGACCGGGAATCTGGACTGTGGCGCACCGCGGCTACAGCGGTTACCGCCGTCTGGATCTTTGGGCCTACCCCGACGAAGCTACCGCCCTCAAAGCCGCCGCCCGGCTCGGTATCGAGTGTGGTCTCGACGAAGATCAGGCAGCCGTTGACGCCTATGCACGCCATGACTATCGGGCAGTGCTGGACCGCCATCGGGAGACTGCCCCTGAGTGGCAGATTCTGACCGTCGAGCTGACCTACTTGGTTGGAGACAGCGACGAACTGGTGGCGACGTCCGCTGGCGTCGATCCCTACACCTCGCTCGACTGCCGAATCCCCGAGGACACGGACGCTGCCAGCGGTGAAGACCCGTGGGGAACACGCGCTGCTGACGACGAGGAATTGGCCCTGATGGAGAACGACGAGGAGTACAGCGAGATCGTCGAGCTAATCTCCTCTCGGCAAGCGACCCTCATCGCTAACGCGGCCGACGAGATTGCCGCCGCCATCCGATCTGACGCCGACGCCCTTGGCTCAGCTCCCGTCACCCCGGTCAATAGCAGCCAGCTCGATGTGCTTGCGACGCTGCCTTCGGTCACCTTCGGGCAGTCGCGGCTGTGGCGCTACCAACTGGCCGCTGCCGCCGACCGCTTGGCAGCCGACACCCGCCTCTGGGGGGCGCCCATCCCCCGGTGTACGGGCGAAGAAATGGTTCTTCACCTCGTCCTGCGACGGGCCCAGGCCGCCGCCCGCCCACGCCAGGTGCGACGCGGATCATGGGATCAGTTGTCCGAGGTCCTCTTTCAGGATCACGACGTACTGACGCTCTACGATCTGCCGCCGGAGGCCACCGAGTCACTAGCGGGCGGCGTCAATTTGCACCCTTTGCGTTGGTTCTCCGAATTCACCCTGCCGTTCCCTATGCCTGAACGACCTATCAGCCCGGTTTGATGTTGGACACTCACCTGAACTCCGAGAACTTCCCGTAGATACACCTTTGAGTCGGCTAGCTGCGAGAGGCCCAGGCCCATGGAAGGTCGCTGGGTGTCCGCCGGTGTCAGGTAGTTCCGGACATCAATGGCCCCCAGTCCGGCGCTATCAGGTAGTCGCGGATTCAGTCCCCACCTAGGTGCTGGGGATCGGGCATTGGGTTGAACGGGGGGAAGGTCATGCGTCCGGGCCGACGGGTGGTTGCCCTCACGGCTGTCAGCCCCTGCGAACGCCCCCACGCGTCCAACTTTTGTTTCGTCACCGAGGTTTTGTTTCGTTTCGTTTTGTTATGTCATTGAGGCGACGAAACGTCTATATTGGTCGCATGGACGAGAGCGATACCGCGGAGACCCTCGACCGGGACCACTGCAGCTATCCCGGATGCACGCGGCCGCGGCGCCCGGACCCGGCTACTGGACGGCCGTCGCGCTACTGCGAGCAGTCCGATGAGGGCGGTGGGCCGGTGCATAATCGCGCGTCGGCTTTTAAGGCCCGCCGAGCGAATCATCAGAGCGTGGTAACGCTGCAGGAAGAGCCCGGCACGGCGGCGCCCGTATCGATGGCGCGCGCGACCCTTGATCAACGGCTGGCCGAATTGCCTGGCCGTCTTGATGACATGCGAACCTACCTCGGCGAACTGGCATCGGTGGTCCAGGCCGCCAGCGACCTCGAAGCTGCCGGCGCGGAGGTGGAAGACGCGCATCGTGACGCATTGAGCAAGATCACCGAAGCCGAGCGTCGTACTGCTGCGGCCGAGCGCACTGCCCGCCTCGCAGAGGCTCGGGCCGAGCAAGCTGAGCGTGACCGGGAAGAGGCGGACGTACTTGCTGAGGAATCCGCTGCCGAGCTAGCGCGGGTGCGGGAGGAAACCCAAGTCCAGCTCGCAGCGATGCGGTCCGAAACAGACGCTGCAGTGGCCAGTGCCGAACAGCGGGTAGCCCACGCAGCCGCGGAGAACGCCGATCGTCTAGCGCAGCGTGACGCGGCCGTGGAGGACGCGAGGCAGGAGGCGTCAGCGGCCCGGATGGAGGCCGCAGCAGCGCTCTCCGCGCAGCGCGCGTCCGATGCGGAAGCGGCACGCGAGCGGGATACCGCAGCCCAGCTCCGCCGCGAGGTCGACGCCGCACGCGGGGAGATGGACGACACACGCCAGCGGATGCAAGTCGAGATCGACGCTGCTCATGAAGCTACGCAGCAGGCGGTCGCCGAAGCGGCAACACTTCGCGTGGAGCTAGCCACGAGTCGCGCCGAGGCCGATAGTGCCCGCCGGTCCGCTGAACATGACCGCACCGCCCTGGAACGGCTTCGAGAGGAGACCGTCGCCGAGCGCGATGTTCTTCGCCAGGCGCACGCGGAACAGCTCGCACAGGCCCAGCGCAATGCCGACGATCGGGTGCAGGCGCTCACCGAAGCTCTCGCAGTAGCATCGGCGGCTACTGAGGCGTTACGTGGCCAACTCGCAGCTCCGACTGCGCGCACACCTGCGAAACGCTCTACACCACGCAAGAATTCAGCACGCAAGACCGCGGGAACGGACCAGGCGGGTGAGTGAGCCGCACCTGGCGAAGCTGTCGGAAGCCGCCGAGCTGTGCGGG
This sequence comes from Mycobacterium neumannii, assembly GCF_002245615.1. Taxonomy (NCBI): domain Bacteria; kingdom Bacillati; phylum Actinomycetota; class Actinomycetes; order Mycobacteriales; family Mycobacteriaceae; genus Mycobacterium; species Mycobacterium neumannii. The sequence goes on along the minus strand of NZ_NKCO01000024.1, from coordinate 81,968 downwards.
ATTCCGACCGACGTCCTCAAGATGCTGGCCGCAGACGGGCTGCTCCCCCAGGTTGTGCGCGGCAAAGCCGGCCACGTCTACTTCCCTCGCGACACCATCCCGACATGGACGGAATGCGTCAACCTGCTCAAAGAGCAGCGCGACCGCCATCTCCGCCGTGCCGCGTCCGCACTCCGTCGCCTGGAGACCGAGCTGGAGGCGGTCCGAAACGACATCACCGAGGCCCGCGAATACCCGCAGCAGACACTCGGCATTGACATGATGAGTTTCGGCCACTGGCCCTACGACCGAATGGGATCCTCGCTCCGAGGCCAACCACTCATCACCGGCGTCCTGGAGCAATTCACCTCCGAGCGACTGTCGATCACCCGCTACCACGACGCCTACCTCGACGCGCTGGCCTCCGAGGGCCGACACCCTCACGACGAATCGCTTTGACGGGGCCGGGCTCATGCTGGCGGCGAAGCCCCAGCCGCCCCCTCCGGTAGCAGAGAACCATCGGGTCCGCGTACATACCCAGCTGGCGGTGAAAGCGGCAGCGGCACAACTACTCCCCCGGTACTTGCCGCGTACTGGGCAGCCTCGTCGGCCTCTTCATCGGTAAAGACCCGCACCGCGGCGGGCCGTCCCTCGACGCGCACCAGCACAGCGACGCGCACATCGCCGGCGCGCTTGCGCGGCCCCTGCCGAACGGACAAACCGCCAACGTCATCACTCATCAGGCCATTGTCGCCGCGGTGGCCGACAGCGCCGCGCAACCCCGCTCGCCAACCAACGACCCGCTCCCGCCTATACGTCACATCTGAGCCGAGAATTGCGCTTATCTATGCGCTTGATAGTGGTGTAATATGTACACTATGAGTAAGCGTGTGAGCCTCATCCTCGGCGACTCCGACGAGGCCGTGATAGCCCCGTACCTGAATCAGGGATCGCCGGCGTACGAGGTGTTGCGACACTGGGCCAGCCAGCACGATGTCGACGACATCAAGTCGGAAGCCGCGGCGTTGCGGGCGCTGCTCCAGGCGGGCGCCGAGGCCCTCCAGGAACATGTCCTCGACGCCGGCTACGCCGAGCTGGCGACCGAGTTCAACAGCGAACCGTCTAACGCTGAGCGCCGGACCGCGCGGGACCGCTATGCGCGCCGGGGCCAGGGGCGTCAGTGAGCCGCGCGCTACGCAGCCAGGCGTACCGGGTGGACCTCGGGCATGGCGCGAAGCCATGGGTCATCCTGAGCAACAACTCGCGGAACAGAAACCTCGATACCGTTCTCGCGGCACGGATTACGACTACGAGCAAGCACTCGCACGTCCCCACGGTCGTGCCGTTGACCGCGGCTGATCCGCTGGTGGGCTTCGTCTTGGTCGATGACATCGTGCAGCTGTACCACGATGAGCTGACCGAATCGTTGGGCACCTTGTCGCCATCGACCATGGCGGAGATCAGCAAGGCACTTCGAATCGCACTTCCCTAATGGACGATGGGCAACGAATCATGCGGCGAGGCAACAACTACAGCGGAGCCCGGTGGGCATTTCGTGCACCCACATCAGGCGATAACCCGCGCGCCGTGACGCCCAAGGGCACCGCCCGGCCGCTATGTCCGTCGTGTGGGCGCGGGTATGTCATTCGGCGCGGCGCGCAGAGATGTTTCACGCTGCCCGGCGCCCCTCGCTGCGAGCGCGATACAGCAACAAAAGCCCCTGCGCCGCAGCGCGGCCGGGCCGCGGTAGCACACCTCGGCATAGCGTGCGGGCTGATCGCGGCCGCGACCTCCTGCACGCCCTCATCCCCAACGGCGGACGCCACACCCGCCGCGGTGAGCGCAACAGTGCTCCGAGCTGTAGACGGAGACACACTCGATGTTCGCGACGACACCCGCGGCCGCCTCCGCGTGCGACTTCTAGGCATCGATTCCCCGGAACTGCACAAGCCCGGCTGGTCGGTCGGATGCTGGGGCCCCGAGGCGGCGCGGTTCGCGGCGGACACCCTCACTGGGCAACGCATCGCGCTCGTCACCGACCCCGGGCAGGACTCCCACGACCGCTACGGCCGGACCCTGGCCTACGTCGAACTTGCTGACGGGCGCGACTTTGCCGTCACCGCGGTGGCGGCCGGCATGGCCCGCCCCTACGTGTACGGGGGCAAGCCGGTGAGCCGGTACCCCGAGATCATGGCCGCCGAGGAGCAGGCACGCGCCGCTGGCCGCGGGCTCTGGGGACCGCCATGCAACGGCAACACCCAATCGACTCCACTCTGACACAACGAACTATGCCAACGACGTCGACTACAGGTCCTGGGCCGGTCCATCGGATCGACCAGGCGATCGAAGCCCCCAACGTGGGAATGCTGTTGAAGCGGATCGAGCAGATCTACCATCCATCAGCGAGGCTCACCGACGAAGCGCTGGCGGGCCTGAGCATCATCGAACTGCAGGCGTTCTGTGTGTGGCTCGCGCTACGGCGAGGGCACACGACCAAGCCCGTCGACAGGCTCACCAAGGACGCGCTGACGGTCCTGGTGGCACTCGGCGCCGACACCGGATACGACTTCGACGCCGGCTCCCAGCGCATTGTGATCATCGGGGCAGAGTCCGTATGGAAACTCGCGATGAATCCTGACGGTGAGGCCACGTCCAACCTTGAGGCTGCGGCGGCGATCGCGGCACCCGTCGCGCCCGCGCGGTGGACCTACGTTGCGGGCGTTCGTGTCCTAGAGATGGAGCGCGTCACGGTCGTCGAGCCAGACGATCTGACCGACGAGGAACTCCTGGCCAACCCGTGGTGGACCGATGTCGACGGGTGGACGCTCGGGCGCCGGCGGACAGGCCAGCTGGTCGTCTTCGACGCAGGGCAATTCGGTCCTGCCCATCGCGCGTACCTCCCCGACCGGTACCGCCACCGCATCGCACCCACGCGGAGCTCATAGCCGTGACTGCACCGGAACAGATTGCCGCACAGAAGCTTCGCGACATTGGGCTGTCGGAAACGCTGTACTCGCGCATCGACTTTGTTGCGTCCGCCGGGTGGCCTCCACGACCAGGGTGTCGGCGCTCGCCAGAGTTGTCCTCGGCTCGGATATGGGCCCGCATCGACCTGGCAGAATGGCTCGACACCTCACCTCACGCCTTTGGCCCTCACCGCACCAACGAGCTGACCGTGCTCGCCAACATCGGCAAAGCGCTGCGCAACGCCGGGGAGGGCAGCGTCGTGCTGTGGGCGCTCGACATCATCGAGCCCGACACCTGGATTGCCCACCCCACGACTGCCCTAGCAGTCACTGAGTTGGTCTGCGTCGGAACGCATTTGACCGACCGGCTGGTGAACGCGACCTACGACAACCTCACTGCCATCGGCTGGGCCGAGAATCCTGTCACGCACCCCAATAGCGCATGCGTGATCAACCACACGAGCTGCAGCCTCAGCGCCTGGCACGACGGTATCGGTACCCCACAACACCAGCACCCACCCGACGTGTCGCAGTGGGCGACATCGCGGCCAGCATGAGGGGGCAGAACGCCCGGACGGATCTCGACGAGATTCTCGATCCGGACTGGTGGCGCAACCAGACGATTTTGAGTACGCGTCTGCGGGATCTCGTCGCGGGCTTCGACAGCATTGGCGCGTTCACCATTCCCTACGCGCGGCTGCCGAGGCGGCTAGGCGCCTACGCCGAGGAATACCCCCGCTGGGCAGACCTGGCGGACCTCACCCCCCAGGCATTGCTCCTGCGGCCGAAACTGGGCGCCTCCGCGGTTCGTGCACTAATCGAGGCCGCCCAGCGTGCCGTGCAGGTTCGGCACGACACCTTGGCCGCCGGCCGAGTCGGCGCCGATGCAGCAGTGACCCGCCTGGTCGACCAGCTCGACGACTTCGACCGTGAGATTCTCGCCGCGCAGGTCTGGGCGCTCGACCCCATTCCTCAGCACGCCGTCGCCGACCGTCTCGGGGTGCACGCCGCCTCGGTGGGCCGCAACCTGCCGCGGGCCCGGGCGCGGTTCGCCGAGTTGCTCAACGATCCCGCACATCAGGAAGTTGGGGAGCACGCCGACGAAATGCGGCGACGCTTGGGCCCCTACCTTCCCGCGACCACTGCCGACCTCGAACTGCGCCGCCTGGGCTTGGACCCTACTGGCCAGGCCGCCGCCGTCCTTCTTCACATCGCCGGCCCCTATGGCCGCCGCGGCGACTGGATCGAGAACACCTCACCCCCCGGGGGATCCCGCTCGCTGGTGGCCGCTGCAGTCGACGGCATGTTCCACGCCCGTGACGTCGCCCCCACCACCGATGCGCTGCTCCACGCATTGACGAGCCTGGGAATGCCGACCGGTGTTGCCCTGTCCTATCTCGAAAGCCAGGCCGACCTTCGCCGGTTCGGCGATCTGTGGGTGCGTTGGTCAGGCGATACCGCCGCCAACATGGCTATTGCGGCACTGCAGGTCTTGGGAACCCCGGCGACCGCTGAGACCATCCATGCCACCCTGGGACTCGCGGACTCTATGGGCATCAGCCTGGAGCGCGTCAAAGCGGTTCTGTCGAAACACGACCGCCGCTTTGTCCGCACGAGCCGAAGCACGTGGGGGCTGCGGAAGTGGGGGGTTGGTGAGTACGTCAACATCGTCCACGCGATCGGCGAGTACATCGACGCCGCCGGCGGCAAAGCCAGCACCAGTGCCCTCATCGAGGAGCTTCGGGCGCGGTACCCAGACATCACCGAATCGTCGATCCGTTCCTATCTAGGCACGCTGGTGTTCGTCTTAGAGAAGGGTGTCGCACGACGACGGACCAAGGCTGATGGGTGGCCCACGCTGCCGCGGCTGAACACCGTTCGCGGCGTTTTCCGCAACGGACCCAACGAGATTCGCGTAGCCCAGCTCGTCACCTCAGAAGTCCTGCGCGGATCGGGGCAGACCGTCCACCCGGTGGTGGCCGACGCCGCCGGCGTCTCCCCCGGCCAGCAGCGAACATTCACCGGCACACACGGACCGGTCACCCTGTCGTGGCGACTGGCATCGACAACTGGTGCCAGCATCGGCTCGCTCCGCACCCACGCCTTGGCTCTCGGCGCTACTGCCGGTGACACCTTGGTGTTGGCGTTCAGGGGCGACGATGCGTCCCTCGAGGTGGTCCGCTTCACGGCCGAAGACGGCGCCAAAACTCGGCTGCAAAAGCTGCTCGGCCACGCGGTGCGGAAGCCCGCATCCGCGCTCGCGGCCGCGCTGGAGTGCCGGCCGGAAGACGTCGGCGCGGTCCTTCGTGGTCGCGGTGACGATGAGTTGGCCGACCTGCTTGACCTCACCTGACCGAGCCGTGTGAGGCAAAACCGGCCGATTCGGCGGCAAAGTACGCGCTGGTGGTAGCGAGGCCACCAGGATGCGCCTATCTTCGTTGGCGTGGGTTTCTGGGAACAGCAGGTCAACGACCTGATGACGGGTATCGGCGGGCTGGGCGGCTTCAACCCGCCGCTGGATACGCCGACGCCGGACCCAACCCTGCCGCCATACCCGTACCCGAGTTACTACCCACAGATTCCTGGCCCTGATGGCGTCGCCCCGGAGGTGCCGCAGTACCCGCCCTACATCCCCGAGCAGGACATGAACACCTCGTCGGGGATGCCGCGCTCGACACTCGACGGGATTCACGACGACGGCGGCGTGATCCTCAAGCCTCCTGGTGAGCTGGGGCCCCCGAACTATCCCATGGGCCCGAGGTACACAGAGTCGCCGGATGGGTCGGGGGTGTGGGTGCCTGACCACCGGCCCTATCCCCCGGGCTCGGTTCGGCCGGCGGGTTGGACAGGCAAGGGTGCTGAGGAAGCCGACGCGACCGACGCTTCGCTGCGCAAGACGCGCGATGCTCTGAATCAGGCTGATCAGGGGTTGGCGCAAAACATCACCGACGCACACACCGCCGATGCGCAGTCCAAGGCGCAGCTGCAGCGGATTCAGCAAGAGATCCAGTTGGGCATTGCCGCGATGCAGCCGACCCTGGGCACCGCCGCCGGCCGCGAACAGCTCGCTGAGTTCCTGGACCGCAAGGCCTCCGAGGCCAAGCAGGTCGCCAGCAATGCTCAGGAGATGTCGACGCGGCTCGCGTCAAACTTTCAGACTGTCGGCCAGCAGTTCGAGCTGGCCAGCGGCCCCAACTTTGGGGACCCGTGGACCGACGACGAGGACGATTGGTGGGAGCCCATCGATCCCGGTGGTGCCGGCCCAGGACCGAATGTCGGGCCCGCAATCCCGCCGAGCATCTTGTAGGCCTGGCCCCGACCAACCCATATCCCCCTAGCGCCCATATGGGTGCTTAGTGGCCCAGGCTGGGACCGTCCTCGTCGCGGGTGCGGTCGTGGTCGCGGGGAGCGATATCGCGTTGGTGGTGTTCAAGCGCCATCCGTTCCCGAATACGCACGGCGCGGCGCACCGCGTCGGCGTTGGGGTAGCCGAGTTCTTCGACCAGCGCCGGCGTGGGGTTGAGCGTCAGACTCCACCCCGGTTCACGGCCGCGCATCTTCATCCGCTGACTGGCGGCTTCGGCGCGCGCCTTCGCCTCGGGGCTCTCGGCGGCCATCCGCAGTTCCAACGTCAGTGCGGACAGCTCGGCCTGCTTGGCTTCCAATTCGCTGCGCTGCTCGAACGGGGCCGGCGGATTCGCCAACAGGTCGTCGAGTTCCTCGCTCTGGCGGTCCTGTTCGCGCTGCAGGCGGACATGGTGGTCGGGCAGTCCGGTGTAGAGATTTTCGACGCGGCGCAGCAACCCCAGCTGTTTGGGCCCGGACACGTCAAGCCCGAGAGCCGATCCGGCGGCCAGCAGTTCAGCGCCGTCGATCTCGGTGGTGCGCGAGGGTACGTCCAATTTGAGGAGCAGCATGTCGTGGGTGAGGTCGCGGGCGCCCAGGACCTCGACGCCGTTGATGGCGGCTCCGATCGGCTCGTAGCGCGAGGCGCCGCGATCCTTGCCGGCCATGTAGGCCCGCCGGCAAGCCGCGGTGAGGGCGGCGGCGGCATCGGTGCGATCGGTGAAGGTGTCGGCGCCGACGACGATGCGGTGCGGTGCGTCGCCGCGGTCAGCGGCGGCCTGGGCCACGGGTGCCAGGGCCTCGATGTCGGCCTGCTTGGCCGGAATCGCGCGTTCAAGGACGCGGACCTGCCAGTCTCGGTTGCGCACCGACTGCTGGTGAGCCCGGTCCAGGGCGCTGAGGCGGCGCACGGTGTCGTCGAGTTCGACCTGGCGAAGGTACCGGGGATCACCGGTGGCGATGGCCTTCGTTTCGGCGGCCGCGGCGCCGATGTCTCCGCCACCGAGGTCTTCGATTTCGGAATCGAGGACTTCGTTGCGGCGGATCTGCTCGATGAACAGCGACTTGGCTTGGACACGCTGCCACATCACGGTGTCGTAGCTGGATTCGGTGACGTAGTTGAAGATGTCGATTTCATCGTTTTGGTTGCCTTGGCGCTGGATTCGGCCTTCGCGCTGCTCCAGGTCGGCCGGACGCCAGGGGACGTCGACGTGGTGCAGGGCGGCCAGCCGGGATTGCACGTTAGTGCCGGTGCCCATCTTCTCGGTGCTACCGATGAGGACTGAGACGTCGCCGCGGTTGCATTGCGCGAACAGGGCTTTGAGCTGTGCGTGGGTACGGGCTTCGTGGACGAACCGGATGGATTCTGCGGGCATTCCGCGGGCGACAAGTTCGTCTTTGATGGCTTGGTAGATGGTGAACTGGCGTGGATCCTTCGAGGGGGTGCCGCGGTCGCAGAACATGAGCTGCAGCGGGCCCCGGGTCGGGAGCAGTTCGCCGGTGTCTCGGTCTCGGTACTGGCGATCCGCCAGCCGGCGTTGCACGCCCATGGCGCGTTCGGCGACCTCGGCGGCTCGGCTGTGGGTGGGTGCGCCGAGGTGGGCCATCCTGGGGTCGAGGGACGCGTTGCGGCCGTCGTTACTGATCTTGAGGATGTTGTCACGCTGCGGCTTTCGCGCGTCGAGATGGTCGGCCCGCCAACCGAGGTCGGCAATGAAGTCGACGACCTCGACATCGGGTTGAAGGCTGACGATCTGGCGGGCGCCGGTGCGCAGCTCGGGCAGCTGCACGGGCACCTGGTCGCGGGTGACGACATCGGTATAGGCGTTTGTCAGTGCGAGCAGCTCGGGCAGGTTGGTGTACTTGGCGACGCGGGTGACCGGCCGCAGTTTGGTGCCGGTGGCGTTGACTTCGATGCTGGTGTGGGTGGCGGTGAACGCCGCACCCCAGTCGCCGAGGTCGGATACACCGGCTGCCTGCAGCAGGTCGGGGCGCAAGTAGTTCTGCATCACGAACAGCTCGCCCAGGGAGTTGGCGATCGGGGTGCCGGTGGCGAAGGTGGCCACGCGCTCGACGACGGCGTGCTCAGGAATGCCGCGGGCCCGGGCTTCGTCGTGACGGCGCTCGCGCAGCACGTCGAGTTTGAGGCTGAGGTCCTCAGCGCGTTGAGCGGCGGTCGCGCACGACAGCTCCTCGATGTTGCAGACACGCTGCTTGTTCTTGTACATGTGCGCCTCGTCAATCAGGAGGTAGTCACATCCTGATTCCTCGAAACGCAGTCCAAGGTCTTTGGTTTCGGCGGCCATCAATTTCTCCAGGCGTGCCTGGGCAGACTTGATGGCCCGCATGATGGCCTTCTGACTGCGCTCGACGGTCGCGTTCTGCAACTGGGCCCGCAGCTCGTCGAGCTGGCGTTCGGCGTAGGCGGTGCGCACATCGTTGGACACGCTGATGGCGGTGAACGCCGATTGCGGCACGATTACCATGTCCCACTCGCTGGCAGCGCTCTGGGCGATGAACCGCCGGCGCCCTTCGGCGTTGGTGGCTGAGGAGCCGAGCAGGACGTTGGCGGCCGGATACCACTGCTTGGCTTCGCGTCCTACTTGCTCAATGATGTGGTTGGGCACCACAATCCAGGGCTGGCGGACCAGGCCCAGGCGGCGCAGCTCCATCGCGGCCATGAGCATCGTGCCCGTTTTCCCGGCGCCAACCACGTGGTCGAGCAGGGTGGAGGGCTCGTTGGTGATGCGGGCGACGGCGTTGCGCTGGTAGTAGTGCGGAGTGAAGTGGTCGGAGAGGCCCGGCAGCCGCAGCTGGCTGCCGTCATAGACCGGGGCGCGCAGCGAGTTGAAGCGTCGGTTGTATTCGGTAACCAGGGTGTCGCGGCGCTCGTCGTCTGACCACAGCCAGCGGGTGAACTCCTCGGTGATCTTGGCGCACTTGGCTTGCGCGGCGAACGTCGCTTGGGCGTCGACATCGCCTTCTTCGGTGGTGATGACCACGGCTTTGGAGTTGCAGACCGCTTCTAGGAGGCTCACCGCGTCGAAGTTGCGCTTCTGTAGGCCCCATTCGTCGGTCATGAGGCGGCCGTGGCGCTTGTAGCCGGGCACGTCGACTGTCCAGCGGCCGCCGATGTGTTCGGCCGTGACGCCGTTGATGCCGAAGGTCTTTTCGGCGAACGCGGCGATCACCGCGGCCGGGATCCACGGTGCGCCGGGGCGGACCTTGATGTCTTCGGCTTCACGTTGCTCGGGCTGCACTTCGCGCAGCGCCGCGACGTAGGGCTCGTAGGCGGGGTTGGTGTCGGCGGCTTCGATGGCGGCGGCGAGTTTGGAGCGCACGTTGCCTGACAGCGCGGTGGTGGCCGGGACTAGCTCGTCGGGATCGTCGAGACTCGGGTAGACCAGGCCGTCGAGCAGGGCGCGGGTGTCGTCTTCACCGATGCCGAGCAGCTCGGAGATCAGGTCGACGTCGACGCGTCGGGTCCGATCGAGGCTCATCGCGAGCGCTTCTTCGGGGGTGTCGGCGGTGGTGCGCTCGATGTCAGCGGTGAGGACGTCGCGGCTGAAAATCGGTGCCTTGGTGGCGGTTCCGGTCTCCTCGTCGAAGTCCTCCAGCGAGGACACGACCGCCCAGCCGGGGTCGTAGCGCATGCCGCCTTCGAGGTGGCGGAACTTCTTGAACGGTTCCGGTGGCTGCCAGGCTTCGGTTTCCCACTGCTCGACCATTTCGGCGGGCACGGGCCCGTCGTAGGGGCGGCCGGTGGTGCCCTCCTGCTCGCGCCAGGTCGCTTCGAGTTTGGCGATGCGCTTGTCGTGCAGGGCCTGGGTGGCGTTGCGCTGCACCCACTCGAAGCGGTTGACCGGTCCGCGCTTGCTGACGTAGTTGTCGTAGAGCGTGTTCAGGTGTGCGCGCAGCTGGTCGCGGTCATGCTCGGGCTCGCCATCCCGCTGGGCAGCGATCAGCGCGGTGGCCACCTCACGAAGCGCAATCAGCTCCTGGGTTTCCTCGATGAGGGTCTTGGGCGTCTTGTTCGGCTCCCAGCCATGCCCGGCCCAGAAGTCGATGCTGCGGGAGCCGGCGTTGTAGCGCAGCGTGTACAGGGGCGGGTCGTCGACCTGAGCGGCCTGGGTGCGCAGCCCGGGCGCGAAGCCGTCCTCGATGCCGCCGGAGAGGTCCTCGCTGCGGGCAGTGAGACCGCGGCCGCGCGCGACCGCCGCCGCCATCATCGGCTGGAGTTGATCGCGAATCTGATCAGCCAAGTCGTGCCCGGTGGCGCCGACCACGGCGAGCTGGGGCGAGCCGTGCAGACCGTGACCCAGCTCGGTGGCACCCAAGACGCGGTGCGGGTTGTTGAGGAAGTAGGCGTTGACGGGAACTTGTTCCTCGCCGCCGGTGCGCGGGTCAACCAGATCGGCGTCCTCGGTGTTGATCCAGTCCAAGGTGTCGAGATCGACCTGGACGCCTTCCTCGCGGCGGCGGAAGATCAGCAGGTCGGTCACCACCTCGGTGCCGGCGACACGGCTGAAAGCCTGCGACGGAAGCCGAAGTGCCCCGATAAGATCGGCACGCTGCGCAATGTCCTGGCGTGCAGTCGTTTTCACTGAGTCCATGGTGTAGCGGCTGGTCAGCACGGCAACGTATCCGCCGGGGGCGACCAGGGACAGCGACTTGACGATGAAGTGGTTGTGAATGCTGTGACGGCGGGGGTTGTGCAGCGGGTCCGTTAAGGCGTACCGCCCGAACGGGACGTTGCCGATTGCCGCGGTGAAACTGCCGTCAGGGACGCGGGTGGTCTCGAATCCTTCATGGCGGACCTGAGCTGAGGGGTAGAGCAGTGAGGCGATGGCGGCGGTGATGTCGTCTGCTTCGACACCGACCAGGGTGGCGCCCTCGGGCGCGTGGCCGATGAATGTGCCGCTGCCACAGCCCGGTTCGAGTACCGGGCCGCCGGAGAAACCCGCCGCACCTAGTGCATCCCAAACCGCAGACACCACGGCGGGGTCGGTGTAGTGGGCGTTGAGGATCGAGGCCTGGGCGCGACGATACTGCTCGGCGGTGAGCAGACCGGCCAAGCGCGCTCGTTCGGCGGCGAAGTCTTCTGCGCGGGGGTCGAAGACCTGCGGGATGGCTCCCCACCCCGACCAGGCAGCCAGGATGCGCTGCTCGGGAAGGGTTGCCGGTCGACCGGCGTCGCGCAGGGTGTGCACCAGCTCGATGGCGGCGAGGTTGGCGCGGGCACGCGCTTTCGCACCTGAGGGCACCAGAACATCAGTGCTGGCCGGGAAGTCGGCAGTGCTGCGAAACTCCTCTGCCACGACGGCGGGTTGCGCCAGTGCAGGCTCGCCGGCGGCTGTAGCCACCGGCGGGTCGACTGCCGCGGTGTCCGCTGCGTCACTGCGCTCATCCGCGTGCGGCTCGGCGGCGCTGTCGGCGCCCATCTCGGAGCCAATATCGGCTGCGAGATCATCGGCCAGGTCGTCGGAAACATCGTCGGCAAGGTCGTCGAAGAGCGAGACCTGGGGGCCTATCGCTCGGGCAGTCCGTCCGCGCGCAGGTCGCGGTAGATCATCTGCGCCAACTCGGCGGTCAACGGGTCCTCGGGGCGGGCGGGTAGCGCCAAGCCGTCCTCGGCCCGGGCCGATGTCAGGTAGCCCGCCTTGATCCGGAACGGTCCCGAAAAGTCCGGGGCCGGCCACAGACGGTCGATCAACGCTTCGAGGGCCTCGGTCGGCTCGCTCTGATGAGCCGGGTTCGTCCAGCGCTGCTCCCAGCTGAGCTGCGCCGGGTCTGAGATCGGGTCGGGGCTCTCCCACTCCGGGGTGGTCTCGTCGGTCTCGATCAGGTCGTACAGCTCGTTGTTCAGCACCGTCTGAGCTGCCTGCGCCCGGGCCGCCTGCAGCAGTGCCACCTTGGTCGCGTGATTCGGGGTCTGGCCGTGGCGCTGACGACTCCAGGCCGCGAGCGCCTTCTCCCACAGCTCCTCGGCCATACTGGCTGCCATCGAGCTGATTTTGTCCGCTTCGGCGGTCAGGAACTGGTTGCGGCGCTCCTGCGTCCATTCCTCGGGCAGGCTCAGATCTGTCGAGTAGACGGTCTGCACCGCCTTGAGAATCTCCGGATCGATCACCGTCACCGCCTGCCTCGTCGAGGATGCTGAACAGATCCGGCTGGTTCGGGTCCGGCGCTCTGTTGCGGCCCATATTGTCCTCTCCTGGCTGACAGTGGCGGGGTCTGGGTAGCCCCGAGTGGCGAAGAACGCCCGTAACCGCCGATCACTGATGCCCATTGGCACCCTCGGCGTCATGGCCGCCGACCAATGTCAACGTCGACGAGCGGCACCGCCGGATGACATCCACGCGAGGCCGCGTGCAGTAGTGCGTCCAGAACGCTTCGCGATCGCATCACCCGTCGCCGGCCGCGCCACCCGCAGCTGCACGACGAAATACGCCGACTCCAAGGGCGTACACGTACCCGCACGATGCCGGGGGTGAAAGCACCGTTGCTGGCGTTCTCGACGACCAGAGCGCGAGGCACTGGGTTTTTTGTCAGCATGTCGGCCTCGGCGGCGTCAGGGTCTTCCATGACCACTCCGGGACCTGTTCGAGCCGGCGAACCTGATCCGCGGTGAGCTGCCCACGGCGATAGGCGAGGCGCTGGTCGACTGTCCACTGGCCCAACGCCAACCCGTCAGCGGTGCGGAATCTGACCGGCGGCCTCGCGTGACCGCTATCGGTGACGTAGCGACGGAATTCCGCGTAGTAGTCATCCCAGCTTCGCCTCACGCTGCGCAGGCGCCAGCGCCACCCGGGCAGGGTCTCCAAGCGCGTCACTTGGTCGGCGGCAAGTCGTCCGCTGGCATAACGTCTGCGCTGAATAACCACCCAGCGGTATGCCGCGTCATCGAGACCAGGGCTCGCGTGCCCGTGTTCGGCGGCATAGGCGACAAGATCACCGAAGTTCCGGTCCCACAATGCTTTCCGGCCCTGGGCAACTAGTTCTCTGCCGTCCCACACCCAACCCGGCAGCGTTCCCAGGCGTTGAGTTTTCTCCGCAGACAGAAGCCCTGCTCGGTAGTCATCCCGTTGTCGGCCGACCCACCCGCCCAGGCTGAAACCATTGTCGGTCATGTGGTCACACGGCGGCCGGGCCTCACCGTGGGCGCTGGCGTAGGCGCATAGCAGCTCGAAGGCCCGTTCCCAGGAACGGGCGGCTCTCGCCTGTTCTGGCTCCCATTCCCAGCCCGGCAGCGCCTCAAGTCGGCGGGCCCTCTCCGGGGCGAGGACTCCTTCGCGGTGAAACTCGCGCTGCTTGCTGACCCAGACGCCAAGCCTGATTCTTCCCCCAGTGGACTTGTACTGCGGTTGCGCATGGCCATGGGTGTCGACGAACTGTTGCAGCGCGGAAAAAGCTTGGTCCCAGATGCGTTGATACTCCGCGGACCGATCAGGGGTCCATATCCAGCCGGGGACGGCTTCGAGCAGGTTTTGCTGGTGCAGTGGCAGTCGGCCCGATCGGTAGCGGGCGCGCTGGGTGTCAACCCATGTCCCGATGCTGCATCCTTCCCGGGTGATGCGTTCGATTGGCTGCGCGTGGCCGGCCTCGGCGACGAAGGCGAGGAGGGCTTTGTAGTTGCTGTGCCACTGCTGCTCTCGGCGGCCGTAATGGGGCACCGCTGTGATGTGGGCGCCGCGCTGAGGGGCCGTCCGTCGTTGAGTCGGCGTGCTCTGCCGGGCGAAGCTGCTGCTCATCGGGTTGTCCTCCTTGGGCTTTGCCGCCGGTGCTCAGCGGCGGTCGTGATGGGTGTTGCTTGACGCCCGCACCGGCAGGGACTGCTGGTCGCGATGTCCCAGTAGCGGATCCGCTTGTTGCTTGCCGACCTCATGCGCTGCACCGCACCGCGCGAGCGCAGCGCCTCCAGCGCGCGGTACACCTGGTCGACGACGAGCGGAGTCGCGCGGTCGCGGTTGAGCCACCTCATAAGTCGGTAGTGCTGACCGGGCAGCCGATGCGCTCTAGTGCGGCGAGCACGTCCGCGGTCAGTGGCGTCGCCGGCATGGATCGAATGTCGAAGGTCGGTGCGCAGCGGCGGCGCTGGGCGCAGTGAATAGGGCATCGAGACTGGCTATCTCGCGGTCCGCGTCGGGGTCGACTGTCGCGAACCAGGCGCGCCGACATGCGCCGACCTCGGTTGCGACGACGGCACCTTCGCTGTGGAGGATGCGTAGCAGCCGGTAGATGGCTTCCTGGGTGGGCGGCAGCGGGCGCGTGCTGCCCTGTACGGCGACGGCCGGCGCGCCCTGGCGTAGCTGCGTTGTGGTCAGCGGGTGCGTCGAACAGCGCAGGGCGGCGACAAGGTAGTCCCGCAGGATTCTGTTGGCGCAGGTCCTCGCGCCCGTACTAGGCACTGGCCGACTCCGCGACAAACGCCCCGGTGCCCGGGAACGTGGCGTTGTGCATCGCTTCGCGGATCGCCAGACACCGTAGACGGTGCGCCTCGGGCTGATGATCCATCGCAGAAACCACCATCGCCAGCTGCCGGCGCGCAACGAGGTGCTCCTCGACCGAGGCGTGCGCTCCAGGCAGATCCACCCCTGCCCACACACCATCGGTGGCTCCCCGGGCCAGGGCGCTACGGGCGCAGGCCTGGCGCAGTGGGCAGTTGCCGCAGATCCGCTTGCACTGCTTGGTCTTGCGGTAGTCGAACCAGTCCTCGGGGTCGGAGTAGTTGCAAAGCCCGTTGATCTCCATCTTGACCGGATTGGCCACTAGATGTGTCATGACACCACCTCGCAAACTGGTCTGTAATTGTGTGTTAGTTGTGCCCTTATTGAGCATGAGGTGATCATAACCCCACCGATCGGCATCTGTGCAGCACAAATCTTCAACTGTCCACGGCGGACGCCGACATATGGACGATCGCGCAGCCCAGCGCCAGCCAGGAACACCTCGGAAAAAAGGCGCTCTAACTGCTCTTGTGAGGAGTATCCCCAGGCGAAGGTGGGCAGCGATGTAGCTCTGCACCGGCCCCAAAAAATTCTTCGCAACCCGCCGCTCGGGGCGGACACATTGCGCCTTAGTTGGTCATTTGTGGCGCACTCAGGTGGGCGGACACGGGTCAAACCTGCGGACCCGGCACGTAGTCAGATACGTGTCTGTTCCGCCTGCATGTGGTTCACTTTCAGTGTGGGCAGCGACATCGACGAGGAAGCGGGCGAAACCACGCCTGCCAGCGGCGATGCTCTTGACCCTTCGCTCGCGCGACTGCGGGACTGCGTTGCGCGTCGCCGCGCTGAGCTGGGGTTATCCCAGCGTGCGTTGGCCGAGATCGCCGGGGTGTCGCTCGGCACGGCAACCAGGCTCGAACGCGGGGCTGGCCCGCCTCGAGTGAGCACCGTGCCCAAACTGGAGGACGCACTGCAATGGCCGCGCGGCACGTTCCAGGCCATCCGCGACGGCGAAGATCCGCCGAAGGTGCCTCCGCGCGACCCCGATACCGGCGTCGACCCCACGGAAGTTCTCCAACAGCGCCTGGCCTCGGCCGGCGGGATGCGCAACGCCACCCAGTACGGTCAGGCGCTCTCCATCGCCTCGGCCGTCGTGGCCATCACCGCGGTCTGTCTGGAGGTACTGACCAGCGAGCTCAATGATCCCGGTGCACGCGCGGCGGCGCTCAACGCGCTCGACGCGAACATGCGCAAGATGGAAAGTCTGATCGCGGCCAGCCTGCCCGACGCCGAATCCTTTGACGACGCGATTGCCGTGATGCGCGAGGTGCACGAGAGCCGCGAGTCCATCCAAAAGGCTGCGGAGACACTCGAATAACGCGACCTAGGACGGGTCAGTATCCGCTGTAGCCGCCGCCGATGCTGGCGATGTGGACGTGGTTGAAGTGATTCTGGTTGGGGTCTCCGCGATCCGACATTCCCGACGAGCTGCCGTCCGCGTTGTGCTGACTTTGGCGCCAGATCGCGTGATCGAGCCCGAGTTCTTGCGCGTTGGCTTGAACGAACTGCACCACCCGATCACCGAGCGCCTTGCCGGCGGGGGTGTCCCACTGCGGGATCATGACGTCGATGGCCAGCCCGGACGGATGCCACTTGAGCGAGTCTTGCCGGAACCCACCGATGTCTGTGATTTCGGGGAAGGCGGCACTGATTGCGCGGCTGAGACGGCGGGTGTACTTCTGCAGGCGCGACTCGTTCGCCAGACCTGGCCGGTCGAGCCCCGGCATACCCGGCACACCGGACGAGCTGGATCGACCGGACGACGATCTGCTCGCCAGTCCCGCCTTGGCGATCGGGGTGAACAGGCCGCCGAGGCCGCCAAGACCGCCGCCGCCGAAGCCGCTCATCGGCGATCCGCCGCCGCCACCCATGGGCATTCCCATGCCGCCGCCCATCGACATGCCGCCGCCCATCGGCCGGCCACCGTAACCACCACCAGCAGAACGAATCATGTTCGCCAACGCGACGTTTCGCTGTTCGGATTTGGTGAGCAGGGCCTTGGCGCGGTCGAGCTGGCCTTCGAGATGATTGACCAGGACCTGCTTGCCCGCCGGGGTATCAGTGCTCGGGGCGATCGCATTGACCCCCGACCGGGTATCGCTCACCACGCCATTCATCCCGGCGCGGCCATCACGGGACTCGTTCGACGCCGCCACCACCTGCGGGCCCACCCCCCGATCGGCACCGATCACGTTGTCCAAAGCGGCCACACCACCGCCGCCAGTCAGCTTGTAGCCCTCTCCCCCACGACCACTCCAGGTCGCCGGCACCGTATCCACCGACACCCGCAGATCAGTCTTGAGGTTCTGCAACCCACTCGTCGAGGGCAACCCCGACGCCGACGCAGCCGGGCCGTACAACTCGCGCGCACCACCGAGCGCGTCTGCGGTCGCATCGACCAAGCCCTGCAAGGACATGAACGGCAGTATCACCCACCACCCACACCACCGACCACCACCAGAACCAAAATCGCTCGATGTCAGTCAGGAAGCGGGCCCAGCTTGTTCGGGGCAGGCGAGGTCGATGCGCCGTGTCTCGACGGGTGTCGTGCACGTCGCGCGGACTTGTCGGACGCATTCGTCGAGGTTTTCTTGGGAGATGTCGGCGGCGATGAACCGCTGCGCATGGGGGGCGAAAGCCACGGCGTTGGCCCCGCCGCCGGCGCCCCACTCCATCACCGTGTTCGGGCTGGGCGAATTAAGGGCTCGGGCGAAGGTTTCATAGATCTTCCAGTGGTCGTCACCGACCTCCAGCCAGGCTTGATCACCGATTCCGTTGCGCCAGTGTGAGTTCGCTTCCCAGGCCGATCCTGTGGGCGCCGACCAGTAGCGGGCGGCTTGCCCGGCGATCCGGTTCCGGAATCGCCGCCTTCCCGCTGCTGCCAGCGCTGCTGCCAGGATTCGCTCGCCTCGCACTGCCACGTCGATACCTACGGTCAAGGACTTGTTTCCGGTTGGGCTGACAGTAACCGGCCTTCCCTGGACGTGGCCGCCTTCGACGCCGGACCGACCCCGCATTAGTCGCCGCCCTCTAGGACGCGATGATCAGCCCGCCGATTGGAACGGGTGTCGCGTCCACACCAATCAGCTAGTCAACCAGCGCCGACCATCGCTAGCGGCACACCACTGCGCCTCCAGAGACACCTCCGGGCAGCTTGTGGGCCAGCCAGCGCGCGGCCGGTGGCCGAGCGGGCAAGGAATCCTCGGACAGCTATCTGGAGGCTGTTGGCGCTGCTAGAGAGCACCACATTGTGCGGCGCTGAACCCGCGGTGGTGCGCGCATCTGCAATGATCGAGCGAGCGGCATTGTGCAAGGAGGGGGCCATGGCGAGGTCTGACCTGGTGATTGATCTGGTCGAGGCGCAGCAGCGTGGCGACGTCGCCCGCTTTCGCATGCTGGTGGAGGCGATCATCGCCGAGGAGCGCAACAATCAGCACCATCTTGTGGCTGATCGTCTGTCCGAATTGATCACCACTGCCGGTGCTCGCAGCCTGCTCGCCCGTGATGACACCGCCCGCCAGGTCGCTGATCTGGTCACCGAAATTGTGCCTAAGCGGCGATTGTCAGAGGTGCATCTGGCGCCTGCCGTCACGGCGGCGGTGACCGAGATCATCGAGGAGCATCACCGTAGCGAGCTTCTCCGCAGCCACGGCCTGGAACCGCGTAACCGCATCCTTTTGGAAGGTCCGCCTGGTAACGGTAAAACCTCGCTTGCTGAAGCATTGGCAGCGGAGCTGATGGTGCCGTTCTACGCCGTGCGTTACGAGGGAGTTGTATCTAGCTTTCTCGGAGAGACAACGAGTCGAATCGATCACGTTTTCGAGTTCGCAAGGACTCGGCGCTGCGTGCTCTTTTTCGACGAGTTCGACACCATCGCAAAGGAGCGCTCCGACGCGCACGAAACCGGCGAAATCAAGCGCGTCGTTTCGACGTTGCTCCTACAGATCGATCGCTTGCCCTCCCACGTCGTCGCCGTCTGCGCGACCAACCATGGCGAACTGCTCGACCGCGCGGCGTGGCGCCGCTTTCAGGTGCGTTTAACACTGCCTCCCCCGTCGCGCATACAGGCCACGGCTTTTCTCGAGCAGCTGCGTGTGCGGCTCGGCGGGAACCTCGGTATGGCGCCGCGCACCCTCGCCGACAAGCTTGCGGGCGCCAGCTACGCCGACATTGAGGAGTTCGCGCTGGATGTCATGCGGCGCTATGTGTTGTCGCTACCCGATGGCCGTGTCGAGGATGTGGTGCGCGAACGGCTCAAGCAGCGCAACGCCATGAGGGAGATGTGACCTCTCCGCGTCCACCGCTGTCGTTCGGCGCCCCGGTGAACGGGCCTATACCTACCGGCGCGCCCCGCTTTCCTGGAACTCGCATCGCCGGACCGGAACCGGCCCGGCAAGGGCAGCGGCTAGCACCACAGTTCGCCGCTCTCCAAGAGGCTCTGCAGGCTGGGCGCGTCGACGTGGACGGCGACACCAGTGAAGCCGATCCCGAGCTTGTGGTGGTCTTCGACCTCGCCGCGCCCGTAGCCGAGTTCGCGCGAGCCGCAGCCCGTGTGCCCGGCCTAGAGTTCCTCCTCGAAGTTGATGGCGACGAGTTCGCCGCCGACGACGACTTCCACGCCGTACGCGATGGCGAACCGAGCGACGATGCCGTGACCGACAGTCTCTATGTTGTGATGTCGAACAGCCAGGCCGTCGTTGAGCTCCTCACCCTCTTCGCGCGATGGCAGGAGAACCGCGATGCAGCAATGCCTTTCGGGTTAGCGCCCTTACGCGAGGTCTTTTCGCTGTTGCGCGAGGTGAGGCGCTGGGGACCCCAAGATCGGGTCCGCGAGACCGGTCTGCTGGAGCGCTGGCGCGAAGACGTCGCCGTCGTGGGACAGTCAGCCACCACGGCCCGCGTCGAAGTCGAGCTGTGGTTCCGCCGCGATGCCGCCCGCCGGGCGGTTGCCGAAACGACTGTACGGGAACTCATCACCGCAGCCGGCGGCCAAGTCATCACTCAATCGACACTCACCGGCATCGGCTATCACGCCATTCTCGCTGATATCCCCTACAGTCAGGTCGAAGCGGTCCTTGATCGCGGGCCCGACGCGATCGCACTGTTGACTACCGACACCATCATGTATGTGTCCCCGGCACGGCCGATGACCATTCCGTCAGCAGCGCCCTCCGACGAACCTGTTGAACCCGAAGTGTTTTCGGTGAAGCCCACCGACCGACGTCCACGGATCGCCCTGCTCGATGGCCTGCCGATGGCCGGTCACATCGCCCTCTCCGAACGACTGATCATCGACGATCCTGACCAGATCGCTGCGTCCTATACCGCATCACAGATGCAGCACGGCACCGCCATGGCGTCGCTGATTTGCCACGGCGACCTCAACGCTCCCGGCAGACCAACACAGCGCCGCGTGTACGTGCGGCCGATCATGCAGCCACACCCATTCAGTGGCCAAGGCGAAACCGTGCTGAGGGAACGGCTATTAGTCGACCTCATCCACGAAGCCTTTCGACGCCTGTTCGAGCGACACGGCCAACACGATCCTGCGGCTCCCAGCGTGAGAATCGTCAACTTGTCCATCGGCGACCCCATCCAGATGTTCGTGCGCCGCATCAGCCCCCTAGCGAAATTGTTGGACTGGCTCGCCCACACGTACAACGTGCTCATCCTGGTCAGCGCGGGCAACCATCCCATTGACGCCGACATCCCCGCAGCAGCGCTGCTCGATGTATCCGCACTACGGCGCGCGGTGGGCACCGCCATGTACGCGCAGGCGCGCCGTCGACGACTCCTCTCCCCCGCTGAGGCAGTGAACGTCATCTCCGTGGGAGCCCTGCATGCAGACGCCGCGACCACCCCAACCAGCGACACGGTGCTCGACACCGCCGACGCGGGAATGCCCGCGCTCTACAGTCCCGTGGGTTTCGGCCACCGCAACTCGGTAAAACCGGAAATACTGCTGCCCGGCGGTCGAAGTCTGCACCAGCGTCCGACTTCGGCCGAAGGAACCACGACCTTGTATCCGGCGGAAACAACGATCACCGGCCCCGGTATGCGCGTCGCCGCACCCGGACACGGCGGCGCGCTCAACGGAACGGCCTATCTGCACGGAACCAGCAACGCCACCGCCCTCGCGACGCGCACCGCCGACCACATCTTCGATGTGCTTGAAGCCCTACAGTCCGCCGACGGCGAACCACCGTTCGCCACCGCCGAATACCATCCTGTGCTTGCCAAGGCTTTGCTTGTTCACGCCGCATCCTGGGGCGCCATGCGCGAGGGGCTGACCCGCACCATAGACGGCGGCGCCGATCTCAACCGTCGTGACATCTCTCAGCTACTTGGCTACGGCGCCATCGACGCCGAACGGATCGTCACAGCCGCGACCAACAGAGTTCTCCTCCTCGGCGCCGGGTCCATCACAGCCGACCAACGCCAGACATTTGCACTGCCTCTGCCGACCAGCCTGGCTGCGACGACCGACTGGCGACGGCTGACGATAACCCTGGCCTGGCTTTCCCCGGTCAACACAGCGACGCGCCGACATCGTATGGCCCGCTTATCTTTCGAGCCGCCGCGTCAGCCACTGGGAGTCGAGCGCCTGGAAGCTGAAGCGCGCGTGTCCCGCAACGGTACGGTTCAACACGAGATTCTTGAAGGTCAGCGGGCCGTCGTGTTCACTGCCAGCGATGCGCTGGAGATCAACGTCGACTGTCGCGTCGACGCAGGACGCCTGGCGGCACCAATTCGCTACGCACTGGCGGCGACACTTGAAGTTGCCCCAACCATTCGTGCTGATATCCACCAGGACGTTCGTCAACAACTGCAAATACGACTCCGCCCCAGGACACGGTGACACGCGTAGTCCCGTCGACAATCTGAGCCATTTCCGGACGCGAACAGCGACGTGCGCTACTGCCGCATCGGCGAGGTCTCAAGAGAAGCCGGTGTTGGTTATCGCCGAACGGCGGTGGTTGAGACGCGCAGACGAAGGATCGCATCGCGCCATCTACGTAGGACGGCAGTAGTTGATGACGAATGAATCTCGTTCGTATTGAGATGTGGCCTCATGCAGCCAGTGTCGAGGGTGGCGCTGTCATCCTGGTTCGGTGGCGCCTAGGACAGCGAAGAAGACCGACAGCCGGCTAGCGGCTCGGCTTGCCGCGCTCGCCTCACTAGGCGCTTCTGTCATCCACTTCGCCGTCGTTCCCACGCACTGGCAGGAATGGATGCCAGCGGGCCTGTTTTTCGCTGGCATCGCGCTATTCCAACTGTTGTGGGCGCGGCTAGTACTCACCCGTACCACCACCCCGGTGCTAGCTCTTGGCATCATGGTCAACCTTGCCGTTATTGCGCTTTGGTCCGTGTCGAGAACCGCGGGAGCGCCGCTCGGGCCCCACGCCGGTCAAGCCGAACTGATACAAGCCGCGGATCTATGCGCGTTGCTGCTTCAGATCTATGTCGTCATGGGCGCTGGCTGGGTCTGGCACCGCGGCCTTCAAGGAGAACCGGTGCCCGCCTTCGGCAGCGCCATGGTGCTCCTGGGCGCGATTGGGATCGTCACGTTGGCGTCCACCGTGGGCGCTGCCTCTGGTCTACGGCACGGCCACCACGCCCCAGCCAGCGCTGAAGCAGGGGCTCATCACCACGGACCTGGTGCAGAGCAGACTGACGACCATCACAGCCATCCTGAACCATCCCCTGCAGCGCCCGCTGGGGAGCCCGCCTCCGATGATCACGCAACCAGTGCAGAACACGTCGACGACCATCACAATCACGATCCGGAGCCGACGTCTCCCCCGCCTGCCGTGCGCCCAGTCGAAGCTCCTGCGCCCGGCGCTGGCTCTGGCGGCGCGCCTGAGCAGGCTACGCCCGTGCCCATCAGCGAGCCGCTTCCAGCGGCGACGCCGCTAGACGACCACCAAGACCACGACCATGTGCATTGACCTACGTCTGTATGGCCAATACACGGCCTGACGGCTAGTTTCCGCCCGTCAGGTCTGCCCGCCCGATGGCGTCGCCCGGATGACGCACGATGTCGAGGGCCGACATTCCGATGCCGTAGGTGGATAACCATCGCCTCGGCCGGACCGCGATGAAGCACAGCTCAGCACGCTGAGCGACGATGCGCTCCTCGGCGGCGAGAATGCGACGGAGAAACCAGTCCGCATGGAATGCCCCTCGCGCGTCGGCGTTTTCGTGGTTCAGTATTTCGGCCGACCCCGCAAACTGGACAGCTGCCGGCGGCATCATGGGGAGAAAGCGGTGCGGCACGGGAATGACGAAGGCTACCTGTGGTCGTCGTCGAATGTTGCCAACCTTGACGTTCGTAGTACGGGTCGTGATGTACAACGTCAGGTTTGTGCCTTCACCGGCCGCTGCGTACGTGACGGCCGTCGCGTGGGGGTTGCCGCTGCTATCGAGCGTCGACAGGGTGCCGAACGACCGTCGTCGAATCGAATTTTCGACAGTGGCGAGGTCGGTCACTGGTCTCCTTCCTCCGCTTCCCCGGCTCCGATTGGGTGGCTCGTCGCTCAGCTACACGCCGTCTACGGCGCATCCGAAGGTACCGGCGGTCGACGGATAATCGAGAATTCGACCGGCGACTGCATTCCCTCATCTTCGTGCGAAGCTCCACATGGTTGGGAGCGGCGATTCGAACTTCACATGGTCGCCGGCTGCTCCACATGGTGGGCCGTCCCCTAACGGTTGAGAACGGCGCGGGTGCTCGCCTCGGGCGTCAAATCGAGGCGGCGCAGAAGTTGCGCGTTGAGCGCGACGACGATCGTTGACAGTGACATGAGGATGGCGCCGACCGACATGGGCAGCACGATGCCGATGGGTGCCAGCACACCAGCAGCCAGGGGCACAGAGATGAGGTTGTACCCGGCGCCCCACCAGAGATTCTGTTTCATCTTGCGGTAGCTGGCGCGGGACAGCTCGATGACCGACAGCACCGAGCGGGGGTCGGAACTGGCCAGGATGACACCGGCGGAAGCGATGGCGACGTCAGTGCCGGCACCGATGGCGATGCCGACATCGGCCTGCGCCAAGGCGGGGGCATCGTTGACTCCATCGCCGACCATGGCAACCCTTTTGCCCTCGTGTTGCAGGGCAGCAACTTTCGACGCCTTGTCTTCGGGGCGCACCCCCGCGAACACCCGGTCGATGCCCAGCTGGTGGCCTACACTATTGGCGACGGCTTCGGCGTCGCCGGTGATCATGACGACTTGCACGCCAAGCTTGTGAAGCGCATCGACGGCTTCGCGGGATTCGGGGCGGATCTCGTCGGCCAAGCGCAGGCCGCCGAGCACCTCTCCGTCGCGGATGACGTGCAGAATGATGGCGCCTTCGCCGCGCCACGCGGTGGCCGCGGGGACCTCCTGGGCGCCGACTTCTTCGAGAAGTCGGGGGCCGCCCACTCGGATTTCGTGCCCGTCGACCGTCGCAGTCACACCGACGGCAGGAGAGGACGAGAAGCCGCTGGCGCGCGGCACGGTTAATCCCCTATCCTCGGCGGCTTTCACGATGGCCCGCGCCAGGGGGTGTTCACTGTCGGTCTCGGCGGCGGCGGCGAGCGCGAGCACGGTGTCGCCGTCGTCGTCTCCGGTCGCCTCGACGGCGGTGACGGTGGGTTCGCCTTTCGTCAGGGTGCCGGTCTTGTCGAACAGCACGGCGTCGACAGTGCGCATACCTTCCAGGGCCAGCCGGTCTTTGATCAAGACGCCGCCTCTGGCGGCGCGTTCGGTGGCGATGGACACGACCAGTGGTATCGCCAGGCCCAGCGCATGAGGGCAGGCGATGACCAGCACGGTGATCGCTCTTACCACCGAGGCATCGGGGTTGCCGACGATTGTCCATGCCGCCGCGGTGATCGCGGCGGTGATCAGGGCGAACCAGAACAGCCAGCCGGCGGCCTTGTCAGCAAGGCGCTGGGCACGCGAGGACGAATTCTGTGCTTCGGTGACTAGGCGTTGGATGCCTGCTAGGGCGGTGTCGTCGCCGGTGGCGGTGATCTCGACCCGAAGCCCGGAATCGGTGGCGACGGTGCCGGCTGTTACGGGATCCCCGACGCCGCGGGTAACGGGCCGGGATTCGCCGGTCACCATGGACTCGTCCATGTCGGCGCGTCCGTCGACGATCTTGCCGTCGGCAGGGATGCTGCCGCCGGGTCGGACTACAACGACATCGCCGACGTGCAGGTCGGTCGGCGAGACGGTGACGGTGCGGTCGCCGTCGATCTTCTCGGCTTCGTCGGGAAGTAGTGCTGCCAGTGAGTCCAGCGCTGAGGTGGTCTGGGCCAGCGAGCGCATTTCTACCCAGTGGCCGAGCAGCATGATGACGATGAGAAGGGCGAGTTCCCACCAGAATTCCAGCTCGTGGTGGAGCAGGCCCAAGCTCGCGCCCCAGGACGCGAAAAAAGCGACGGTGATCGCCAGTCCGATCAGGAGCATCATTCCTGGTTTACGGGAACGGATCTCGTTCAGCGCACCGGTGAGGAACGGGCGGCCACCGACGACGTACATCACTGTCCCGAGCAGGGGCGCGATCCAGCGTGCGCCGGGGAAGTCAGGGACGTCGTAACCGAGCAGCATCGCGAACATGGTCGAGAACGCGACGACCGGTATGGCGATGATCAGGTTGATCCAGAAGAGCTTGCGGAATTGGGCCACGTGGTCACCGCCGTGGCCGCTATGGCCCGTGTGGCCGGTGTGATTGTCATGGCCGTGGTGTTCGCCGTGTGGGTGGGTGTCAGGGTGTGCGCTGGGGAATTGGTGGTGGGCGTGCCCGCCAGGGTGGGATGTTGCTACGCCGTGGTCATCGCGGTTTGTCATGTTCTTTCCTTGTGAGGCTTCGCGTTTCAGTCGACGCGCATTGATGATGTGGGTGTTAGGAACGCACCAAGCGGGCGATGGCTTCAGAGGCTTCTGTGAGTTTGGCGTCAGCGGCCGGTCCGCCGGTGGCGGCGGCGTCACGGACGCAGTGGCGAAGATGGTCGTCAAGCAGTGCCAGCGCGACACCTTGGAGGGCTTTGGTGAGCGCGTCTGTTTGGGTCAGGATGTCGATGCAGTACCGCTCCTCTTCGATCATTCTGCTGATGCCGCGGGCTTGGCCTTCGATGCGCTTCAATCGCTTGAGGTATTTGTCTTTATCGGTGATGTAGCCGTGGTGGGTGGTGCCTGTTGAGGGGCAGTGCCTGGTGTTGTCGGCGTGGGTCATGACGCTTTCCTTGTGCGTGGTGGTGACTAACTTCGGGTGCCCGGCGAGGAGTGCGCGACGAGGGTCGCGGTCATGCGACGGCGGCATACTTGTCGGGGTCGCGGTCAAAGCGTGGTCCGCATCCCTTGCAGCAGAACCAGTAACGCCGACCGCGATAGTCACGGAATAGTCCCGCCGCTTCGGCGACCGTCTTGTTCACCGGCGTGCCGGGCATCACGGGGCAGGTGGTCTCGTTCTGCGATCCGAGGTCAAGCAGGTTCCTCGCCGTAGGGTCGATGGGTGAGGTATCGATTTTGTCGGCTGCGCCGCTGCAGCAGCAGGCTGACGTGCGGTTCTGATTCTCGGACATTGGTTCTCCTCACAGGTGGCGGTGATTTAACTGGTGGTGTCGGCGGAAGTGGTTTTGAAGCGGCGCAGGCGCAGGCTGTTGCCCACCACGAAGACGCTGGAGAATGCCATTGCGGCTCCGGCCAGCATCGGATTGAGCATGCCCAGTGCTGCGACGGGGATCGCTGCGACGTTGTAGGCGAACGCCCAGAACAGGTTGGTTTTGATCGTCGACAGTGTTTCGCGGGACAACCTGATCGCGTCAACGGCGCTGCGCAGATCACCGCGCACCAGGGTGATGTCGGAGGCCTCGATGGCGACGTCGGTGCCGGTGCCCATCGCCAGACCGAGGTCGGCTTGGGCGAGGGCGGGCGCGTCGTTGACTCCGTCGCCGACCATGGCGACCGTCTTGCCTTCGGCTTGGAGGCCTGCGATGACGTCAACCTTGCCTTCGGGCATGACTTCGGCGATGACGTCGTCGATGCCGACTTCGGCGGCGATCTGTCGAGCGACGGCTTCGTTGTCGCCGGTGAGCAACACGGGGGTCAGACCGATGTCACGCATCTGCGAGATTGCCTGTGCGCTTGTCGGTTTCACGGTGTCAGCGATGACGAGTACACCGCGCGCCTGCCCGTCCCACCCGACCGCTACCACGGTCTTTCCCTGGGCTTGCGCGCGGGCCTTGGCGTGGGACAGATCCGGGCTGAGGTGTTGCGCCCAGTCGGCCAGCAGTGATTCGCGCCCGACGACGACGGCGTGTCCATCCACGATGCCGTGGACGCCTTTACCTTCGACATTCGCGAAGTCCTCCGGAACGGGCAAGGCGTGGAGTTCCTCGGCCGCCGCGGCGGCGACGGCTTGGGCGATGGGGTGCTCGGAGGCGTTCTCCAGGGCGCCGGCCAGTCGAAGCAGCTCCGCACGTTGGGTTTCCGGCGCTGTAATGACATCGACCAGCGTCATTTTGCCGGTGGTGACGGTTCCGGTCTTGTCCAGCACCACGGTGTCGACCTTGCGGGTGGATTCGAGCACCTCGGGACCTTTGATCAACACGCCGATTTGCGCGCCGCGGCCGGTGCCCACCAGCAGGGCGGTGGGCGTGGCCAGCCCGAGGGCGCAGGGGCAGGCGATGACGAGGACCGCGACCGCTGCGGTGAACGCGGCGGCGACTGAGAATCCCGCCCCCAGCCAGGCGCCGAGGGTGATCACGGCGATAGCGATGACGATCGGTACGAAGACGCCGGAAATGCGATCGGCCAGGCGTTGAACTTCGGCCTTGCCGGTCTGGGCGCGTTCGACTAGCTGGGCCATCTGCGCGAGCTGGGTGTCCGAGCCGACGCGAGTGGCCTGCACCACCAGCCGGCCGCCGGCGTTGACGGTGGCACCGACCACGGTGTCGCCGGTAGCGACTTCCACGGGTACCGCTTCGCCGGTCAGCATCGAGGCGTCGACAGCCGAGGAACCGGACACCACCACGCCGTCGGTGGCGATCTTCTCCCCCGGACGGACTATGAAATCGTCGCCAACCACGAGTTCTTCGATGGCGATCTTGGTTTCCGTCCCCCCGCGCAGGACGGATACGTCTTTGGCGCCTAGGTCGAGCAGGGCTCGCAGTGCCGCTCCGGCCTGCCGTTTGGACCGCTTCTCGAAGTAGCGTCCGGCCAGGATGAACGTGGTTACGCCTGCGGCGACTTCGAGGTAGATGTTGGCGGCGCCATGCGACGGCGCCAGGGTGAACGCGAAGGGATGCTTCATACCCGGCGCGCCGGCACTGCCCAGAAACAGCGCATACAGCGACCACAGGAACGCCGACACGGTGCCCAGCGAAATGAGCGTATCCATGGTCGCGGTGCCGTGTCGCAGGTTGGCCCAGGCGGCCCGATGGAATGGCCATGCTGCCCACACGACGACGGGGGCCGCCAGCGTGAGCGACGCCCACTGCCAGTACGTGAACTGCAGCGCCGGGATCATCGCCATCGCGACGACCGGCACCGTCAGGACGGCCGAGGCCCTCAGGCGGTGCCGCAGCGACGCCAGTTCGGGGTCGGCGGTGTCCACGGCGTGCGGGGTGTCACCGGATGCGTCGGAGGGCATCGGCGTGCGCGGTGTCGGGAGCGCGGCGGTGTAGCCCGTCTTCTCCACCTCGGCGATCAGCAGCGCCGGATCGTATCCGTCAGGCACCGTGACGGTGGCCTTTTCCGTCGCGTAATTGACTGTCGCGGCCACGCCGTCGAGCTTGTTGAGCTTGCGCTCGATGCGGTTGGCGCAGGAGGCGCAGGTCATTCCCCCGATGCGAAGTTCCACACTCGGGCCAGACACCGGTGTCGATGTCGTCATGAAGCCACTGCCTTTCAGTTTCTGATTCGGACGGGATAGCTCAGTGCCCGCCGGCATGGCCGGCGTCACGCGATGGCTCTGGCGCGGGCTCGTTGGTACCACCGGGTGCGGCGTCGACGACGAAGCTGGCGGTGTGCACGGTGTCCTGGACTTTGAAGTCGAGGTAGAGCAGGTAGCGCCCCGCTGTGGGTGCGGTCGCCGCGAACGACACCGCAGGCCCACCGGTGCCGCCCGGTACCGGCTCGGCCCCCTCAGGGTGCACATGTAGATACGCCAGGTCTCCCTCACGCAAGGCGACGAGATGGCCGTAAGCCCCCAGGTAGGGCTGCAAGGTCATCACCGGCCGGCCGTCGCGCGTGACTGTCGCGGTGAGTTGGTGGGAGACGCCCGCGGTGAGTGCACCGTCCAGTTTCACGGTGTATCCGGCGATTTCATCCACGGTGCGTGTGGCACTCGCCACCGCCGGGACGAACGCGCCGGCCACCTGCACGGTTCGGGTGAGGGTGAGTTTGGCGCTGCCCGCCCCTGCGGGTTGGAAGTCGGCGAACACGCGGTAGGTGCCGGCGGCGTTCCACGTCCACGGCGTTGACCACGTGCCGGTGGCCGCGTCCAGCCTTGGGTGTACATGGGCGAAGTGCTGGCCGTCGGAACGGACCACGATGAGGTGCAGTTGCTTGTCGTGCACGGTCGCGTAGTCCAGCAGCGGCGTGCCGCCCGGGTCGACGATGGTGAAGCTCATCGTTCCCCGATCGTTGGGTGCGCTGGGGGACCACACCGGGCTCAGGACGTATCCGTCTTCGGCCAACGACAACCCCGGCGGGTCGGCGAAGGGAATGACTGGCGACGCCTGCTCGGTCGGCGGCGCGCTGTGATCCGCTGCAGCATCGGAAGTTTGGGTCTGGGGAGATGTCGCCGCGGTATCAGGGACGACCGCTGCGGCGGTGACGTATGCAGCCGTGAACGCCACTGCCAGTCCGGCACCAAACGCTGTCAATCGTCCCGCGGCGTTCATGCGACACGCACCGCCGAGTAGCCGGCCTCGTCGACGGCGTTGAGGATCTGCGCGTCGTCGACGGGACGGCTCGACGTCACGATCAGGGTGCCGGTTTTGGCGCTAACTTCGACGCCTTCAACTCCGGCAACCTCGCTGACCTCTTCACGCACCGACAGCTCGCAATGTCCGCAAGTCATCCCTGTGACGGCGTACGTGCTCGTGCTCATCACCGATCTCCTATCCTTACCGGGTGTAGATACCCCTACCGGGTATACGTAAGAGAGCATATACCCCTTAGGGGTATGCTTCAAGGGTTACTTTCCCGGGGGCCCCTGGCGAGGTGTCGACGCGCGTAGCGCTATCCCGGAACGGTGGGAGGGATCAGTTGGCGGTGCGCGCGTTACACGTCGGAGATGATGGCTGGCCCCTCATGGGGGAGGTCGTCGGGCGCGGCGAACTGATCATCATGCTTCATGGTGGGGGTCCGGATCACTACAGCATGCGACCGCTTGCTGACCGGCTCGCTGGCCGGTATCGCGTTGCGTTGCCTGACATTCGAGGGTACGGAGCATCGCGTTGTCCCGACCCGACGTTGCACCGATGGGATCAGTACGTCAGCGACGTCATTGCGATCATTCACGCGCTCGATGACACCTGCGCCCACCTTGTCGGCGCCGGACTGGGCGGCACCATCGTTTTGCGGACGTGCCTCCAGCACCCCCGTATCGCCCGGTCGGCGGTGGTCATCAGTGCTGAAGCGATAGAGGACGATGCGGACAAAGCCGCAGACACCGATCTGATGGATCGTTTCGCCGAGCGTGCCCGTTCCCGCGGTCTGCAGGCCGCCTGGGAATTGTTCATTCCTGATCTTCAGCCGCTGATCGCCAACCTGGTCGCTGAGGCTATTCCGCGCGCTGACGCCCACAGTGCGGCGGCCGCGGCGTCAATCGGTCATGACCGCGCCTTTGCAACGGTCGAGGACCTCCGGCGCATCGACACTGCGACGCTCGTCATCGCCGGCGACGACATCCGTCACCCCGAGTGCTTGGCACACAGCCTCGCCACTGTCCTTCCACAAGGGGTCCTCGCCGAAGTTTCGATGTCCCGCCAATTTGTCGACGCTGAGGACATGGCACACGCTTTCGGCCCGGCGATCGAGAACTTCCTTCGTAGAACATCGGACCGGGACACTCGGGTCCATGAAGACTAGGCACTAAGGACGGCAGCAGCAGTGAGGCCTGACGCTCCGGCGGCAAGCCGCTCGGGGGCAGCCTGTCGCGGTGCTGTCAGCCGCAGCAGGACTTTCCCTCGCCGGGCTTGCCTGAGCGGCGCCCACTAGTGACACGACCCACCGCGCACAAAGCGATGCATTTGGCGATCGACCGTGCGGTCTGGCTTTGGACGAGCTGCCGAAATCTTTCTTGTACGGTCACCAGCGATACGCCTTCCAGTTGTCGGGCTACCCGCTCCGGGTGATACAACGAAGGTACCCCTGAGGGGTATACGGTACAAGGGCGCCCGAGCTAGGCGCGGCGGTGGGTGACTGGCCAATGGCGCATATCCTGCATTACCCGTGGCGGCGGATGGCTGGCCACGCCCGATTCGATGTTCCCCGTTGCTGGCGCCGCGGTAAGTTGATTATTGGAAGGCCGTAGCATCGATTCGTGGCGATGATGCGGGATGGCGGTGGTATCACCGGTGAACCGCACTGGGGCGGGACGGCACTGCTGCGGCCTGGGGTGTTGGCGTTCACCGGATCGATTGGCACCACCGACCTACACGCCCACCATGCCGTCCAGATTGTCACCGCAACAACACCTTTCACGATGCGTGACGAGCACGGCAACCAGCATCGCGGCACCAAGGTGGTCGTGCCCGCCGATGCGCCACACCGGGTCGAAGTCGGCGCGCCGGAGGGCACCGTGGTGTTCTTGGAACCGGAGTCTGCCCCAGGGCGCTCGGCGCACTTGCGCGCGCTTCGGTCCGGCTGGACTGTTGCTCCGGTGTTGACGTTCACCCGCCGACGTCCGTTGGTCGTCGTGGTCGACGAGCTGATCGAACACCTCGCACCCGCCATGGCAGCTGATGAAGCAATGACGCGCCATCGCGCCGTCGATGAGGCGTTGCGGCTGCTCCCCGACCTTGTGGCTGCAGGCCCAGTCGGAGGTACCGAACTCGCGGCCCAGGTCGGTGTGTCTGCGAGCCGATTGACCCATCTGTTCACCGAACAGGTCGGCATTCCGCTGCGCCGCTACGTGCTGTGGTTACGGCTGCGGCTCGCCATCATTTGCGCGCACGCCGGCGATGACCTGACCGGCGCCGCGCATAATGCGGGGTTTTCTGACAGCGCCCATCTGACCCGTACCACGCGGGAGATGTTCGGGCTGGCGCCCTCGGCGTTGAGCCGGCACGTGTCCTGGGACCTCGACACCGCCGTGTAGCCGGATCATTCAAGCTCTGCCACGCCAGTAGCCGCGACGATCAGGTGGTGAGCACGAAGTCCCCGCCATTGACGGCGTTCACCGCGGCACAGGCGGTGGCCCGATACGGCTACGTGCCGGTCATGCTGCTCGGCCTCAACGGCGCCGGTGTGGCGTTAACCGCCGCCGGCGCCGCGAAATACTGGCTGCTGGCCGTGATGACCGTCGCGATTGCCACCGCGTTGCTGGTCGAACGTGTCATTCCGTATGACCCCGAATGGAATCATGATCAGGCAGACAGCAGGCGCGACCGCATCCACGTCGCAGTCAACGAGACGCTGATCCTGGCCAGCGTGGCTGCCATTCCACTACTAGCGGCGGTCGTCCCGGCCCCGCAGCTGTGGCCGCGCACCTGGGCATTGCCGCTGCAGGTCCTCGCCGCGATCATGATCGCCGACCTCGGCATCACCGTGGTCCATGTGGCCAGCCACAAGATCGGCGTGTTGTGGCGTTTTCACGCCGTGCACCACAGCATCACCCGCTTCTACGGCCTCAACGGCCTGATGAAACACCCGCTGCACCAAACCGTTGAGATGGCCGCTGGTGTGGCACCGCTCATCCTGATCGGTCTGCCCGTCAACGTGGCCTCCCTACTCGCGCTCGCGGTGGCGATCCAGCTGCTGCTGCAGCACTCCAACGCCGATTACCGCGTGGGCCCCGCCAAGTACGTCTTGGCTCTCAACGAAGGCCATCGCTTCCATCACCTCAAGTGGGCTGGCATCGGCGACGTCAACTTCGGGCTGTTCACCCTGGTCTGGGACCACCTGATGCGCACCTACTCCTATAACGCCGCCCGTCGATTCGACTCCACCCAGCTCGGCATGGCCGCACACCCCGACTACCCCACCGCGTACGGGCGGCAGCTGATACACCCCTTCACCCCCGCCGGAGGGTGCAGCCTCAAGTCCACGACCGCGACGAAGGACCGCACCGCGACGAGACCAACACTGGAGCAGGGCTGAGAGGGACCAGCATCTGGCGCTCCCGGACCGTGATTGCCTCAAGCGTTCCCGATCAGCCCAGAACGCGTACTAGACCCATAGCCTTTTACGTGGCCTATTGCGCGCCACGGTCCGACGATCGACGAACTAACGATCGGCAGCCCGTTCGGCGCCTGCCAGAGCTAGCCGGATGCCATGTCGGGCAGACCAGTGCGCAAGTCTGCGTCTTTACTGAATCTTCATCGAAGGACTAAGAAAGCCAAATGACGCATCAGCACACTTGAACCATATGCGTGAACGGTGCACCGCCGCCCGCGAACGGCTGTCGCGGCGCACGCTGTGCCCGCTCATCAGCGATGTCAACATTCGGATACGGAGACCACACTGATGCCGCAGGCGACTTGCCTCCCACCGTTTCGCAGGACGGCGCAGTGGCTGCGGACGGCCGTCCTGTCGATGGCGGTGCTGCTGATCGCGGCCGCGTGCAGCTCGTCGCCGGCCGCCGCGCCCCAGCCCGAGGTCATCACTGATAAAGGCACCCCGTTCGCCGACCTGCTAGTGCCCAAATTGCAGGTGTCG
Source organism: Mycobacterium neumannii (assembly GCF_002245615.1). Classification (NCBI taxonomy): domain Bacteria; kingdom Bacillati; phylum Actinomycetota; class Actinomycetes; order Mycobacteriales; family Mycobacteriaceae; genus Mycobacterium; species Mycobacterium neumannii. The sequence continues at coordinate 48,293 of NZ_NKCO01000024.1, read as the reverse complement.
GTGACCGACGGAGCGATCGGTGTCGCGGTGGACTCCCCTGTTACCGTGTCCGCCGGTGACGGCGTTCTCGGCCAAGTCTCGTTGACCAACGAAGCCGGCGAACTCGTCGACGGACAGCTCAGCCCCGATGGCGTGTCCTGGTCGTCTGCCGAGCCGCTGGGCTACAACAAGCAGTACACCCTTCATGCCCAGGCCCTTGGACTGGGCGGCGCGACCACTACGACAGCGACCTTCGAAACCCACTCGCCCGACAACTTGACGATGCCCTACGTCCTGCCCAACGACGGCGAGACGGTTGGCGTGGGCCAACCCATCGCGATCCGCTTCGATGAAAACATCACCGATCGGATTGCGGCGCAGCAAGCGATCAACGTGACCACCACCCCCCCGGTCGAGGGAGCCTTCTACTGGCTCAATAATCGCGAAGTACGTTGGCGCCCGGCCGAATACTGGAAACCGGGAACAAAAGTAGAGGTGGCGGTCAACGCCTACGGCGTCAACTTCGGTGACGGGCTGTTCGGTCAGGATGACGTCACTACCCGGTTCACCATCGGTGACGAGGTCATCGCCACCGCCGATGACGCCACCAAAACGATGACTGTGCGGCGCAATGGTCAGATCGTCAAGACCATGCCCATCTCCATGGGTAAAGCCAAGACCCCGACCGATAACGGCGCCTACATCATCGGAGATCGTTACTCGTTTCTGGTGATGGATTCGTCCACCTACGGAGTTCCGGTCAACTCTCCTGACGGATACCGCACCGAGGTGGAGTGGGCGACCCAGATGTCCTACAGCGGGATCTACGTGCACTCTGCACCGTGGTCGGTGGGCAGCCAAGGCATCGCCAATGTCAGCCACGGATGCCTTAACGTCAATCCGGCCAACGCCCGTTGGTTCTACGACAACACCCGACGCGGCGACATCGTTGAGGTCATCAACACCACCGGCCCCACGCTGTCGGGGACAGACGGTTTAGGTGACTGGAACATCCCTTGGGATCAGTGGAAAGCCGGCAACGCCAACCTCTGAAACTCAGATCAGAAGCGGAGACTCACAACCGCCGCCTCCCAGTCACCTCGTGGCACCAGTTACGCGTGTCGACAGGACGTTTCGCATCACCGAACCGGGTTGCGAACTGCCGAGCGTCACCCAAGCATCGCGCGCCCCGGGGCCCACGCAGGACAGGTAGCGCAGCCCTTTCCGCTACGGCACCTTTGGTTTGCCGTCCTCAGGTAAAGGCGTTTTCACTTGTCCGGACCACCGATTATTTCGTAGTCCCGCCATCGACGATCGACACTTTCAAACACCCATTCGCAAAACACCATTAGCAATTTCAGCCGCCGAAATTCCAGCATTGTAATTCTGTTGCTGGTGTTACTGATGAGGCATATGTGAGTTAGGCTGATCTACGTATTCGCTACGTACATCGTTGCTGCACAGTACGGAACGCTCGGCTTCGCCTTTCTTGGCGAAACCAATCACCGGCGCTCCGACAGCCGAAAGAAAGAACGCCATATGGAACCGATGGCCCGATGCGTCCGCCCGGAGGAAGGCCGCGTATCTGCGGTCGGCTTTCGCCTGACTGGGGTGATCGTTGCCGTCGTCGCGACGGTACTTTTGGCGTGCACGCCAGCAGCCTCCGCCGAGCCGACAGGCGGTCCGTGGGATCCACTCCTGCCCAAGATCCCGAGTGCGGGAGCGCCCGGCGATCCGGTTGCCATCGCCAACGCGTCCTTGCAGGCGACGGCCGTTGCCACCCAGACTGCGATGGACTTGGGGCGTAGCTTCCTGAGCAGTCTCGGACTCGTCAGTCCCGCGGCAAGCCCCCAAACGAGCGTCCGCGGCAACCGTCTCTACGGTGCCCAGGCGATCGAATACGTTATCCGCAGGGCAGGAACGCAGATCGGCGTTCCCTACTCCTGGGGAGGGGGCAGCCTCACGGGCCCTAGTCGCGGTGTCGACCAAGGCGCAGGCACCGTCGGTTTCGACTGCTCAGGACTGACACGATTCGCCTTCGCCGGCGTCGGAGTACTGTTGCCGCGATGGTCCGGCGACCAGTACAACGCTGGCCGCAAGGTACCTCCCGCGCAAGCTAAACGCGGTGACCTCCTGTTCTGGGGGCCCGGCGGAAGCCAACACGAAGCGATCTACCTCGGCGGCGGAAAAATGATCGAAGCGCAACAAACCGGCGTTCCCATCAAGATTTCACCGGTGCGTACCGCCGGGATGACACCGTACGTCATACGGATTATCGAGACCTGACCCCGAACGCTTCCGCCAACAGCTTCCTCCCACCAAAAGCCTGGTCCGCACCGGGTAACGGTTCAGCCGGCCAGACAGTAGCCGATGCCGCGGACCGTCCGGACATAGCGCGGACAAGACGGGGCGTCACCGAGCTTGCGACGAAGATTGCCGATGTGCACGCCCAGTGCTGACCGCCCGCCGGGCTGCGTCGCCCCCCACAGGGCTTCCTGAAGTCGTCGGCACGTCACGGGCTCCCCTGGATCATCGGACAAAACCCGAAGGATCGCGAACTCCGTTCGAGTCAGCGATATGACGTTGCCGCGCTGATAGACCCGCCGGACCGCCACGTCGATCACCAGATCGTCGACGTGGCGTCGCTGCGCGCCGCCTTCCTCGCTGCGCTGGTGAGAATGCCTGAGTGTCTGCCGTATTCGCGTGCTGAGTCTGTCGCGGGAGCCGATGGGAGCCACTCCGACGCGCGATATCAGTGGCGCCATCTCTGTGTCGGCGAGCGCGACGACGCCGCACTGGGCGGCCTGGCGAACACGGTCAAGGACGACGGCGCCGTGCGCGGATGATCCCAGGCACACCACCACCACGTCGGGGTCATCGCCGCGCACCGCGGTGAGCGCTGCAGCATCTGAGCGTGCGACGTCGACGGCGAACTCTTCGGCGCGTAGGGTGCGGGCCAACATGTCGGCGTAGATGCGCCGAGGTTCAACCAGCAGAACGCGAATGCGCCCAGCGGCTATCGCCGGAGAGGCAACGCTGCCCGAAGCGGGGTGCGGCTCGATGGTCGTGGCAGTCTCCTTGCCAGCGTGGGCCATTCAGGGCGTGAAGGCGTCTGCGCGGATGCTGGAACCAGCATATCGCCATCTACGAAGTTACTACGTAGATGGCGATATCGGGTGTCGGACATGTTCGCGTCTTCGGGTGTTCAGCGGGGGGTTTGCGCGCCAGAGGATGTCAGCTGTTCGGGTTGAAGTCGGCCGCGTCGGTCCAGCCGGAACAAGGCGGCTGCGGAGGCCAGCCCGATTGCCGACAGCAGGACCCACAGCAGCCAGGGTTGCCCGAGATCTCGGGCGGCCTGCATCAGCGAGCCGGTGGCCAGATTGCCGACAAGAATGCCGACTCCGACGATGGTGTTGTAGAAGCCGTAGTGCGTTCCGATGAGACGGTTGTTGGCCAACGAGACGACGGTGTCCATCTCGAACGGGAAGACGGCCGCCGACCCGACCGCCAGCACCGCCGTGGCGACGAGTAGCGCGGTCGCGGCGGCGACTCTGCCTGCCCTGGTGTCATCGGGCAGCACGATCAGCGGCAAAAACGACGCCGCGAGGATCAGCATGCCGATCACCAGGGAGCGGCCGGCGCCCCAGCGGTGGGCGAACCATCGTGTGATCCGCATCTGGCCGAGGACGGCAACCAGACCCGAGACCACGAAGATCATGGCGGTGACAAGGGAATCGTTGCGCGGAAACAGGTCTCGCGCCTGAAGCGGCAATGCCAGATAGACCTGGAATGACAAAACATACGACCCGATCATGGCCGCCGCGAAGAGCAGAAAGGAACGGTTGGCCGCTACTGTTCGCCAGTCCTGCAGCACCGATGTCTTCTCATCAGGTGTCCCCGCGGCGCGGTGGGGCAATGCTAAGAGTTGGGCCACGGTCAGCGCTGCGAACACGACCGCTGCGGCGGCAGCTGTCATTCGGAAATCGACGAACATCAAGGCCAGCCCGACAAGGGGTCCGGCCAGAATGCCTGCCTGATAGAACACGTTGAACACCGCGAAGGCTTCCACGCGCCGTGGGCCCGCGTCGGCCGCCAGATAGGCGCGCACCGCAGGATTGAACAGGGCGCCGGCGAAGCCGGTTGCTGCCGAGGCGATCAGAACCGCCGGCAGCGATTCAGCGAAGACGAGCAGGCCGAATCCTGCTGTCCGGAGGACACATCCGCAGACGATGAGCGGTTTGTAGCCCAGCCGGTCTGCCAGAGTGCCGCCGATGAGAAACATGCCTTGCTGGGAGAAGTTACGTACACCCAGCACCAGGCCGATGGCCCACGCGGCCAGCCCCAACGGGCCGGCGAGGTAGCCGGCCAGGTAAGGCATGAGCATGTAAAAGCCCAGGTTGATGCCGAACTGGTTGATCATCAGCATCCGGCTGGGCCAACCGAAGCTGCGGAAGGCTGACAGCAGGGTCATCGTGGCTGCACCTCGGTGGGGTCGACAACGGTGGTGCATCGCGTCCACGCCGTGACTGTCTGGGTCATCGGGTCCTCAATGGTGGCGGGATGCCGTGGGGGCGCTGCGTCGAGCAGGCCGTGGGCGCGGCAGTAGTCGTCGTTGTAGATGGTGTCGAAGTAGCGTTGCGGGCCGTCCGGGAAGATCGCTGCGACAGTGGCTCCGGCAGGGCTATTGCGTGCGACCCAGCCTGCAACCAGGGCGACCGCACCGACGCTCCAGCCGCCACTGGCGTAGTGGGTGGCCGCCAGGGTGCGGCATGCCCACACCGACTCCGCGGGGGCAACCCAATGCACTTCGTTGAACGCTTGGTAGTCGACGTTGCCGGGATAGATGCTCGATCCCAGGCCTCGCATGAGCCGAGAAGCCGCGGGCTGGCCGAAGATCGTCGAGCCCACCGTGTCGACGCCGATCAGCCGCAGCTGCGGGTTAAATTCTCGGAGGACGCGTGCGACGCCGGCCGAGTGGCCTCCGGTGCCCACCGAGCACACCAGGACATCAACGGCGCCGAGTTGTTCGTTCAGTTCCAACGCGAGCCCGCGGTAGGCCTCGACGTTATCGGGGTTGCTGTATTGATCGGGATGCCAGGCGCGCGGGTCGGTGGCCAAGATGTTCTGCACGCGGTCACGGCGGGCCTGCTGCCAGCCTCCCTGTGGGTGCGGTTCAGTGACCAATTCGATGTCGGCGCCGAACGCGGCGAGCATATTCTGGATGATCGGCTCCATCCCGGGGTCGGTGACCAAGGTGACGGGGTGCCCGTAGACCGTTCCGGCTAGTGCGAGACCCAATCCTAGTGTGCCGCTGGTGGATTCGACGATGCGGGCGCCGGGGGTAAGTGCCCCGCGGGAGCGGGCGCGTTCGACCATGTGTAGCGCGGGTCGGTCTTTCATTCCTCCCGGGTTGAAGCCTTCGAGTTTGGCCCAAAAGCCCCGCTCTTCTGACGTGAACGGTGCGCTGATTCTCAAGACAGGGGTCTGGCCGACCATGGTGGCGGGCCGCTCGTTGCGGCCGCGTTGTGGCTGTGCCGATCGGGTGTGGGAAGTGCGTGCATGGCGGATTGGCAGGGCAGGATTCATCGATGAATGTCGCTTCTGTGAGGCCGCGACGATGCGCGGCGACTGACGGCAGGGAGCGGTCACCGGCCACCGTCGAAGACGACGGGGCCTGACGCTAGCCGATCAGCGGCGCGCGATACACAGGTGGGCGAGCACGTCGCGGCCGGTGCGCAGGGCGCGGGCGTTCCGTGGTGGACCGCGGATAGGCGCCTTCGCCGCCTGGCACCACAGCAGCGGAAGTACAGCCACGACGAGGCCCAGCGCGAGCGCGATCAGGGAGACCGTTCCCCGCGGCAGGATCGCTTCGGCCAGGGTGTCGGGCGTGCACTCGGCGTCGGGTTGGGAGACGTGGGGGTGGTCGAGCTCGACAGACATCGGCGCGCCGACCGCAGTGGTGGCCAGGGTGTGCGGTCCGTGCGCAGGTGCCGCATTCACGCCGGGCAGTGCCCACTCGGCTCCGACGATGACGGTCCAGAACGCGATCAACGCCGCGACGATGGCGCGGCGGCGTTGCCCAGAGTTCGCGTCGAAATACTTCACGATGTTGCCGACTGTAGCAGCGGATCGGCGAATTCAGGCTCGGCCCCTGAGCCGATGCCGGGTTGTAATCAGAGCGCGACCGCCGTTGCGCCGAGCCAACCGGCCGTTCCGTCGCACGATCGAATTCGCCCGATGCCCTTGCGAAAACGCCCTTTTGGAGGTTCCGCGAAGGAGATGCAATAGATCGGAGCGCTGCTTGCACCGCAGATCATCTACGGTTTTACTACGTAGATAATTTGCTCTCTATCGGCCCGCGCGCCAAGCGGTGTTTCCTTTGCTGGCGGCCTACGCGCATTGGCTCCACCTGCGCAGCGTGCGGCCGGCGTTGAGGCGCTAGTGGTGGCAGAGCACCTGGATGAGAGCGGGTGTGGCGAGCATGGCGGTGATCGCGGCTGTCAGGCAGATGCGGTGGCGCCATCGCACGTGCCGGCGTGTGGGGCTGAGCAGGCGCTGCGCTCGCGCGATGACCGCTGTTCCCGCCGCGGCGAGGCCTTCCCGCGCAGGCGGGTGTTCTCCGGCCAGAGCAGATAATCCAGCCAACAGCGGATGCGTGCCGACGCGGCGCACGGCGGTGTCGTCAGCGCACATCTCCAGCAGTTCACCCACACGATGAGGGGCCGTCGCGAAAAGCGGAAGCCGCGGCAGTGTGCCCCCCAAAGCGCGGAGGGCCATGAGGATGTGGTGGTGGCGCCCCGAGATGTGCGCGTTTTCATGCGCCAGAACCGCTTTGAGCTGTGATCGATTCAACGACTTCATCGCCGCGGAGGTGACGATGATGGCGTTCGGGCGTCCGACCACGCAGTAGGCAGCAGGCCGGTCGGCCTCCACGACCACCACATTGGGATGGTCGGTGGGTCGGCCGACGATCCGCGCGGCACGCGCGTGCTCGTGACTTCGCGCCCGCAGCCGCGACAAGCAGCGACCGATCCGCATTACGACGAACCCTGACGTCAGGGTTCCTACCGCGATGAGAACAACAGAACCGATTCGTCCGGCCATGGGGGTGTGCTCGGAGAAGCCAAACAGCTCCAGGCACAGCGTCACGACCGCGCCCGTACGAATACTGTCCGTCGTTGCGCCGATGACCATGATCAGCGCGACGAGCCACGCCGTCAGCGTCGCGGCGACGGTGGCCAGCCAGGCGGCCACTCCCATATGGGGGCTGATGCCGTGACGGGTCATCCGCCTCAGGACCGGTGGCGCCCACCAGGCCAGCGCGCTGCCATAGAGGAGCAGCCACAGCGCGGCGGTCATCACCGACGCCCCTTGCGCAGAGCCGCCTTCAAACGAGCGGACTGCTCGGCGTTCATCTGCTCAACAAAGAACGCCAGCACCGCATCGGTATCCCCGCCGGCGTCGAACGCGGCCTTCATCAAACGCGCGGAACGCTCCTCGCGGCTCATGGACGCCTGATACACGTACGCTTTCCCGTCGCGCTGACGTTGCAACCAGCGCTTGCGGTACAGGTTGTCCATCGTCGACATCACGGTGGTGTAAGCGATCTGGCGCCGTTGAGAGATCTCGTCGAAAACCTCACGCACCGTGACAGGCTCGGCGTAATCCCACACGCAATCCATGACCACCGCTTCGAGGTCGCCGAATCCTCGCTGTTCCATTTGCGCCTCCCGCTCTCCGCGACGAGCTGGCCTCCTCGCGCCCCGAGCTCTTCAGTCCCCAATGTAGCCGCCGAGCTGGGAAAAGCCGCGATACGCCTCACCTCGACCGCATAGGGCCAGCATCTGCACTACCGGCCGCGGCGCGCGAAACTAGCGCCCGTGGCGCACAGTTGTAACCGACCTGAGACTGTGACAGACGTTCCTCCTGATACCAAAGTGATGTACGTTCCGTCTACGTACTATTGTGCTACGTACTTAGCTCGGTAGTAGGAGTGCCGCGGGTGCCTTTCGGCTTAGGTGCGCGGCTCGACAACGCTCACCCCAGCTGAGGAGATTCGATGCGGCGCCTCACTTCTTTTCTGAGTCTCTTCGCATTAATGCCGGCACTGGTGATCAGCGCCCCGGGCACCGCTGTTGCCGGGCATGACGGCAGCCCCGACCGCGACGACGTTCCCTCATTGGTTGCGGCGGTCGCCGAAGCGAACCAGCGGATGGCCGACGTCGGTAGCGACATCCAGATCAAGCAAGAGGGCGTCAACCGTGCCCTGGTCGAAATCGCGGCCGCTCGCGACACCCTCGCGCAGGCCCGACGCGACGTTGTTGCCAGCGACCAAGCCCTTACCGACAGTCAACACGCGATCGAGGCCGCACAACAGCGTTTTGACCGCTTCGCCGCGTCGACCTATACGAACGGGCCGTCGGGTGCGTTGCCGCTGGCACAAAGTCCCGAGCAGATCCTGGCCGGGGCCTCGACCCAGCAGACCCTCACCATCAGCTTCCAGCGGGTCCACGACGACCTCCTGCGTCGGCAGACCGATCAGGCCAACAAGCTTTCTGCTGCGACGGCAGCGCGGGCGCGCGCCGAGAGCGCCGCCGCGGACGCCCAACGCCGGCAAGACGACGCGGTAGCCGCACTCCGGGACGCCCAGCAGACGTTTACCGCACAGCAACGCGAGGTCGAACGGCTCGCTACCGAACGCGACTCCGCTCAAGCACGACTGGAAGCCGCCCGACCGGTGGCGGCGACAACCGCCGCGCCCAGTGCCGCGCAACCCGGCACTGGGCCGGCATCCGGCGCTCCCTGGGACCGCGGCACCACGTCGCCGGGGGGCGCCACCGAGGGGGGCCTGTGGGACACCACGCTGCCGATGGTGCCCAGCGCTAACGTGGCCGGCGACCCGGTGGCCATCATCAATGCCGTCCTCAAAATCATGGCGACCTCGGCGCAGCTGACGGCCGACATGGGCCGCAAGTTCCTCACCAAACTCGGCATTCTGTCTCCAGTCACCGCCGCCGCAGATCCCGGCATCACCAACGGACGCATCCCCCGCCTCTACGGCCGCCAGGCCTCAGAATTCGTGATTCGCCGCGCCATGTCACAACTGGGCGTGCCTTACTCCTGGGGCGGCGGCAACGCCAACGGCCCGTCACGAGGCATCGACCAGGGCGCCAACACCGTGGGTTTCGACTGTTCGGGCCTGATGCTGTATGCCTTCGCCGGCGTCGGCATCAAACTCGACCACTACTCCGGATCGCAATACAACGCAGGCCGCAAGATCCCCTCGTCACAGATGCGGCGCGGTGACCTCATCTTTTACGGCCCCAACGCCAGCCAGCACGAAGCGATGTATCTGGGCGACGGCATGATGATCGAAGCCCCCTACACCGGGTCGGTCGTCAAAATCTCGCCCGTACGCACCTCCGGCATGACGCCCTACGTCACCCGCTTGATCGAATATTGACATCGCCGCGATGCCGCGCAGGTAGACCGGTCAGTGCGCCGCGGTGCGGCCGCTGCGAATCGGCCTCCTCAGGCACGTCAGGCCGCCCCGAACGACGCGGCCAGCGAGAGGCGTTAAATAGCGCCGTCGCGCCGGCGATCGCAGCCGCCCACAGCACCACGACCACGGCACACAGGATCAGCCACGCTTGCCACCCGAGACTGTTCGGGCACACGTCCATCAGCCAACGCATGTCAGCCCTCCTCACAGTGAGCCTCACCCCACCGCAGGAGGAAAACGGTATGAGTCGTGTGAAGATCTGCTGAAGATCGAGCCGCCCGGTCAGCCATACCTGGTTACGGGCGCACCAGCAGGCACCATATGGGACATGCAGCACCACCACCTGGGCGCGCCTGAGAGCGCGAAGGGATACCGCGCGCTGGTCGTCGACGACGAACTCCCCCTGGCCGAAGTGGTGGCCAGCTATCTCGAACGCGAGCAGTTCGAAGCCGTCGTCGCCGGCAACGGTGTCGACGCAATCGCCGTCGCACGCGACCTGGATCCCGATGTCGTCATCCTTGACCTCGGCCTACCCGGCATCGACGGACTCGAGGTCTGCCGGCAATTGCGGACCTTCTCCGACGCCTACGTCGTCATGCTCACCGCCCGTGACACCGAACTGGATACCGTGCTCGGCCTCACCGTCGGCGCCGACGACTACATCACCAAACCCTTCAGTCCCCGCGAGCTGGTCGCGCGCATCCGCGCCATGCTGCGGCGACCCCGCATCCTGCAAACAGCCGCCGCACCCGCCGAACGAGAGACAGCCCCGCCGCGCCGCTTCGGCGCACTGAGCATCAACGTCGCCGCCCGCGAGGTACATATCGACGACGAACTAATCCTGTTGACCCGCACCGAATTCGACATTCTCGAAGCCCTGTCCGCGCGGCCAGGAATCGTGCTGAGCCGCCGACAACTTCTCGAAATAATCCGCGACGAACCCTGGGTCGGCAACGAACACCTCGTCGACGTCCACATCGGACACTTACGACGCAAACTCGGCGACGACGCCGCACGCCCCCGCTACATCGCCACGGTTCGAGGTGTCGGATACCGGATGGGAACCGGACAGTGACTCCCCCACCTACGTCGACCCCTCGCCGGCGTCGACGGCCGGGCCGTCCCGGTATCGGCCTGCGACTCCTGGCGGCCCAAGCCATCGTGCTGGCGGCCGGAGCGGCGACGACCGCGGTGGTCGCTGCCGTGGTCGGCCCACCGCTGTTCCGCGAACACCTCCACCGTGCCGGTGTCCCGATGGACTCCCTGGAAGAAGTCCACGCCGAAGAGGCCTACGGCTACGCAACGGTGATCTCCATCGGAGGCGCCCTAGCGGTGTCAGCACTGGCCGCCCTCGTGGTCAGCTTCTACGTCAGTCGACGCCTCCAACGGTCCATCACCGAAGTCGCCGCCGCGGCCACCGATGTCGCTGAAGGGAACTACGACATCCGCGTGTCACCGCCGCGCCTCGGCGATGACTTCGACGCCCTCGCAACCGCATTCAACCAAATGGCCTCCCGGCTTCAAGCCGTCGATTCGACACGCCAGCAACTGTTCGGAGACCTCGCGCACGAGATCCGCACACCCGTGGCAGTACTCGAGGCCTACATCGAGGCACTCGAAGACGGCGTGCGCTCCTTGACACCCCAGACAGCAGCCATGCTGCGCGACCAAACCCGTCGGCTGGTGCGATTCTCCGATGACGTCGCCGCGCTGGCGAAGGCCGAGGAAAGTGCGATGTCTATGTCCTACGCCTCCCTCGACGTGAACCGCCTAACCCGCCAGTGCGTCGCAGCAGCACAAGAACGCTATGACACCAAGGGGGTCGGACTGCGCGTACACCTCCCGCAACCGCTACCGCCGCTTTGGGCCGACGAACAACGACTGTCTCAAGTGTTGGGGAACCTGCTGGAGAATGCGCTACGGCACACACCGCCCGGCGGGTCGGTACACCTTCACTGTCTTCGTGACGGCGACCAGATAAGAATCATCGTCGCCGACACCGGAGAAGGGATCGCCGCCGAGCACGTCACCCGAGTGTTCGAACGGTTCTACCGGGCAGACACCGCCCGCGACCGCGAGCATGGCGGCGCCGGTATAGGGCTCGCCATCGCCAAAGCGCTCATCGAAGCCCACGGCGGATCCATCTCGGTAGCCAGTGCTGGACCCGGCGCCGGCGCAACATTCACCATCGCCCTGCCCATCACCCCGATACGCAGCGAACACCACCCTGCGACGGCTGACTCAGCGCGTCCCTGACTAGTGCCCTCTCCGCGCTACTTGTCCAACATTCCCTGCATCGTGTCGATCTCCGCTTGCTGAGAAGACACGATGTTGCGCGCCATCTCGACTGCCGCCGGGAACTGGCCGTTGTCAACTTCCTGCTGCGCCATCATGATCGCGCCCTTGTGATGCTCGATCATCTGGGTCAAAAAGAGTCGGCTAGCCTCAGCGCCCTGCGCGTTCTGCAGTGCAGCCATATCGGCTTCCGACATCATGCCCATACCGCCGCCGCTCATACCCGGCATATCACCCATGTCTCCGCTGGGCATTTGATGGCCAGGCATGTCATGACCGGGCATTGCGGCGGTGCTGGGGGCCGTTGTCGACGAGGACACTCCCCAGTCCCGCAGCCAGCCCTGCATCTGTTCGATCTCAGGACCCTGAGCGTTCTTGATCTCGTTGGCGAGTGACACTACTTCAGGATCAACTCCCTGCTTGCCGAGCAGCATGTCGCTCATCTCGATCGCCTGCTGATGATGAGGGATCATGCCCTGCGCGAACGTCACATCAGCATCGTTATGGGCAGCGTCACTGCTCGCAGCACTGGGCGAAGCCGACGCCGACGCTGCTGCCGAGGTGGTGCTCGACGCCGATGACTGAGACTCGTTCGTTGCATTCGAACAGCCGCTGACAAACAGGGCCGACGCCGCAAGCGTCGCAAGCCCGAATCCAAAACGCTTGTGCTGCATCGCACATCCTTCCTCGAACATCTTCGTGACACCATGCGTCCACACGGCAAGCCTTGCGCCGCCGCACCCCAGCCTCAGCAATCCGAGTATGGGTCGGTTCGTGATCCGATGAAGATTTGATGAAGACACCTCCCCCGGTCTGTCACCCGCGGTCGGCGCCACCCGAGGCGCAGCCACCTCACGCAGTAGCCACGCACTGCCCACCTACTATTGAACTACGTAGATCTCGTGACCGGAAGGTGTCCGTGTGCTGATCCGCAACCTTTTCGCCATCGCCCTGACCGGGGCTCTGGCCGCGGCCTGTTCGTCGAACGCCCCTGAAAGCCCGCCACCCGCCGTCGCGCCGGGCATGGTGCACATCCACGGCCTCGGCATCAACCCATCTGACGACAAGCTCTACGTCGCAACTCATTACGGCCTCTACACCGTTGAGCAAGATCAGGCGCCCCAACGAGTTGGTGAGCTCTCGCAGGACTTCATGGGCTTCACCGTCGCCGGCCCCGACGAATTCCTGGCTAGCGGCCACCCCGACCCCGCCGATCGTCAACAGCCCCCGCACCTCGGCCTGATCAAAAGCAGCGACGCCGGCCAGTCCTGGGAACCTCTGTCGTTGCACGGTAGCGCCGACTTCCACGCGCTCAAATACCGCCACGGACGGGTCTACGGTCACGACAGCCAATCCGGCACCGTGATGGTTAGTTTTGACCAGCGGTCCTGGCAGCAGCGCGCAGAAGTGCCCGCCGCCGTCGACCTCGCAGTATCACCGGGTGCCCCGGATGAGATTCTCGCGACAGCACGCCAAGGGCTGCTCCGAAGCACCGACGGGGCGAGGACGTTCAGCGCAGTCACCGGTGCGCCGGCACTGCTGTTCATCAGCTGGCCCGACCGCGGTCCCCTGCTCGGCGCCGACCTCGAAGGACGGCTGTACACCAGCGCCGACGACGGGCAGACCTGGCAGCCGGGCCACTCGCTCAACAACAAACCCCAGGCCCTGCTCGCCGCGGGCAACGGTCAGGTCTACATCGCCACAGATACCGCCATCTACACCTCCACCGACAACGGCGCGACCGTCAACGTCCTCACCGCTGTCGAATAGACGGCTGGCCCGAAACCCCACGGAATACCGCACCAACGCATCTGAGGAGCCGCAATGCCGGATGACCACCTTCTCATCACCGATGGCGCCACCATCGCCTACCAGCTCAGCGGCCCACCCAACACGGTGCCAGTCGGCTATGGGCACGGCGTGCTCATGAGCCGGCAGATCGTGCGCGGCCTGGGCATCTTCGACATCGACACTATCGCCGAGGGCCGCCGTCTGATCACCTACGACCAACGCGGACACGGCGCATCACGGGGCCGACCAGAACCCGAGGACTATCGCTTCGAGCAGGCAGCCAACGATCTCCTGCGCGTCCTGGACGCGGCCGGCCTCGATGAACCCATCGATTTCGCCGGATCCTCGCTCGGAGCCGCTGCAGCACTGCACGCCGCCCTCAACGCTCCTCGCCGATTCAGGCGGCTGGCACTGGTGATCCCTCCCGTCGCCTGGGAAACAGGGCCCGATCAACTGCGCCAGTGGTACTTCGACACCGCCGACCTCATCGACTCCATTGGGACAACCGCTTGGCGACAACAATGGGCCGAAGCTCCCCCACTGCCGATCTTCGCCAACTACCGGCACGGCAAATTCGAACCCGGCGTCGACGACGATGTGGTCTCCGCCGCGCTGCGCGGAGTCGGCTCCTCCGATCTACCCGACCCCAATCGGCTGACCTCCATTCGCCAGCCCACTTTGGTGCTGGCCTGGGACACCGACCCCTTGCATCCCATCTCCACCGCCGAGCGCCTCGCTGAGCTGATCCCCGACTCGACGCTGCACGTCGCTCACACCATCGACGAGATCCGCAAGTGGACGGAAATCACCAGCCGTTTCTTCAACGATTGACGCAGCGCCGCGGCGGCGGCCTAGTACCGCCGCACGTTGTGAATCGGTGCCGACGAGATCGGCGCCACTTTCACCGGCGTTCCGTACGTCGACGCGTGCACCATCAACCCGTCGCCGATGTAAATCCCCGCGTGAGACACGTCAGCATAGAAGGTCACGATGTCGCCGGGCTGAACGTCTGAAAGCGCCACCGGCTGCCCGCCCTGCGCAAGCGCCTGACTCGACCGAGGCAACGACTTGCCGTTCTGCAGAAACGCCCACTTAATCAGCCCAGAGCAGTCGAACGCATCCGGACCGGTGGCTCCCCACGTATAAGGCGACCCCACCCGTGTCAGCGCCGCCTGGACCACCGCAACACCGTTCCCCAAGGAGGCCCCGCCCGCCGGGCCCGGCATAGCAACGATGCTCGGATCGCTCACCGGCGGAGTCGACGGCAAAGGAGGCGGCGCGGGGCCAGGGTCAGCCAGAATCGCTCGCTGATCAGGCGTCAAAGCGTCGTAGCGGGCCTGCACAGCAGCAGTCTGCTCCGCCATCCGACGCTGTTTGGCCTCCAGGTCGGTCCGCACTGCCGCGGCCTCATCGGCCGCAGTCCGTGCTTGGGCTGCCGACTTCGCAGACCCCTCCGCAGTTGCCGCGGCCCGCGCACTGGCCGACCGGAACGCAGCCATCTGCACAGTCAGCTCCGACGCAACCGTCTTCTGGACTGCCAGCTGATCGATCAAATCCTGAGGAGACGTCGCCGTCAACGCCGCCGCCAAGGTATCCGTGCGCCCCCCCACGTAGGCAGCCGCGGCCAACCTGTCGACGGCAGCCTGATACCTCACCAGATCGGCCGCCGCTGCATCCGCGGCCATGCGATCCGAAACCGCCCCCTTCTCCGCAACCTGCTGCGCTGCGAGCTTCTCGTCAAGGTCGATCTGCGCCGTGTGAATCTGCTCGGTGGTCTGCTCCGCCAGACGCGACAATTCAGTCAGTTCGGCAAGGGCATCAGCCGCCGGATCAGCGCGGACATCGGTTGCCAAAGGCGCTGCAACAACGCCGAAAGCAACCAAAATGCAGACGAGCCGTCTACCCAACGCGCGCGGCAGGACCGCCAGCACAGATGAATTCACAACAGCGAAAACCTTCGGCGAAGTGGGCAAGTACGTATTAGATACGTAGGTCACGGTTAGGTTACGAGGCCAGGCAGCCGCTGTCCAGCCGGGCCTTGCGAAACAACCGGTTTATCCGCTGACGGCCGGAACAGCCCTGAGATCCGGTGTCCCGTGTCCACGCCACTCGAAGCGAACCGCCCCGCGTCCCCGAATAGCACGGCGTGGCACATCCGATACAGGGGCGATGACGAGGACGCGCCCTGCAGGCGCCATCCGCGCCACCCGGCCGACCATGCGACGGTTCTGGCCAACGGCAGGTGCTACCAGCGCGCAGAAGAATGCGATCGCACCCCGACCTCCTCGCCGACACCATGCAGCGCGGCAAGGCAACTCCCGCTTACCTCAGGCTTTCTTGCCCGCCGCGTCGATCAGTCATCTTCGAGCTTGCGCGCTTGAGCGACGCGCCGCGCGTCGATCTCAACGGCCACGGCGAAACGATCGGGCGGCACCGCATCCGCTGGGCCGCACCGCCGGAATTTCTGCGCCGCCCGTGTGGTTCGACGCCATTTAGCCAGCACTTCTGTCCAGCTACCCAACTTCGGTATAAGGCCGCAATCCGTCACTGTGACGGCGCGCTGCTGTGGGCCGCATTGGCAGCCGCGGCCCAGCAGGATATGGGCGCCCACCGCCGCCGTGTCCGACGCGCACACATATTGCGCGGTGCGCCGGACTGCAACGCGGGTGCGACGGCTGCCTCAACGCGCCCTTCGGCGATCGTCGCTACCGGGATAGTGGCGCTGCCCCTCATACCATCGAAAAGTCCGCCATGGCCGCGCAGTCCAGAACTCCGCCTTTGACACGCCAGCCACCGACGAACGCTCAACTTCACCATTAGACGACCGAAAAGTGATGGTCGCCGTGGACACATGTACCTCCGTCCCACCGGCGCAATTCCACGCCTGTGACAGCGATCCACTCACCCACGGCCGCCCAGCGACCGCAGCTTCGGAGCCTCGATAATCCGGTGCTGACATCTGACAACTCCGCCACAACGGCGTGCAATCAGCTTGCGCGCTCGACTAAGTGAACTGCAAGAGCTGAGCCCTCGAAGCCGCAAAGCAATTCCACCAATAGTCTTACTTATTCTCATCCAGCCGGCGGATCCGCCATAAGCCGCCATCTCACATGAGAATCCGCCACGCAAATGCGAACCTACAAGAACAAAATCCCTCGATGCTGGTCAGTACCCCCGAGGGCTGGCGCTCGCGTTCGTCTGGGCCACCCGGGCGGCAAGGTTGGACCCATCCGGCCTCACGTCGTAGCGGTCCATGACGTAGTTCATCGAGGCGGCGATGTTGGCAACCGGTTCGTAGATGCTCGTCGAGGTGCCCGGCTGGTGATAGGCGGCGAAGGTGGTGGGGATGCACTGTGCGGGACCGCGGGAGCTGTTGGCCGGGGCGCCATCAGCCATCTGGGCGCCGTGGGCGTTGGAGTCGGACAGGTTGACGACATTGCCGTTATGGCCGCTTTCGCGGCCGGTGAGCGTCATGTAGCCTTCGTGCCACCTCGTGCGAGCCACCGGGTCGGTGACACCGCGGGCGTCCAGCGCGGCATTGATGGCCGCTGACATGGCCGCGGGCCCCTTGGGGAAGGTGCCGCGCCCGGCGAAACTGACGTCACCCACTGGGATCTTTGCGGCCGAAGAGTCCGGTGCGGCACCACGGGTCGCGGACGCCCGACGCGGCGACGACGAGCCCGAAAGGCCCGGAATCTTGCGGGTCAGGCCGGAGAGCGCCGACAGCGAGCCCAGCGGGGACATGGCGCCGCCGCCCATGGGCATTCCCATGCCGCCGCCCATCGACATGCCGCCGCCCATCGGCCGGCCACCGTAACCACCACCAGCAGAACGAATCATGTTCGCCAACGCGACGTTTCGCTGTTCGGATTTGGTGAGCAGGGCCTTGGCGCGGTCGAGCTGGCCTTCGAGATGATTGACCAGGACCTGCTTGCCCGCCGGGGTATCAGTGCTCGGGGCGATCGCATTGACCCCCGACCGGGTATCGCTCACCACGCCATTCATCCCGGCGCGGCCATCACGGGACTCGTTCGACGCCGCCACCACCTGCGGGCCCACCCCCCGATCGGCACCGATCACGTTGTCCAAAGCGGCCACACCACCGCCGCCAGTCAGCTTGTAGCCCTCTCCCCCACGACCACTCCAGGTCGCCGGCACCGTATCCACCGACACCCGCAGATCAGTCTTGAGGTTCTGCAACCCACTCGTCGAGGGCAACCCCGACGCCGACGCAGCCGGGCCGTACAACTCGCGCGCACCACCGAGCGCGTCTGCGGTCGCATCGACCAAGCCCTGCAAGGACATGAACGGCAGTATCACCCACCACCCACACCACCGACCACCACCAGAACCAAAATCGCTACTCGTCGTGCGGGACGATTCGGTTGTCGAACGCCACGAAAGTGCACGCCGGCGTCGGCTTAGGGTCATAGACCGTGCGCCAGCACGTCTGACACGTGTACGACCTGTGCGGGCCCAGTCCTACCCCGGCGCACGTGGAGCATTGCTGCGTCCCCACGAGAACCTGGCGAGGGCCGCGCAGCGGATGGCCGGCGGGGCAGAATTCCGGCGGGCCAGGCTCTGCGTAGCCCTTGGGCGTCGGTCTCAGCCGCCGCACCATCGCCCGATCATACGTTCAAAGGTTCTCGGCGTGCTTTCATTCGCCTCTAGCGCACGTGCTACGAGGGCCCGGGTGACGCTGCAAGCGTGGGGCGCCGCTCAACGATGGTGTTGTATCGACCCCATCGCCGCTCAACGCCCGGTCAGCTTCGACCAGCGCTTGGGGGTGGCCCACCCTCAAGCTAGGCTTCGTCACCCGCCCATTGCTGAGGCGCTCCGCAGTTGGCGCCGCTAAAACTGTTGATGCACAACATCACTGAGCGCAGCAGACTTTAGGCCTGCGACGGAGCTACTGCAGTTTTCCGCGGAAAACTGCCTTTTCCGCCGGGCAGTTTTCCGCGGAAAACCAGGCGGGCCCGCGACGCCTCTACTGCTTGACGAGCTTACGGAGCTGTGTCGCGAGAGTTCGCGCGCCGGCATCCCCAAGTTGACCGTGCAATGCAATTGCGAGCGCGCTTGGGTCGACGTCAAACCGCTTAAGTGCCCGACTCACCGACCGGGAGTGGGTCTGCGGCGCTCCGGGTCGGTCACCTTGCCCTCGTGACTCCTTCTCCCCTGCTGCGCCGTCCTGGCCCACCTGGTCAGTTTCAGTTTCAGCATTCGTGTCGGATTGCGCTCGATCCCAAGACGCCCGCTGCTCTTCCCAGGGGATTCGCGCAAGATCACGCGCCTCGCGGATCGGAAGTTCGCCGCGCCGAGTAGCTTCCTGAAGCTCGGGCGCCAGCTTGAGGAGTGCACGACGTTGGGACACCCAGGTTTTGCTCTTGTGTAGGTGGTCAGCCGCCGCGTCAGCACTGCCATACTCCCCCACCAGGCTCTCGACTGCACGAGCTTCTTCGATCACGTCGAAGCCTGACCTGTCGACGTTCTCGGCGATCACAGCGGTGAGAAGAGTTGCTCTGTCGGCAGCGAGTTCGTCCTTGATCACGATATCGAGCTCGGGCCGGCCGAACTGGTGCGCCGCTGCCAACCGCCGGTTGCCGAGAATCACAACCCAGCGCGCGTCGATCGGCGTATCGGGATACAACGCTTGATAGGCGCGTTTCGTGACGACTACGACTGGTTGCAGCTGATGCTGGACAATCGAAGCCAGCTCATCAAGGTTGCCGAGGGAGTCGCGCGGATTATGGGGATTACCGACAAGCTCGCGCAGCGGCACTGACCGCGACTGGCCGGCTCGGGGAATGATGGACGCGACTGATGCCCCGTCAACCGACGATTTGTCGCCGATAGTTTCGGCTAGCGCCGCGAAGCTCTTGACACCTCCGCGGCTCATCAGTGAACCTCCGCTGCCATCAACTCGTCGGCGAGGCTGTAGTAGTCCGACGCCGCGTTGGCTGCTTTCCCCGTCTTCTTGTACTGCGTGACGACCACTCCGTCGTTGGATGCATTCGTGTGGATTTTGTAGTGCCGGATCACGGTTTCAGCCAGGGGCCAACCGCGACCTCTAACAAACTCTTGGGTCTCGTTGAGCCAGTAGCTGCCATCGCGACTGTCGTGGTTGTTGATGAAGACGCGGTAGGGGAGCCCGCGCGGCTCCAAGATCTTGCGGATGGTTCGTGCGGTGGGGTCAAAGCACAGAGGCTCCGTCAGAATCGGAACCAGCACTTCGTCGGAAACGTCGAGCACGGTGCGTAGGGCATCTGCGGAGTGCCCAGAGCCAAGGCCGTCTCCGGAACCGTCGGGGTCCAAATCGAACCAGCCCGCGGTGTCGACATACACCTCGTCGATGCTTGGCAGGTTGTTCAACAGCGCCAGATGCTCAAGTGGATCGTCGTGGGCCTGGATCAGATAGAAGGGGAGTTCGCTGACTTGGCTCGCCCACCATGCGGCGGAACCCTGCGGGTCGATCGACACGGCGGCAACTCGAGGATCGGCATCGTCCGGCGAATCCTTACCTAGGCGCTCAGCGCGAACTGCGGCGAGGTTGACGGCTGCGGTGCTCTTGCCGACGCCACCTTTCTGGTTAAGTAACGTGATGACTCTGGACATTGCGTTAGCCCCTTGAGGTATACGAAATGCGCGAATGCGGCGCGCGAGAACGGTCGCCTGTAAGGCTACGTCCGCACGGTTGAATTGCCCTGGCGACACGCGCAACAGTCAAACAACTCCGCTAGTTTTCCGCGGAAAACCGAGCAGTGTCAGCTACCCCGCGGCTTACTCAAACCTGTCCGTGATCGCGTTCAGGAGTATGCCCCAAGCGGCTGTGACCAGCGCGTTCGCGTCAGTTTTCCGCGGAAAACTGCAATGTCGACCGGGTTCTCCGCGGAAAACTGGCCTTGTGGGAGTTGCCATCGGCGTACTCAATCGAGGGTCGATACGCCGCAGCTTGGAGGCAAGTCGGTCGAGCGTCCACGGACCGCGATGGGGGAGGGGCCGCCGGTACCAGACACATTCCGTTCGACCCCAGCGGCCGCGGCTGTCGATCCTCGCTGCCGCCACGGCTCCATCGGGACTCCATGCAGCTCCCGCGTGCGCGGCCCGGCGCAGGCCGCCCTGATAGGTCCGCCGCCGGTGAGGCTCAAGGCTCGGCGATAGCGCATCGCAGCCCAGCGACAATCATCCGTGGGCAACTGCCGCCGGGTTGGTCCGATGGCTCGACGGGCCCTTGCGTTCTGGTAGCCAGTCGCTTGGAGGCTCCACGCCCGGCATCTACGCGTCCGGCCGGGGGCTGCGGTGCTGTCGGTGGGTCGGGGGAGGGCGCAGCGCAAAAGCGTGATCGAAGGGTGTGGCGCGAGCTCATTTGCGCTGGCCCGCCATGGTGGACCGTGCCTACGCTCCTTAGGCCGCTGCGCTCAGAACGGCGCGCTCAAGGTTGCCCGGCGGCGTCCCTCGGGTCGGCCGCTACGCCCGGGGTTTGACGTCCGCGGCGGTGACGTCCGCGGCCAGCGCTTGATGTAGCAGCTCGATTGCAGCGTCCCAGATTGGATGCGGGTTTCTGCGGTAGTAGACGCGGCCCATGCCGTCTTGTCGCGTGATGAGGCCAGCCTCAGCGAGGTCCTTCAACGGGGTTTGCAGTGCGCTCTGCGCAGGAAAGTTCAGCTCGGCGGCTAAGTCGCTGGGGTTGACTAGGCCGTCACCCTGGGCAATGGCGGCCATCGTCGCCAGCCGGTGTTTCTGCCCAAAGACAACCGAGGAGAGCTTCTGCACTCCCGCCGATTGCGCATAGGACACGCCTGACATGCTATTACAGGAATCGTGTTACACAGTTCGTGTTACTGATATTCTGTTACACAGATCCCGTAATGGCTGGTCAAGAGCTTAGAGCAGCCTTCCCAACGAGCTGATCGGAGCGGTCTGGTGGCGGACATCAGTGCGAGCGAAGACACGGCTGGTCGACGGCGCAACTGGCGCCACCGGGAGACCCGTGCTTCATCCAAACTCGTGGCCAAGCGTGTCAGCGAGGAAGATCATTCAGCATTGACTCGGTACGCTCAGTCCCGTGGGGTCAAGGTTGCCGAGCTGCTGGCGCCGGCGGTGGAGGACCTCATCGCCCGAGCGCATGCGTTCTGTGAGCAGGACGATGCGCTGCCGCGCCCGTTGAAGGTGTCCTAGAGCCTCGACTGATTCCTGCAGGCCTCAGCTGTCGACTGAGGTCGTCCAAGCGCGTGCAGGCTCTGCCCGGCGATCTGGCCCGAATGTGCCCGTAGTCGTGGACAGCGCGAAAGTCGGTCGGGAATGCTGCGCTGTGACGGCCCAGCAACGAAGGCGGACATTTGATGACGGCATTGCTTAGTGACGCCGCGTGCGGCTCGCTACAGGAGGATGAACCCCGTCCTGACCGCACCAACGGTCTTGCAGACGGCACCAGACCCTTAGCGCTCAACGAGGAGCAATCAGCCTTATCTGCCAGTGCGAGGCACTCCCATCAAGCGTCGAAGCTATCGCTCGTTCGTATAACCCGCGCCGCGGCGGTCGGAATCACCGTCCTAGTTGCAGTTTTCAGCTTCGCGCTTTCATTTTCATCGCTGGCTGATCTCGCGGCTCGCACGGTGTGGCCGGACAAGTTCGCGTGGCTGTGGCCGGTCATCATTGACGGGACGATCGTGCTTGCGACGATGGCGCTGGTGACGTTTTCTGCCTACCCGGAACAGCGCGGACCCCGCCGGTACTTTTGGGCGCTACTAACGGTGGGCGCAGCAGTCAGCGTGGCGGGGAATGCCGTACACGCAATGCTGCCCGACGGCCGGCTGCCCGAGCAGCCATTGGGATCGTTGGGTGCCGCGGCGGTCGCCTGCGTTCCGCCATTGGCGCTGGTACTCGTGACGCACGGGCTTTCCATTTTGTGGCGATTCACGCCCTACGAGCAGCCCGACGAGACTGCCCAACGACGGGAAGACGCCCTAGCCCTAGCGGCTGACCGCCTTGAACGATGGGAAGCCGTGGCCGCAGCAATTCACGAACGCGGGCAAATAACCTCCTATCCCACAGCCAAGATCGCGGCCGCCCTCCGGCTTCTCCACGACACTCAACCGCCCCTTGCGCTGCGTCAGATCGGTCAGCGGCTCGACCTGCGGCACGACACGGTGGCAAGAATCCGAGACGCCGCGAAAAGTGTGCTCGCCGAGAGCACCCTACGACCGGGGGCTGCTCGGTCCCCGATTTCGGGTGACGTTTCCGAGCGGTCGTCAGTAGACCAGGAACGATGAGTGGCCCGTCGCCTAAGTGTGCTGCTCCTCATGCAGCTGCCGCCCAAGCGGTTCAGAAGCCGGCGCCCTTGCGAACTGATACCCGGAGGCCCCGCCGGCCTTCTTCAACCACGATGCGGTCCATGATTCTGCGCGCAGATGATCCGGGAGCTGGCCGGCCTGCCACTGACGCTCCTCGTACATGTCGTCCACACTCTGGTCCGGCGATCGTGCAGCGATAGCGCGGAGTGCATAATAGGCACCCCCATATGGGTGTTGCGGCACGTGGGCAGTGGGGCAGTGGCGACTGCCTGGCCCGCCACGCGAGCAGCCGCGATAGCAGCTGGATCAATGATCTCTTTGGCGGCCGAATGGGCATCCAGCGACGCCTTACGGATCACAGCCACGCTGATCTGACCAGTGCTTACCCACACACGCCCAGTCTCGATTGCCCGCCGGGGACGCAGGTCGATGGGATCAACCGCCTCGAAGGTCGGCAACACGCGCTCGGCGCAATCAAGTGCCCATGTCGCCATTGCACGCTGATCGTCACGCGAGTACTTCTAACTCACCACCTTTCATCCGGGGACAAAGACCGCCCACAACCTCAGTCTGGCGTGTCACGGACCTCATCAGACAGCACACCTAATCGGCGAAATGCCTTTAACTGAAACTGTTGTTCGGTTCGGCCGTCGCTTAACGACGTCGCCGGTCCCGGCTCCGCCCCAACAATCTTGGGGGAGCCAGCCGCCGAAGATTGATCATCGGCCCCGCCGCCGGGTTATTGCCGCCAACACTGCGGCGACCTCAGCGCGTCCCGGGCCATGCAGTGCTTCCCGTCCGACTTCCCTTCCACGGGCGTGCTCCTGGCGCTCAGCTTCGCGCTGGATAGCCCGTTCCGCGCGCTGAGCGGCCTCAGCAGCAGCGGCGGCTTCCGCGTACGCCATAGGCCGCACCGACAGCTCGTTATGCGCCGTGTACGCCGCCAAGATGGCTCCGATCAGCCCGATCGGCCGAGGGGGAGCGTCAGAAATCCGGTGGCCACCGATCAGCCATTCCGACACAGCCGCGTTCAGGTCCTCGGCGGTCCATCCGGCACGGGCCGGCGCGGCCAGAACCGCTGCCCAGGCGCCGGTACCGTACTTGCGTGACCACGGTGGAGCCTTCGGATGCTCGCGCCACGTTCGCGCCAAGCGCTGCCCGTTTCTGTCGATGTTTCGGCGGCGCGTAGCGACGCCTTGCCGGGCGCCTCTGGCGCCCGCGTGGGTAGTAACCAGTCTCCTTAAAGGTGAGATAGCTGTCTTAAGTGGGGACCGTTCCAGGTGGGGTGTCAGTATGTGGATAACCCGGGTGACCTGCTGGT
Organism: Mycobacterium neumannii; assembly: GCF_002245615.1. Lineage (NCBI taxonomy): Bacteria > Bacillati > Actinomycetota > Actinomycetes > Mycobacteriales > Mycobacteriaceae > Mycobacterium > Mycobacterium neumannii. The sequence goes on along the minus strand of NZ_NKCO01000024.1, from coordinate 24,115 downwards.
TGTCGTGCAACGCCCAGACTGAGGCCCACCCACGGGATCGATCACCCATCCGCCAGGACGCCATCCGCTCCACGAACGTCCGCTGGCGGCCGCGGACCACCTCGGTGGCCACGCCGAGCAGACGTAAGCACTCCCGCGCCCGCTGAACAGTACGTTCCGAGAACCCCGTCCGCGTCGCGAGCGTCGCCACACTCGGCCGGCAGTTTCGTCCGGTGCTGCGGTCAGCGAAGCGCGCCATTTCCGCGGCGATGGTTACCACGGCTCGCTTGGAGACCGGCGCCGTCATCTGTTCCCGGATCTGTGGGTACCGCTGGTCGTAGGCGCACGCCACGGTGACCTGTGCCCAACGTGTAGGGCCTCCGCTCCAGCACGCGACGCCGGCATGGGCGTCCGACCCGAGTTCGAGGTTGACGAACTGGGCGGGAGAGGGCAGATCGCGCCCGGCCATACGGCGACCACGACGGATAGCCAAGACGTCCGCCACCGGAGTGGTTCGGATCGTGCCGCGGCGACGCACGGCGGTGCTGCAGCCGCGATATGCACGGGGCGAATTGTCCACATTCGGGGTGGACATATGGAGAAACGCGGTGCGCAAGTCTGGACCAGTGCCAACGCATGCGCTACCGTGAGACCTGTCTTCCACGACAGTTCCCTTCGGGGAATGTGGCGTTCGCGCCCGACCCGCCCTCCGGTTCCAGCCGGGGGGCAAAGTCGTTTTATCGGCGCTTTCGCCTATTCAGATGTGGGAAGTTGGCAGTGGTTCCTCATGGCACCACTGGCGTCGTCACATCGCCAAGGGCAAACCCTCCTGAATCGCTGATAGGGGTAGGGCACCCCCACCGAGGATCTCGGCGATGGCACGAGCGTTGTACACCGAGCGGGGGAGTCCAGCGTCCTGTGCTCGCGCGACGAGCTCGCCAGCGACGGCTGGGTGGACTCGTACTGTGCAATGTCTCGTAGCGGTGCTGGGCCGTGTCAGTGCGCGGACGTCGGTCCCGACGCGGAGCGTCAGGATCGGCTGGTGGTGTCGAATAAGGTCAGGACGGTCGACGTGCCATGCCAGGAGGTCGGCCAGAAATGGTGACCGGTCGAGACATGCACGCGTCTGGTCCACCAGGCGTTCCAGGCTCGGCCAGAAGGTGGCAGTGACGACCACTCGCGGACCGAGATGCGGGCGGCCGCGGGGTGTAGCCGCCTGTTGCGCAGTCAATTGCGTTGCTCCTCTCACGGTCGTTTCGCGCTTGTCGCTGGTCCCTGACGGCGTCGATCTTGTGACCTCTGCGGCTCCTGATGCGAGTGGTACTTGACGAAGTTTCGCACGCAAGTGGCGGATTAACCGCCGAGACACGCTGGTCACCACCAGATCGTGGCAAGGTTCGAGCAGAGCTGATCCTTACGCACCCTCTTTCAGAAAGCCACCGACACGCCGAACATTGGAGATCAGATCGTGATCTTGGGGGTGTCGGCACCGAGATTTACAACGAATGTGCCAAGGGTGGTGGACCGCCACCGCCTGCAAATCTATGGTCCGACGCATGAACTCCTTTGTCGCGCATCTGCTGGCCGCAGTGCTCGCCGACGCAGCCGATCAGCTGTCCGGCACACCGCCCAGTGCGCAGATCTCGGTGGCAGACAGAACCGTCTCGTGCTGCGGAGGCGCTGAGGCAAGGGGCCGCTAATGGCCACCGCGGCCGAAGTCGTGGCGGCAGTTGACCACATCATGCGGTTCAAGCCTGACTGGCGCGGAACCCTCAACGACTCCGACTTCGCCGCGCTCAACGAGATGTACCAGCGGGCCAAACATCACCCGGAGGAATGGCTGAGCAACCGCGATCTGCCCACCACGATCGACGACAAGTATCTGGGTGCGCTGCGGCTGGACAATCCCACCCTCTTCGATGGGGGGAAGCTGGTCGACCCGCTCGGCGCGCCCCCGGCGACAGTGCCGGCCAGTGTCGACGCCCCGCCTGCCGCGCCTGGCCAGGCCCCCCCAGCGCCTGCCGACGACGGCTTTTCCGGTCGTGCGGCTGAGGCTTCTCAGCGTGTCGATGACGCGTTGGCCAAGAACACGACCGCACTGGCCGAGGCCGACGAAGAACTCGTCGATGCGGTTCTGGGTGCCAAGACCGGATCCGATGAGGGCAAGGCGCAGCTGCAGGCACTGCAAGCTGCACTGGTGGACCAAATCCACAAGCTGGGACCAACTTTGGACACTCCGGCCGGTCAACAGCAGCTCAACGACTTTCTGCAGAGCAAGACTCAAGAAATCCTGGGCATCGTCAAGTCCTCCGGCATGGACGCCGAATCCAAGGCCGAAGTGCTCGATGCGCTTTCGCAGCGCTACGACGCGGTGAAGGACTCGGCTGGTTCCGGTACCGGCTCCACGGACCCGGCCACGACCGGGGGCAACGGCCAAAGCGGTAGCGGCACAGGCGGTTCCGCGGGAGGCGCACCGGCACCGGCCGACACTGGCACCGGGGCTGGCGACCCCCTGGCCAGTGACCCTCTGCTGGATGGGTTGGCCTCTGATCCGCTGATGGCAGGCCTTGGTGGGTTGGCCGGACCGGCGATGGGTGCGCTGTCTGGGCTTCCGGGCGCGATGGGCTCGATGATGCCGGGAATGGGCGGCTTCGGCGGCGGAGGTGGCCTGGGCGATTTGGGCGGGGCGATCGGCGGCGCGATCAAGGAAGCTGCGTCCGCGCGACCGCCTGAGGACGACCCTGCCGAGGCGCTCAAGGATGATCCGCTGGCGGCCACGCCGGACGGTTCTGAGCGGGACAACCCTGAGGATGAAAAGTCCGACGAAGCCGCTGCCGACGACGCCAAGACAGATGACCCGGCGACCGAGCCCGCGGCGGCAAAGCCTGCTGACGGAGCACAGCCTCAGCCGGTAGCCGCTGAAACCGGTCAGGTTCCTCCTGCCCAGCCCGGCCCCGACGTTTCGGTGAAGCTGCCGGACGGATCGACCGTCACCGCAGAGAGCCCGCAGCTGGCCCACGCCGGCCGCCTGGTCCTCGAAGGCGCCAGCCTCGACGACGCGGCCGGACAGGCCCACATCACAGTGCTGCCCCCCGGTGCACCGGTCAACGATCCGGTCTCGCCCAGCCAACTCAGAATGATGGACTACGCCCAGTTCACCGATCACCGCGTGATGGCCCTGGGCAACGGCAAGGTCTGGCTGAACGGACAGGTCACCCCTGTTGAGGAGATGCCCACCGGCCCGAATTTCCTGGGCTGGGCACGTCCGCAGATCCAGACAGCCCCTGCAGCTCCGGCAGCAACCGTGCTGGCGGGGGCCAATTGAGTGTCCGCACCTACAGACGAACGGGGTTAAATTATGAGTGTGGTTGTACAGGTCGATCCCTCTGAGCTGCGTCGTCGCGCAGAAGTGCACGCGCAGGCGATCGATCAGATCGTGGCCGCACGCGCCGACAACGAGCGGATGACGACTGAGGCGCAAACCTTGGGCCCGCTGTATCACCAGGTCAAAGCGTCGGTCAGCGAGGTTGCAGCCAAGCGCGACGCCGCGTTGGCCAGCGAGCAGGCTCGGCATGAGCAGATGCGTGACGCCCTGCTGGCCTCGGCAGCTGAGTACGAGCGAGTCGAGGCTGAGAACCGGGCGCGCGTGACCATCAGCCCGTCCGACACTTAAGGGGGGCTGGTGTTTGAGTCGGCGCAGCAGACAACGGTGGAAGTCTTCGAGGCAACCAGCCACGACGAGTCCATCATCGTCTCTGTCGACCGCCAGGGTGCGTCGGTCGGGGTGCAGCTGGAGCCCGAGGCGATGGATCTCGCCGACGAGGAGCTCGCGGCGCGGATCATCCGCCTGAACACCCTGGCTTACCTGCGATCACAGTTGGCGCTGCGGTTGGAGATGGAAGGCAATCGTGTGGAGAACGTGGGCTCGTTTCTGCCCACTGAGGACCAGGTGGCCGCGTTCGCTATGACCATCGACTTTTAAGGGGGGAGACATGCCAAGCAGTGGGGGGCCACGCGTTGATGTCGACTTCGGCGGGATGGCCACGCTCGCCGCGAGGATGACCTCGGCCGCAGGCAGTCTGGCCGCGCTGGCCGCTGCGCCCCCCGTGCACGCCCCGCTGGCGCCAGACGAGGTGTCGACCACGGCGGCGGCGCGGCTCTCCGAGCATGGGGGAGTGCTGTCCAGTCGGGCATTGGATGGTGCGGCAGTCCTCACCGCCGCCGCCCAAGCCGTGGCCGCGGTGAGCATGGACATGGCTGAACGCGAAGCCGCCAATGCCGCATCACTGGCGTTGCGAGGGGCACCCGCGGCACCGGTAGGCGGACCGGCGACCCAGGCTGCAGTCAAGACCAACGCGGTAGCTCCTGACACCCCGATTTCCCCGATGGCCCCGCGACCCGGGGAGGTGACCGCTGGGCTGATCGAGGCGGGCAGCAGCAGCACCGGCACGACCTTTCACACTGCCTGCCAGGCCTACCAGGGCGCTTTTGAGGCGTGCGCCGTCGCTGCCCGAAACGCTGAGAGCGCCGTAGCGGCCGGCATCACCGGGCGAACCGGACCACAGCTGGCGGCCTCGCTGAACAAGTTCGCATCCTGGGCCGATCAGATGGCGTCCCACTCCGCCACGGTCGCCCAAGCCGCACAAGATCACGGTGGCCGCTTTGACCGCACCCAGCAAGAAACTCCGCGCACCCAGGCGTTCGCCGACACGCGGCAGTCCATGACCCGCGCGCAGATGCTGATGATGCAGACCGGCGGCCTGATGGGCGCTGACCAGTTCGTGCGGTACGGCAATCACCTGCAGCAGCTCGACACCACAGCCACCACGGCAGGGGTGTCCTATCACCTAGGCGAGTTGCCCCAAGCTCCGCCGCCACCGCCGCCGGTCACCGACATCGTGAAGGACGGGTCCAGTACGCCGAGCGAAGGGTCCGGGCAACCAGGGGAGCGGAAGCCCGGCGACGGCGAAGATCAGTCCGGCGCAGCTGCGTCGTCAGATACCGGCGCCGCGGCCAGCGAGACCGGGGGCGGCGACCCCTTGGCCGACCCACTGGCCGATCCTGCCGCCGATCCTCTGCTGGCCGGCGGCGAGGGCGCTTCGCCGATGGGCGGTGACCCGATGCAGCAGATGTTGCCGATGGCGGCAATGGTTCCTTCCATGCTCGCAGGCGCTCTCGGTGGCGCCATGGGGGCAGTGACCAGCGTCCCGCAGCAGCTGATGGGCGCCGCTCAGCAGGTCATGCAAGGTGCTGCGTCAAGCCTTCAGGAGGAGCCTGACCTCGGGCTCGACGACGCTTCGCTCGATGACGCAGGACTGTCTGACTTCGGTGGTGGCCTCGGCAGCGGCGGTGGTGGCGGCGGTGGGGGCGGCATGGAGCCAGCCGGTCTCGACACCTCTCTGCCTCCAGGCGGGGGCGCGCTGGCCGCTGCCTCAGCGCCCACCGGTGGGGCACCGTCGCTGCCGTCGAGCGGTGGGGCGGTCCCGCCCGGCTCACCCGCGCCCGCCGGTGCCGGTATGGGCGGGATGGGAATGATGCCGCCGATGATGGGCGGCATGGGTGCCGGTGGCGGCGCTGGTGGCGATCGGGCGAAACCGCCACCGGACAAGACCGTGGTCATCCCCTCCATTCCGAACGGGGAACCGGTCAAAGGTGAAGTTGAGCGCCGCCAAACTGTCAGCGTCGACAACGCCGCCGCAACCAAAGCGACACCTACTGATCGGGCTGCGCCAGGGCGGCCGCGCCGCCGCGTCACAATGCCACCCGATCCCGAAGGGGATGCGAAATGACCGCAGCACACGGATCCGCCGCGAGGCCGGCGACCACACCGACCAACGGTGCCCGCCCGGCTGCCTACAAATCGGACGCCGAGCTGGTCGCCCAAGCCGTCGCGCGCATCGAGCGTGTGCAGCAGACCCTGCGGGATCTCCGCAAGAAGTGGGCCAGCATCGACGTACACATGGAAAGCGCTGATGGCGATGTCCAGCTGTCGGTCAATCACCATGGGCGGCTGGTGTCATTGTCGCTGGCCCCGGGATGCACCACCCGCTACACCAACGAGGGACTCGAGCGGGTCATCAGCACGACGTTGCAAGCCGCGGTCGCCGACGCCTACGCCGAGCGTGAAGTCATCGAGCAGAACGCAGAAAAGGCAGCCGAGGAGGCAGCCCGGCTACTCAACAACCTTCAGCAATGAAGAGCCCGCAGCGAGCTGGTTATGGCGGATCGGGCCGTGCTGGTAGCCACATGTCGTCTATCGGCGTTACGGTTGATGTATGAGTGAGGGCACGTCACCGCAGGTCGGACCCGCTGCCGCGGGTCCCGGCTCGCCGTGGGCACCCCCACGCGGACCAGAGCAGCCACCCGTGGGTGGATTCCCGCCGCCGGGCAGCCCGACCGGTGTGCTGCCTCCTCATGCGTCCCAGGCAGCCCCGTACATGCCGCCGCCGGCAACCCCGCCGCGTCAACGCACGCCGAAGTTGGTGTGGGGACTCTCGGGCGGCGCAGTCGTACTTGCGGTAGCGGCAGTAGTGATGGGCGCTCTTGCTTGGACGCGCCCCGACCCAGCGCCGGTCACCACAACAGTGACGCCCTCCGCACCTGTTTATAGCGCCGAGGAAGTCAGCGCTGCCCGCGACGAGGCGTGCGCGGCAGCTAAGTCGGTGGTTGCCGCCGTCTACGAGGCCTCCGTGCCCCTCGTAGCGGCGCTACCCAACCGAGAGAGCCCCGAATACAAAGCCGCACTCGCCAATGAGCAGGCGGTGGTCCTGGTGGAGATGGAGTACCTGCGGCTGCACATCCCGCCGGCCACGCCACGCGAAATTGCTGACCCGATGGGCGACTACATCGATGCCACGCTTGCCGTGCTGGCCGCCGATACCAGCGGCCAGGACCGCAACCTACCCGCACAGCAGGGCCAGACCGCGATGGACAAAGCCCACGCGGCCTGCCAGAAGTAGAAGGGACAACTTAATGCCTGCAGTTACCAAGCCCTTCAACCTCAAGCCGGTCGAGGCTCACGCCGCGAACGCGTCGGCTCCTGCGTTGGTTGCCGAGACTGTGGCCCAAGCGCCGTCTGGCGCAGCGTCATCCGGCGCTGTTGCTGCCTGCGCGGCCCGTCCGATGTGGGCGCCGCTGACAGAGACCATTGCCGAGGATGAAGTAATTCGCCAGGGCCTCAACGCGGGCGGCGGACGGCGGATCGCGGGCATCTATCAGCGCAAGACTGAGTCCGTCACGTCGATGGAAACGATCGAGAACGAAAACCGGCAGTCGCTCACCCTCATCCCCAGCGGAGGGACCGTAACGGTATGACTACTTACGCGACCTCAGCGACCCACCAGCACCCCCAACCCGGTGGTCCACCCGCACCTCCCCCCCAAAACGCGGGTGGGCCACCAGCTCAACTGACACCGCGACCACGCCGCACCGGAATCGTCGCCGCTGCAAGCGCATTCGCCATTGCCGCCGCCGCGACAGTAGGAACGGCGGTCGCGCTCGGCAGCCCGATCACACCTGCTCAGCACATGGTCAACGTGTCCCCCCCACCATCACCAGCCGATTACAGCAGCGCCGAAGTCCTAGCATCAAAGACCACTGCGTGCGAGGCCTGGGAGCAGGCGGCTTTGACGACTGCTGCTGCCGCCCGAGCGCGCGCCGCTGTTGCGCCGGGCGAAGGCGCCATGGACGCTCGTTTCGACGCCAGAGCCAACGAAAAGCGCGTCAGCATGTCGCAGGTCTCCTTCCTGCGCACTCAGATTGAACCTGCCGCGCCCGAAGACATCGTGGCCCCCATCAGCGCCTGGATCGCTTCCGAGATCGACAGACTGCATTTCGTAAACATGCGGGACTGGCCAGCGGCAAGTGCGGCCCTTCAACGCGGCAATGACCTCGTGGATGTGATCGCGCCTGCGTGCGGGTTGCGCTAATGCCATCGACAGGGGGAGGGGCGGGATCGTATGGCCCGCTGATCGTTACGCCGGACATGGTTCCGCCGGACGCTGCCCATTGGGACGCCCAGGAACAGTCCTACAAGGCGGGAGCGGCGGCATGGGACGGTATCCACCAGCAGATCGTGCAAGACAATGCCGCATTCCGCGACGCGGCCGACTCCACGGGATTCGATAGCGCACATCAGGCTGGAGCAATGCTGGCTGAGGAAGCCAAAACCATCAGTGAGTGGCACGACGGTGTTGCGAAGAAATGCAACGGCATTGCCGTGGTACTCCGCGAAACTGCTGCAGGGCAAGACCAACTGGTCCGTGATGCGGACGCCGCGATCAACGCCGCCAAGCTCCCGGGGGAGCGCGAAACTTTAGTAACCGCGTACCACGCCCAGGCCCGAACCCAGACCGGTTGGGGCGTGGAAGCGGCAATGGCGCTGCACACTTCTTTCAAGGCCACAGCCGAAAACACCCGCGCTCTCGACCTTCTCACTCGCTACGGTGACATCGCGGCGAGCCCCGCAATTACCCCCGTCGACCACAACACATCACCTGGGATCACCCAAGAAGACGATCCATTAAAGCGCACCGATGACGCGGGCGACCCGGTGGAAAGCCCGAAGACGCCCCCCGCCGATCCCACAGGATCCGGAGCTACTCAATCAGGGATTGAGCCCGGCACCTCCACGGCACCAGGCGACGGTGCACTCGCCGCGGCGGCCAGCCCGCCGGTGACACAGGCGACTCCCGGTGCGACATCACCGAGCCGAGCGGCTACACCGCTTGGCGGTGGTGGCATGCCGTCGATGGGCGGCATGGGATCTGGTGGTGGCGGCCTTGGTTCCGGCGGTGGTATGCCGAAAATGCCGGGCGGCCTTGGCTCCGGCGGCATGCCGGGGATGGGATCTAATCCGTTGAGTAGCGGCATGGGTCAGGTGCCCGGCGCGGGAAGCGGATTGCCAGGTGGTGGAGGGGTTCCGGGCGCAAGCACCGGCGCTGGTTCACCGGCGGCGGCTTTCTCCCAGGGCTTGTCGACTGGGGCGGGCATCGGTGGTGGGATGCCGTCTGCTCCACCGGCTCCGCCGAGTCCGTCGCCGGCGCTGACTGGAGGGGGACACGCGGCACCGGTGGCACCCGTCTCGGCTGCTCCCGGTGGTGGCGTCTCACCGGCCTCAGCTCAGCCGGGCATGGTCACTCCGGCCGCTCCGGCGGCCGCCACTTCGACCGGGGCCGGAATGGGCACTGGTGGTGGTACTCCGATGATGTTGCCGCCTGGGTCGATGGGTCCACCGGCCGGCGCTGCGCCGCCGCCTCCGGCGACGGTCCCGGCGGGCACGCTCGCCGCTGGTGGCAATGCGCCTGCAACGCCGTCGCCGCCAGCAGGCGCCGGAGGTGGTGCGACGCTGATTCCGGCGAGTGTGGTCGCAGCGGGCCAGTCCGCTGCCGCCCGGGAGCGGCGTGAGTCGGCCGATGCGGCGGCGGCGAAGGAGTTGGCGTGGAAGCTCCAGCACGCTGCTCAGGCGGTCGGTTATCCGATCGAGTGGGCGGTGGGAGTCTTTCGTTCACCTAGCGGCACTGAGACTGTCGTGACGTCCAACGATGGGGCCAGCTACATTCCCGCTGGTGTCTATGTGCCCCGCTCAGCACGCGTACTGGCAACGGATCCTTTGTTGGACGACCATTTTCGACAGTTGTGGTTCGGCTGGGCTGACCCGGCGCGAGTGCTCATCGAGTACGCGCAGCTGCGCGCTGAAATGGGTTGGCGGCTGGTGGCGGCTGCGACGACGGGCCCGTTAACGGCGCTGCGCGATGCCGGCGTGGAGCATCCGCCGTCATGCACGCGACAGACGAACCCGCTGCTTCAACCGGGCCAGCAGACCGCTGCGCCCGGGCTGGACGGAATGCACGAGCACCGATTGGCGGCGCTGTGGCCTGATGTGTATCCGCGGCTGCTGCGCGTCATGGACGCTGACCCCCTGCTCCAGGACAGGATCGTCGCTGCGGCCAGCGCCCTGCTGATGAACACGGCCACCACCCAGGGCGTCGCGGTCGAAGGGGGAATCCCCAACGCTGTTCGTCAGATCTGGCTGACACGCGGCGGAGATCGGGATCCAAGCCCACAGCAGTGGGCTGAGTACGACGCGGCGGCCAAGGACTTCAATACCGTCACGTCGATTTTTCGGCCGGGTTTCGTTGGCCAGGCCGATCCGAGCGAGACCATCGAAGAACTTGCTCGCTATCGCGCGCACTGGATGGTGGCGCGCACAGCCGAGCTGATTGGTGGATGGGCTACACGGCCGCTGCCGCTGCCCGACATGTGTTACGCAGCTGCGACCGCCGGGAACGTCCATATCCGCGATCTGATCGTTGAGTCGCTGGCCAGCGTCGAAGAGGACCTCGTGCACGCTGGGTGAACGCGCCCAGTCCACATTAGGCGTCGACCTGATGCCAGCGCAGCAACCTCGCCTAAATTCGTTCGCAGTCAATTTGGCTGCGGTGGTGGCTGACTCGTTGTTTTGCACGGTACGGTTTTGGAGTGCCGATGAATCTGGCTTCCAAGACACAGGTGCGAGGTCATTACTTCCTGCGCCGGCGGCTGGGATTTGCATTTCAGCGCCGGTCGGTGCGTATGCAGACCGACCGCATGCGTACGCAGCGATTGATGTTGATGATCTCGGCGCTGCTCGCCGTCCTGGTGATGGTGGGGGCGCTCGTGGTGGGCTGGCTACGGCCAGCGGGCTTGGTGAACGACTCCAAAATCGTGGCCGACCGCAAACTCGGCACGGTCTTCGTGTCAGTGGACGGCCGGCTTCATCCGGCGCTGAATCTGGTGTCGGCATGGCTGATCGCCGGACAACCGTCCGAGCCGACGTTCGTCAGTCCCGACGACCTCGCCAAGTGGCCGCGGGGGCCGCTGGTCGGCATCGAAGGCGCTCCTACCGAGCCGCCCAAGGTGCTCACTCCTGAGGTGTCGCGCTGGGCAGTGTGCGACACGGCGTCCGAGACGATGAGCGGGCGTCCGGTGATCACTGGGATTAACGGTGACCTCACGCTGGGCGACCGCGCCCGCGAGGTCGCCCCTGATACTGCGGTTGTTGGCATCTTCAACGAGCAGGCGTATGTCATCACCAATGGCGTGCGGATGCCGGTCGATCTTTCCGACAGGGCAGTAGTGGAGCCGCTGGGGTTGGAGGAAGCCGGTGCCCCGGTTGTGCTCTCTCAGGCCATGGTCGACGCTTTGCCTGCCGGTAGGCCCCTGGTCGTCCCGGGGGTGCCGGGGGCGGGCCAGCCCAGCACGGTCAATCTGGGTACGACGACACCGATGGTGAACGGCGCGGTCGTGGTGTCTCAGGACGTGGCGTCGGGTCAAGACCAGTTCTACGTGGTACTCGGCAGTGGTGTGCAGCCGGTGTCCTCAGTGGTGGCGGCCATGCTGCGGCAGCGCGATTCATTCGGCGTCTCACAACCTCCCCGCATTTCCCCGGACGTCTTGGGCGATGTTCCCGTGCGGGACGTGCTCGACGTGACCGGGTATCCCGCGGAGCCACTCAAAGTCGTGGACTGGCGCGCCGAGCCTGTGCTGTGTGTGGCGTGGGATCGGGGAGTCACGGATCGGCAAGCCCGCCAACGACTTCTGGTCGGGCGAGCATTGCCGGTGACTGCCGAGCAGGAGGCGCATCTGGTTCCTCTGGTCGTCAGCACTGCCGACCAGGGCACGCTGGCCGATCAGGTTCTGCTCGCTGACAGTCCGGCAACGTGGGTCTCGACGACGGGTGCGAGCGCTGAGTCCGCTCGTCGGGAAACTCTTTGGCTGATCAGTGAATCCGGCGCGCGCTACGGCGTGCCGTTCGACGATGAAGCACTGCAGTCGCTGGGACTCAAGAATGTCGCGCCGCGCTTGGCGCCATGGCCACTGCTTCGCGTATGGCCGGCGGGCCCGGAGCTGTCGAAGCAGGCGGCGATGACCATGCACGACACGTTGGCCGGCTCTGCGGCCCCGATCACCGAACAAGGACGGTAGACCGCATGGCAACAGTGAAGCCCCGTCAAGGCTCGGTGAAGATCCCACCGACGATGGGCGGCCGCGAAACGGTGCCCGAACCGCTGGAGGCCCCCCGGCCGATTCCACGCAGCAAGGCCGCGATCATCCTTCCCGTTGTCATGGGCGTCGCGTTCCTCGGGATCATGGCCCTGATGCTGTCTCAGCCCGGTCTGCGCAGCGGAACGATGGGCATGATGACCCTGTTGTTCCCCATCATGATGATCGTGTCGATGGGGTCCTACATGTTCTCCAATCGTGGTGGCGGCGGCGATAAGCAGCTGTCGGGGCCGCAGATGGAGCAGGCACTGCGCGACTATGCGATGACCCTCGATGAGACGCGGGACAAGGTACAAGACGCCGCCCGAGCCCAGCACGCGCAGTTCGAGTATCTCCATCCCGAGCCGGCACTGCTGTCAGGCCTTGTGGGGTCGGCCCGGATGTGGTGCCGCACGCCTAATGATCAAGTGTTGAAGGTGTTTTACAGCCAGGTCCGGGTGGGTCTGGGTACCTCGAAGGTCGTCAAGGAGCTGGAGACCAACGAGCTGGGCCGCCGCGAGGACTACGAGCCGGTCACTTACGACGCGTCGTCGGCGTTTCTGCAGACCCAAAGCAAGCTGCAGAACGCGCCGAAACCGCTGCTGCTGCGCAATATTGCCGGTATGGCCCTCATCGGACGTGACGGCATGGATGCGGTGTACGGGCTGGCCCGGGCGCTGATTTGCCAAGCCGCCGTGGCGCATTCACCGCGGGACTTCAAAATCATGATCGTCACCGACGACATTGCCCGTTGGGAGTGGTGCAAGTGGCTGCCGCACTGCGCGCACCCCACGCTGCGCGACCGCGGCGGTCCTACCCGGATGGTCTGGACAACCGGTGAGCAGATGGACGGGGCGGTGGGCACGGAGCTGCACGGCCGCGACGCCTTCCGCACGAACGCCACCACCACGCCGCACTGGCTGGTGATCGACGACCGTCGCCGCCGCGGCGATGACCGCCACTGGGAAACGCTGACCCGCGCTGGCGGTGTAGCAGGGGTGACCTTCCTGGCCTTGTCCGACGAGCCTGGTCGCGGCCTCGGCTTCGAAGAAGCCAATACGTTCTGGGTGTCGGAGTCGGAGGTCACGCACCGCGGTCAATGGTTCTGCCGCCCCGATTCGATGGACCTGGCGAGCGCCCGGGTGCTGGCACGCAAGATGGCCCGGTACCGCGTGGAGGGCGAGCGCTCTCGCAGCCTGATCGACGACACCTCGGTCGACGCCGACCTCTACAAGGTTCTCGGCATCGATGACCCCGGCAACCTCGACGTGGAAAAGCTCTGGGCGCCAACGCTGCAAGGGCCTCCCTTTGAAGACAATGCCTGGGGCGCAAAGTGGTTGCAGTTCCCGATCGGTGTCGATCCGACTGGGGCGCCAGTCCACATCGACTTCAAAGAGACCCACGAAGGTGGCATGGGCCACCACATGGTGATCGCCGGCACGACAGGCTCGGGTAAGTCGTCGTTCCTCACGACTCTGATCCTGTCGGCGGCGCTGACGCATTCTCCGGAGACGCTGGTGTTTGCGTTCTTCGACTTCAAGGGCAAGACGACGGCCAACATGGTCGCTGGTCTGCCGAATGTCGTTGCCGCAATGGGCAACTTGAAGGACGACTCGCTGTGGATCGAGCGCATGGGCGACGTCATCAACGGCGAACTGGAGCGCCGCAAGTCACTGCTGGACCGCGCAGGAATCAGCGAGGTCGCCGAATATGAGTACCGCCGTATCCACCTGGGCCAGCGCCTGGAACCGCTGCCCGCTCTGATCATCGTCATTGACGAGTTCACCCAGATGTTCATCGAAGCGCCCGACTCGAAGAAGATTATCGACGAGATCGGCCGCCAGGGCCGCGCCTTGAACGTGAAGATGATCTTGGGCTCGCAGCGGCTTGGGCATGAAATGCAGTCAGGCATCATGGCCAACATCCCGATCCGCGTGGGTCTTCGTACCCTGGACGCCGGCGAGTCGATGGCCATCATCGGCACCGACGAAGCCAAGCACCTTCCCGAAAAGCCTGCCGGTGCGGGCTTGTTGCGCGTACAGGGCCGAGATCGGCTGGTGCGGTTCCAATCCGCGTTCGCGCGCAAGGTCTACCATCCGCCGCGCCGGGTGGCCGCCGAAGCGGTACGCACCCAAGCCGGGTACATGGCCCCCGAGGTCTTTACCGCTGCGCCGATGGCCGCGATCGCGTCCGCGCCCAAGCTCTCTGCCGCTCCCGTTGAATCGACCGACACCGTGCTCGGCGCTGACGGGCAACCGATCCGCGAGCTTGAGGCCTCGATCAACTCGTTGCGTGAGCAGACCAGAGTGCCGGTCCACCAGATGTGGCTGCCGCCGCTGGAGCCGGTGCCCGTCGAGGAGCTGGTGCGCCGCTTGCGGCGCAAGCCCTGGTATCAGGACTACGGACACACCCCCGGACTGCTGTTCCCGATTGGTATCGAGGACCGGCCTTTCCAGCACGCGCAACGCGTGTACGCGCTGGACTTCTCCGCGGGCAACTGTGCCGTCATCGGCCAACAGAGTTCCGGTAAGACAACCGCTTTGACGACGATGATCACCGGTGCGGCCATGATGTATCACCCGAAGCGCGTGCAGTTCGTGGTGGTGGCTATGGGCGGCCCGGGTCTCAACGAGGTTGAGGCGCTTCCGCACGTGAGCTCGTTCGCCCGGGCAGGTGACCGTGAGCGTGTGCAGCGCACGATCGCGGAAATGAAGCTTCTCGTGGAGGAGCGCGAAGAGGCGTTCAGTCGGCTCGGCTTGAGCATCGAAAGCTTCCGTGCGCGCAAGTTCGGTGGTGAAACCGGCCCGGTACCCGATGACGCCTTCGGTGAGGTGTTCCTGGTCATCGATGGCTGGCAGCAGTTCCGGACCACGTTCGGCGAGGACATGATGGCCGACCTCGGCGTAATCATGGAACGCGGCAACAGCCTCGGGGTTCGCGCGATCATCGCCGCCGCGGGCTGGATCGCGGGCGGCTTCCCCTCCTGGATGTCCAACACGTTCACCCTCAACGTCGAATTGGCTCTGGGTAGCCAAGACGATCCGTCGAAGAACAACCGTGATGTCGCCAAGAAGGTGCCGTTCGGTAAGCGTGAACTGCTCGGTGATCCCAGTGACGAGACCGCTGAGACGAGAACCGAAACCATCAGCGGCCGAGGCACGTCGATGGCCGGCTACCACTTCCAGGCCGGTCTGCCCATCCTGTCCACTCCGGAGGGAAGGACGATCGGCCCGCGCGAGGCCGCCGAGGTGATTACGAAGCTCACCGGTGTCGATCAGGTCGCACAGGTCCGCATGCTGCCGAGCACAGTCAGCCTCGAGGAGGTCTTCGCCGCCCAGCGCGAGCCCAAGCGCGGCGTGGTGCCCTTCGGCATTTCCGAGGTGGGCTTGGTGGCTGCCGAAGCCGACTTCAACCGCAACCCCCACCTGCTCTTCATCGGCAACCCGGAGTGCGGCGTATCGAACTCCGTGGCTGCCGTCGCGCGGGCGATCATGCGGTCGTACCGACCCGAAGAAGCTCAGATCTATGTCATTGATCCGGGCAACTCGGTCGTCCGGGTGGTGCAAGGGCCGCACCTGGGTCGCTACATCGGCGAGGACGGTGTGGAGTCCGAGGGCTACACCTACTACGAGGACGATGTGCGGGCGATGACCCGCCATATCGACTCGCTCCTGGCCCCACGCATGCCACGTGGCCGCGCCGGACAGGAAGAACTCGCCCAGGCCACGCGCTCCTGGTCGGGACCGGAGATCTTCGTCCTCGTCGACGACGAACAGATCGTGGCTGGTTGGAGCGCTGGTGCCAACATGTTCCGCGCGGACGGTAAGGGTCCGGCGACCGAGGGTCTGACCAAATACATCGACCGCGCTCGCGAGGTCGGTCTGCACCTGATCATCGGGCGGCGCTTCCCGTGGGGGCCGGCGATGTCCTCTCCGCTGGCCGGACGGCTCATCGCGCAAACCGCCCCTCTGATCGTCATGGACGGCCACCGCATGGAGGGCGAGCTGATCAGAGGCGTTCGTGCCGCCAGGCAGCCGGCGGGCCGAGGAATCTACGTGACCGACCGGCTGTCGGCCCCCGCACAGATCGCGAAGGTGCTGCCCCTTGAGTGATCCGGGACATCGGCTCGGCGCAGCCGTCGACGCGGCAAGGCTGGACTTGGGCTTGTCGAAGATGGACCTGGCCAAGATCGCCAGGGTGGGTCGTTCCACGATCACCGACCTGATCAACCGCGGCAAGATTCCCGGCCGTGAAGTCACGCGGGGTCGCATAGAAGCCGCACTCGGATGGACCCCGGGCAGCTTCGCCACGGTGCTGGACGGGGCGGAACCTACGTTGCGCGCGGGGACCGAATACCCGCTGAGCGGGACCACGAAGGTACTGGTGGAGCAGCTCATGCAGATCGCGCACGAAGCCAGGGCCGGGTCCGCGGCCGCGGACACGTTGAGCAAGCGACTTGAGGTCATCGGCGATATTGCGGAATCCGCAGCTCAGCTGGCTACACGTACCCGTGAAAATAAGTGCACTTAGGGTCAGTCAGTAGCTGGGATAATGCAAAAAGAAGAAATGTCCGAGGGACAAGCGGACCAACGGCGAATATCAAAATTGTTGGCAGCGAATGTGGCTGCGCTGGTGGCAGCCACTGCGGAACCGCTCTACTCTCGGCTTATCAGGTACCTAGCGCCTTAGGGGAGGCTTATCGTGACCTTTTTTGTGGATCCAGTTGGCGTTGCTGCTCAATCCGTAGCTGAAGCGACCGGAACGGCGACCACCGCCGGCGTGCTCGCGGGCTCAGCACCGGCGATGACTGCCGTTGTCCCGATGGGAAGCGAGGAGGTCTCCGCCCTTCTGGCCACCGCGATCCAGACGCACAACGCGCAGTTCCTTGCCCAGACCGGCGTCAGCGTCGCGGACCGGGGAATGTTCGCTGGCGATGTCGGTGTCTCCGGTGTGATGTCTGTGGCAACCGAGGCCGTCAACCAGGCCTCGCTGCTCCTCTGAGCACATGCCCGCTCAATATTGGGGGCTTACACCCGAGACCAACGCCATCCGGCTGACTACCGGACCAGGCGCGGCGGCCATGACATCGGTCGTGGCCGGCTACCAGGCCGCCGGGGTCACCCACATTCAGCAGGGCGCCCAGATGATGGCGACTGCGGCGACGACCGCTACCGGCAGCTGGTGGGGGAAAGGTGGCACCTCCATGATGGCTGCTGCTGTTCCGAAGTCGGAGTGGCAGATTGAGGCCGGCGCTCATGCGGAGAAGGCCAGTGGTCTGATCGGCGCTGCTGCTGGTGCCCATTCTGCGGCGGTCGCGGCGACCATTCCGTATCCGGTCGTCGTTGCCAACCGCATCCGCGAGGCAACGCTGCAAGCTACGAACATCATTGGCCAGAACACCCCCGCCATCGCCGAGGCTGACGTCGAGTACGGCGAGTACTGGGCGCAGAACGCGACCGCGATGACCGGCTACTCCAGCGCCGCGGCCAGCATCGTGTCCGGCCTCAGCGTCCCGCTTCGCCCACCGCTGGCCGCCGGAGGCAATCCGGCCGCGTTGGCGGCAGGGGCGGCCAGCATGGGCGCGCAAGGAGTCCAGACCGGTGTCCAAGCGTCCATGCAGGGTCTCAGCGCCCCACTACAGGCCGCGGGTCAAGCCGTCTCGTCGGCGGCCCCGGCCGCGCTGTCGGCGGCGACCAGCGCCGGCCAGTCAGGCGGCGAGGGCGATGTGGGCACTACCGGCACCCCGCAACTCGCTCAGCCGGGTGGAAGCGAACTGCTCGGTAGCAGCCAATCGATGATGGGCATGGCGAGCTCGCTGCCCTCCATGGCCCAGGGAATGACCCAGCCGCTGTCGCAGCTGGCCCAAGCGCCTATGCAGATGGGCAGCCAGCTGAGCAGCATGATGGGCGGCATGGGCGGCATGGGCGGCGGACCGTTCGGCGGACTATCGGCCAACGCTCCCGGCGCCAACCTCGCTGCGTCTATGAACGGTGTCAGCGGCGGCTTTGGATCCGGCGGTGGCCCGGTGACGGCCGCGCTCACCAAACCCGCCGGCGCCAGCATGGGCAGTGGCCCGATCGGGATGCCCTCGGCGTGGTGGGGCCCAGCCTCGGCCGCAGACGGGTCGAGCGCGCCCGGCCAGAACAAGCCCTCGGCGGCCGCACGCGCAGGCATGCCGGGCATGGCTACGGGCCCGATGGGCTCCGGCATGCCCGGAATGATGCCGATGGGCGCCGCCCAGGCAGGGCAGCGCCGCGATCAAGGCGCGAGCCGCAGCGAGGACGACACCTCCCTATCGGTGGTCCTCGACGACGCGGACGCTATCCCCATCCTGACCGCCAATGGCGTGGTCTACACAGACGGGGGAGGGTGATCGCTCGGCGACAACCGGCGCAACACATGACAACCAACCAGCACACCCATCCCATACGGGACTCGAAAGGAAGTGGACATGTTCCAGACTGACTCAACCAAGCTGCGCAACTCGGCCAGCCAGCTCGACGAGATCAAGAACCAGACGCTCAACGCCCTGGGCCGCTACATGACGATGAACCAGGACCTCGGCGGGAGCGCCTTCGTCGGCATCGCCTCCGTGGCCTCGATGAAGACCACCGAGGAAGTGGCCACCACCGGCCGCAACGTCTCGGCCCGGTTCGATCAGGTGATCCAGGCCATGCAGACCGGCGCCAACGAGTACGACCGCGTGGAGGCCGAGAACCAGGCCAAGCTGTCCAGCGTCGCCACCCAGGCGTAACCCAACTACCGACAACAACTTTCGAAGGAGAACCCACATGGAGGGTATGCGGTACGACCAGGCGAAGATGATGGACCACGTGGCCGCCCAGGCCGGCTTGGTCTCGCATCTGAACGGTCTTCAGGAGCAGGCACTGCAGGTTCTCGCCCAGACGCAGGACTTCTGGAGCGACAAGGGTGCCAACGCCTACGCCGAGGCTCAGCGTTCGATCACGCAGGCCTACCAGCAGGTCTTCGAGACCATCCAGCGGCACGGCGGCGCCCAGGGCGGCGCGGTGCAGAACACCGATATGGGTGACGCGGCGAACGCTGCCCGCTTCGTCGGCATCTGAGTAAGGACTGACCCATGGGAGCGCAGCTGTCGACCACCTCCGAAGGACTGTGGCTGACAGCTGCGCTCTCTGGCGTCACCAGACTTCCTGCGGCGCTGCGCGTGCGGCCTGTGGGCGACACCGAGGCTATGCTGGCCTCCCACCCCGGCCTGCAGGTACTGGAGGAGGCGGGGGTCTGCCAGGGCCGGACACTGGACCCTGATGTGCAGGAATGGCTTTGGACACTGGGCCGCTGCGATATCGACGTGTCAATCAGGGTGTCCCGCCCGGACGCGAAGTCTGAGCGTCTCACCGGCCCCCCAGAAATCTTTACGCCGCCAGCGGATCCGCTCAAAGAGCCTCTTGCTGCCGCGGCAGCGCTACGCGCATGGCGCGCACACCAATCTGCCGATCGGACAGCGGTTCTGTGTCGCCGTGACGGTAAATGGGTTGTCGCAGCGCGCGTGTGGCGAAGCGGTGAGGAACCGCTCGACGAAGTGACCATCAGCCCCCTCGACGGTGACACTACTGTTTTCGAGGCTGTGAACGACTTGCTCGGGGAGGAGATCCCGGCCGAGTTCGAGGGCGTCAACATCGAGGCCGAACAGCTGGAGTCAGTGCTGGGCAGCTGGCAGTCGGACCCGCAGGGTTACGACGTGATCGGGGAATTGCTGAAGCTAGGCCTGACGGCACGCCAGGCTCGCGTTATCGTCGCCGTGTCCGATACCGGGGCCGTGCGCGCGGCCATCGGCGCCACCCAATATTCAGTGGATGGTCCTGAGTTTGCCGCTACGGGTGCGATGGTTGTCGACTCCCTGATGGGCAGGGTCGTCATCTCCTCCAGTACCACCGACGACCAGCAGCGCTGGACAATGCTGTTTCCCGGCACCGCGGCGCGGATCAATCGCGCGGTGAGCGACGTGCTGAAGGACCTGCCCAGCGGTGCTGGCTGGGACCAGCATCAAAGAATTCAGACATTTCACGCACACTGATGTGCTTAACGTCGTGGACGCCTGAAATGTGTGGTTGGTAGTCTTTCTGCGACGGTGATATTCACCGATTCGAGGAGCCTTTAGCGCTCCCCGGTGGAAATCGGCAGGAGGGCGGGGCTACATGACCGAGTCCAGAGATCAACAGTTCTTCGACGCACTGAACAACACGGGGCGCGGCGATGACGACGAGACGCGCGGGAGTGCACCAGGGGCCGCAAGCGCCGGCGACGAAACGCCGCCAGCAGGCCCCAGCTATCCGCAGCCACCATTTGCTGCTACAGACGAGCCCCAGGGCGACCCTGCCGGCGGCCGGCACCACATCGACCCACCCGGCGACAGCGGCGGGGGATGGGGCCAACAGCCACCGACGACGGGTCAGACCCCACCGACGAACAACGTGCCGCGCGGGGATGCCGCAGCGCCCCCACCGGGTTATCCCGCGGTTCCCTGGCCGCCTCAGTCGCTCGAAGGCCCCAACCAGAGCCTCGAATCCAGCCCCATCCAGGGTGAGATACGCACTCCGGCAGCGAAATTCCCGCCTGCGAACGATGAGCCAACAGCCCAAGTGAACGCGACGCCTAGACCGCCCACGGCCGAAGGTCCGCAGCACCACGAACAGGGACCTGCAGCGCCGCCGTGGAGCGCACGCCCGGCTGGACAGCCATCAGCCTTCGGCAATGACGTACCACGCCAGGAGGCAGAACCGCCGGGACGACCGGCTCCTCGGCCGGTCGCGCCGGAGGAACGCACACAGTTTCTGTCTCGCGAAACGCTGCGAAACGCGTTGGGATCCAACGCAACACCACCGCCTCCTCCCGGTTGGCCGGCTCAGGGCGGTGCCCCCCAGTCAGGCGGGGGACAGCGACCCACCCAGCCACCGCCGGGCTGGTCGGCGCGGGCGCCGGAGTCGCGGCAAAGTGAACCCGTAGCGCCCAGCGGGCCGCGACCGCCCGAATGGGACTGGTCCCACAACACCGGGTCCGGGGGTGCTGAGCTGCGCAGCGAGCAGATTTCCGCTTCCGAACTCAACACTCCACGCAAGATCCCCTCGTCACGCGGATGGCGAAAGTGGCTCTACTACGGGACATTCAAGCTCATCAACACCGGCGAGTCACCGGATGAGCAGCTGCTGCGTAACCTCAACGCGACGGTCGCCGGCCACCTGCGCGGCACCTACTCCATCGTGGTGCTGGGCGGCAAGGGTGGCGTGGGCAAGACAACGACCACCGCGTCGATCGGGTCGACATTCGCCTCGCTGCGCAAGGACAAAGTGATCGCCATCGACGCCAACCCCGATCGCGCCTCGAACCTGGCCGATCGGATCGACCCCAAAGCCACGAACTCCTACAAGGACGTGCTGTCGGATCGAAACCTGAATGGTTACAGCGATATTCGCTCGCACGTCGGGATGAACGAGTCTGCCGGCCTCGATGTCCTAGGCAATCGATACCAAAGCGATCGTCAGCCACTGACTGCGCAGGTGTACACCGACACTCATGCGGTGCTGCAGCGCTTCTACAGCGTGTTGATCAGCGACTCCGGCACCGATGTCGACCACCAGGTCATCCCCGGCCTGATGAGCCGCGCCGACGCCTTGATCATGGTGGCTTCGACAGCGCCGGACGGCGCGAAAGGCGCTGCTGAGCTGATGGATTGGGCCTACGAGGCTGGTTATCACCGGTTGCTACAACGCACCGTCGTCGTCATCAACGATGTGCGGGGCGAGACAGGCAAGGCTCACCGCAAGTTGGTGGAGTCGCTGGTGGAGAAGTTCTCTCGCTGGGTCAGCCCGCAACGCGTCTTCGTCGTCCCGTTCGATCCGCATATCGCCTCTGCTGGGGTGATTGACATCAACGAGCTGCGCCCGGAGACACGGCGGCGCTACCTGGAAATCACCGCTCGGCTGGCCTCGGGCTTCAACAGCAGTGAGGACGGGAAGTGAACCCCGCCGAGCCGTCCACCCCGGCGCTGTGCCGGGTCGCGCTCCTGGTGGGTGAGGACTTCGAGATCGACTACTCCCTGCCCGCCGGGGTGGCGCTGATCGCGGTCACCGAAGACCTGGTGGCCCGCGTCAACGAGGTTCTGCGCGAACGGGGCCGCCCACTGCTCAATCCCGAGCAGAGCTACCGGTTGTGCCGCGCGGACGCACAACCGCTGGACCCGCAGAAGACGCTGGATGAGTGTGGGGTGCTCGACGGGGAGCAATTGTGGCTGCTGCCGGCGGCCTCGGCCGAGACCTACGAACCGGTGACGGAAATGGTCTCGACCGCCATCGCGCGGGCCGCCAATCAGCTGCTGGCCACCCTGACACCCGACATGGGCCGCAAGGTCGCCAGCTGGCTCACCGCAGGCGTTGTGGGGTGGGCATGCCTCATCCTGGTCAACTGGTGGTGGAGCATCGGCGGCACCGACGCCTCGTACGGCTGGATCGGCGCAGCCTCGGCTTGGACGATGCTGGTGGCGCTCGTCGCGGCAGCCCGCGGACTGTCCAAGGCAGACCCCAGCACTGTGGCCGGCCGTGAGCGCCGCGCAACCGGTCACGCACTGTCCTGGGTCGCGCTCATTCCCGCGGCGGCTGCCGCGGCCATGTCCCTGCCGGGCACCCCGAGCCTGTGGCACCTCGCCGCACCGCTTGTTGCCGTCATCGTCGGGGTCATCGTGCTCGCCACGATCTGGGGCCGCCATATCGTGGCGATCGCCGCGATTCTGACCGTCAGTGCGTTCGCCTTCGTGGCGGCGGTCGTCGCGGCCTCGACGTGGGAGGTCCGTCCAGAACGGGTCGCCGTCATCGCCATGATCGGCGTGGTTATCGCCGTGACGTGGGCGACCAGCACCGCCGTCGCCGCCTCCGGCGTGCCGACACCGCTGTTTCCGTCCGTGACCAATCGCGGCGTCTTCGAGCGGCTGCCCGGCCAGCCCTCCGACACCGTGTCGCCAGTCGGCCCGACCGGAGTGGCCACCGCGGAACAGGTCCGCGCATGGGTGATGCGCGGTAACAACACCTTGACCGGCATGATGATTGGGCTCGCCGTGGTGACCATCGTCGCCGCCCGCTACGCCGTGGTACCTGGCCAGCCCGGCGGATGGCGCTACACCGCCTTCGTGGGAGCGGTCTGTGTGATCCTGGTGCTTCGCTCACGCTCGTTCGTGGACCGCTATCAGTCCGTCACGTTGATGGTTGCCGGTATGGGGGCAGCGGCAGTGGCCATCGGCCGCTACGCCGCCAGCGATTCCACCAGCTTGAAGGTGGCCATGATTTGCGTCGCGGTCACCCTCGGCCTCGCCGTGCTGGGACTGCTCTCGGCGCTTGTGGTGCCCTTCCGCGAATACACCGCCCCGATGCGCCGGTTCGTGGAAATGATCGAGTACGTCTTGTTGCTCGCGCTGCTGCCCTGGGCACTGTGGCTGCTCAATCTGTATCCGGTAATCCGCAACGCAGTCAGGCACGGGATATGAGCCGCAAGCCTTTTGCCGACCGGGTGCGTACCGGTGCTGGACTGGTAGGCACGGTTGCGCTGCTCGCCGCCACCAGCATGGGAGCCAGCTGGGCGATCACCCCACCGGTGGTGCCGCCCGGCCCGCCACCGCCAGATCCCGCGCCAGCCCCAGACTGGCCGATGAAGCAGACGCGCGCGTGCACGCTGACCGGTGTCGTCCCCGGCAGCGATCTGCGCGAGCTGCCCCCGGCGCTGGCAATGCTGGATATGACCGCGGCGTGGCAAGAGTCGACCGGTGCCGGGGTCGTCGTCGCCGTCATCGATACCGGGGTGGCGCCCTCTCCGCGCCTGCCGCACCTGGTGGCAGGCGGGGATTACGTGTTGGCGCAGTACGGTGATGGGCTCTCAGATTGTGACGGACACGGGACTTTGGTCGCATCGTTGATCGGCGCAGCACCTTCGGGTGCCCCGCTGCCGGTGCGTCCGGCGGGCGCCCAGGTGGCACCGCCACCGCCCGCAGCCCCGGCGCCACAACCGATTCCACCGCCACCGCCACCGCCCACAATCACCGTTACCAAGACCACCACCGAGCCTCCGCCTCCGCCCCTGCCTCTTCTCCCCA